>CBFIIP010000001.1:0-9128 GCA_965662705.1 Flavobacteriaceae bacterium
GAAGAAAAAATTCAGGAGGTACTTCATATCTTGGGTATGGACCTCACGGATGACAGCCTTAAAGGCACGCCCAGAAGGGTGGCCAAAATGTTTGTCAACGAAATATTTAGTGGCCTACATCCAGACAATAAGCCAAAAGCCTCCTCCTTCAGCAACAAGTACAAATACGGAGAGATGTTGGTCGAAAAAAACATTACCGTCTACTCTACCTGTGAGCATCACCTTCTACCGATTGTTGGAAAAGCCCATGTGGCCTATATCTCCAACGGTACAGTAGTAGGGCTGTCCAAAATGAACAGAATCGTGGACTACTATGCCAAACGCCCACAAGTACAAGAGCGTTTGACTTTGCAAATCGTTGAAGAACTTCAAAAGGTATTGAATACCGATAATGTTGCCTGTGTGATCGATGCCAAACACCTTTGTGTCAACTCTCGTGGCATCAGCGACATCAGTAGCAGTACCGTTACCTCCGAGTTTGGCGGTCGCTTTAAGGAAAAAGAGGTTAAAAGAGAATTTTTGGATTACATCAAATTAGAAACTGAGTTTTGATCGACCACTCTCTCGTCGTTTTAAATTCCCTGAGTGGTAAAAAAGAAGCCTTTGTCCCCATCAATCCTGGCCATGTAGGCATGTATGTCTGTGGTCCTACGGTATACAGTAATGTACATTTGGGCAATTGCAGGACATTTATCTCTTTTGATCTGATCTACCGCTACCTCAAACACTTGGGCTATAAAGTTCGTTATGTGAGAAACATCACCGACGCGGGTCACCTGGAGAACGACGAAGACGTAGGCGAAGACCGCATTGCCAAGAAAGCGCGGATCGAAAAGATCGAACCCATGGAAGTGGTGCAGTTTTATACGGTGGACTTTCACCAGGTTCTCGAAAAGTTCAACACCCTCCCTCCCGGGATCGAACCTACCGCAACAGGGCACATCATCGAACAGATTGAGCTCATCAAAGAAATACTAGCAACTGGTTTTGCCTATGAGGTCAACGGATCCGTTTATTTCGACGTATTAAAATACAATGAAGCCCATCATTACGGCCAATTGAGTGGCCGTAAGATCGAAGAATTGATCCACAACACCCGTAGCTTAGACGGACAGAGTGATAAAAAAAATCCACAAGATTTTGCTCTGTGGAAAAAAGCTGAGCCTCAGCATATCATGCGTTGGCCTTCCCCTTGGAGTGATGGTTTCCCAGGCTGGCACTTGGAGTGTACAGCCATGAGTACCAAATACCTGGGTGCTTCCTTTGACATCCACGGCGGTGGGATGGACCTCAAGTTTCCACACCACGAGTGTGAAATTGCACAAGCACAAGCCATTCACAATCACCCCCCTGTAAAATACTGGCTCCATGCCAATATGTTGACCCTCAATGGAAAGAAAATGGCCAAATCCACAGGAAATAACATCCTGCCCATGGATATTTTTTCTGGAGAAAACGACAAATTTAAAAAACCCTATTCCCCAGAGGTAGTGCGTTTTTTTATGATGCAGGCACACTACACCAGTATTTTAGATATTAGCGAAGATGCGCTGGAGGCTTCCGAAAAGGGGTATTACCGTTTGATGGAGGCCGTTCAACAACTCGCCAAAGTAAGCCCTATGAACCAAGCGGGAGATTTTGATACCGATCAATGGTTGAAAAAATGTTATGCTGCCATGGACGACGACTTCAACAGTCCGTTGCTCATCGCACAGCTTTTTGAAGCCGTAAAGTTCATCAATTTGGTGGTACACAAAGACCATCCCATCAATACAACCCAATGGGAAACCCTAACCAAAATGTTGGCTGTCTTCATCCATGATGTTTTAGGGATTGCCCCCGAGCAAAAATCCAGCAATGCCACCGAAGAGACCCTCAATAAAACCATAAGCTTGTTGATTGAACTCAGAAATGATGCTCGAACAAATAAGGATTTTACCACGTCTGATCGTATCAGAGACCAACTCTTGGAATATGGTATTCAACTGAAAGACGGTAAGGAGGGAACCCAGTTTACGCTCATTTAGAGATGTTAAGAAAGATTTTGATTTTTCCATTTGTCTTACTCATCAAAGGCTATCAACTTTTGATTTCCCCTCTACTCCCCCCCACTTGTCGATTCACCCCCACTTGCTCCCAATATGGCCTAGAAGCCTTTCGTCGCCACGGACCGATCCGCGGGTTTTACCTCACCTTAAAAAGAATCTCCAAATGCCACCCTTGGGGTAAAAGTGGTTATGATCCCGTTCCTTAACATTTATCTGACCACAATTATTTAAGAATTGTATTACTTTTAACCCACAAATGTAAAAACATGACCTTTCTAAAAATCAACTGGGCACCTAACGAAAAACTATTCGAAATCGGGGGCTTTGGTATTCACATCTACAGCCTGATGTTTATCATCGCATTCCTCATTGGTTTGCGCCTCTATAAAAAAATGTTCATCAAAGAAAATATCGATCAAAAGTACTTGGAACCTCTTTTTATTTATATGGTGGTCTCTACGCTACTTGGCGCCCGATTGGGAGAAGTGTTTTTTTACAACTGGGATTATTTCCAAAATCACCTGATCGAAATTTTACTCCCCATCAAAGAACAAGCAGACGGCAGCTATGATTTTATCGGCTTCAGAGGACTGGCCAGTCACGGTGCCGTAATAGGTATCCTAAGCGGGATCTTTTTGTTCCAGCGTCTCAACCCCTTTAAGCCCCTGCTTTGGATTTTGGACCGACTGACCATTCCCGTTGCTATTGGCGGATTTTTTGTTCGTACGGGAAACTTCTTTAACTCCGAAATCGTAGGAAAATACACTGGCTCCAACTTTGGTGTGGTCTTCCAAAATCGGGGTGAGGTTCTCCCCCGCTACCCCGCACAAATGTATGAAGCCTTTGGTTATCTGATCTTGTTTTTTATTCTCCGTAAAATCTACAACAGTCAATACCGGGATCAAAGTGGTTTCCTGTTGGGTGTATTTTTTGCCGGGCTGTTTAGTATTCGGTTTTTAGTGGAATATGTGAAGGAAAGTCAAGGTGGATTTGAAGAGGTCTTACCCTTGTTCTCAACGGGTCAGTGGCTCAGTATTCCTTGTATAGTCTTTGGTTTGGTGATCTTGGCCTTGTCCTTCCGTAAAAAACCGGTTTAACTTCATACTCAATAGGTATTTTGTTTGAGTAAACATCTATGGTTATTGTTAGTAAACCATTGGGTGAGCCAAAAACCTACAAGCACGCCGATGCTTCGTTAGACCCTTGTGTAGAAAAGCGGTAATTTAAAATATTACTTGGCCTCCTCTGTGATTGTCTTTCCTTTTTGGGTGTCATACATCACCGGAGTGGCGATAAACACAGAAGAATAGGTTCCTACAATAACGCCTACAATCAGAGCGAACATAAATCCTCTGATGGACTCCCCTCCAAAAATAAAGATGGCCAGGAGTACAATCAAAGTCGTTAATGAAGTATTCAAAGTACGGCTTAACGTGCTGTTCAGCGCCGCATTGACCGTATCGTTAAACTTCCATTTGGTGTGTTCTCCAACATATTCACGGATGCGGTCAAAGACCACCACCGTATCATTCAGAGAATAACCGATCACCGTAAGCACCGCAGCGATAAAGGCTTGGTTGATTTCCATGTTAAAAGGCATGATTTTGTATGTAAGGGAGAATATCCCCAATACGATCAACACATCGTGGAAAACAGCAGCTACGGCACCAAGGGAGAACTGCCATTTTCTAAATCGCAACAAGATGTATAAAAAGACCACAATCAGCGAACCAATGACGGCTAAAAAGGAGTTTTTCTTGATATCATCAGCAATGGTCGGCCCTACTTTGATGGAGGACATGATCCCTATCTGCTTGTCCTCTGCCCCATTGACAAAAGCATCGTAGGTCAGGCCATCCGGTAGGAAGGGTTGCAAGGCAGTATAAAGGATGTTTTGAATTTCATTGTCCACCGCCAAGCCTTCTACATCGACCTTGTATTTGGTGGTAATTTTAAGCTGGTTTTCTTCCCCAAAAGTTTTGACTTCAGCACTTCCCAGAGAAGGAAGTAAATTGGATTGGATCTCAGAAGGACTGATGATCTGATCAAAACGAACCGTGTAGGAACGCCCACCGACAAAGTCAACCCCTTGGTTCAATCCTTGAAAAGAAAGGGACAGCAGACTGACCACTAAGATCCCAGAAGAAATGATATAGGCAACTTTTCTTTTCTGTAAAAAACTGATGTTGATATTGGTAAACAAGGATTGGGTCAATCGGGTACCGAAGGCAACCGCTTTCCCTTTTTCGTTACGGGCATCGATAAAGAATCGGGTGATGAAAATAGCGGTAAAAAGCGAAGTTGCAATACCGATCAATAAGGTGGTGGCAAAACCTTTGATGGGTCCTGTTCCAAAGACAAATAGGATCAAAGCGGTGAGACCCGTGGTAATGTTGGCATCCAAAATGGAGGACAAAGCATTGTTAAAGCCATCAGCTACAGATTTTCTCAGTCCTTTCCCTTTTTTAAGTTCTTCCCTAACCCTTTCAAAAATCAGTACGTTGGCATCTACGGAGATACCGATGGTCAGTACAATACCGGCAATACCCGGAAGGGTCAGTACTGCGCCCAATCCGGCGAGTATTCCGAAGATCAATAGGATATTGAGTACTAGGGCCACGTCGGCAAAAATTCCGGCCGTACCGTAATAAAATACCATCCAGACCAATACCAAAATCAAGGCAATTATAAATGAATAAACCCCACTTTGAATGGCTTCCCTTCCAAGGGAAGGACCTACAATTTCGGATTGGATAATTTCTGCGGCGGCGGGGAGCTTTCCTGCTCGCAACACATTGGCCAAGTCAATGGCTTCATTAAGACTAAAGCTACCGGTGATTTCGGATCGACCACCGGAAATGGCTCCGTTGGACACGCCGGGAGCAGAATAAACGATATTGTCGAGGACGATGGCAATGTTGGAAGCTTCGCGAAAAGCTTTTCCGGTCATGGCCTCCCAGGTTCTGGCCCCTTGAGTATTCATTTGCATGGATACGGCGGGGTTACCCATCATGTCATAGGTTTGCATTGCATCCACCACCACGCCACCACTCAATGGGGCGAGATCATCACGATTGGATTTGAGCGCATAGAGTTCAATGACCTCGCTGTCGGGAGCTGGCTTGCCCCAGGCAAAGCGAATGTATCTGTATTCTCTCGGTAATAGTTTTCTGACATCAGGCGTATCCAGATAACCCATCACCAAGTCAGCATCTTTGGATGCAAATTGCGCCAATACTGGCCCTCCTTGAAATCCCGATCCAAGCACCAAATCCAAAAGCGGATTGACTGCGGCTACATCGGTTGAATCTTGTGCCTCAACATCTGCAAGTAGATCATCGATAGTGGATTCATCTGTAGCGGGTTCCTCTGATTTGGTTTCCTTGACGACAGTGGTTTTTAGATATTCATTGGCTTCCACCAAAAAATTAAACAATTGATCGTTTTTATAGGTTTCCCAAAACTCCAACTGTGCCGTGCTTTGCAACAAATTTTTAACCCTATCAACATCTTTGGCTCCGGGCAATTCCACCAATATCCTTCCTGAGGTTCCCAAACGCTGAATGTTGGGTTGGGTTACACCAAACTTATCGATACGCTTTCTCAACACCTCAAATGCCGAGATGATAGACTCATCCACCTTACGTCTGAGAATGGGTTGCACATCGGTGTCGGCCATTTGAAAGGTGATCTCGTCGCTGAGCGTACGATTGGCAAATATATCGGGAGTAGCAAGCTTTAGATCCCCCTTTATGTTTTCAAAAGCGGTGAAAAAAGACTCAATATAGGGTTCATTGGTGCTGACTTGTAAAATATCGGCTTGATCCAGAGCTTGATTGAAAGTCGGATTTTTGGAGTTTTCTGCCAAGCCCTTAAGAATGTCCTTTACAGAGATCTGCAGTATGACATTGATCCCACCTTTAAGATCCAATCCTTTGTTAAGTTCCTTGCCCTTGGCATCGTTGTAGGAAGTAAAGCCAAAAATGGGCTCATTGGCAATGGAATCAAGATAATTGGCCGTAGCGCGGTCTCTTAATTCGATATAGTTTTCTACACTTTCCGGATATTGGGCAGTGGCATATTCCTTGGCACTGGCTTCCTTTTGGCTGGTAATAAAGGTGAACGAAAGTTGATATATACTTACCAATCCAAAAAGGATTGCAAAAAGCCTGATCAGTCCGTTATTCTGCATATGAATTGTTGTTTAAGCTCAATTAAGCGAGCAAATATAAAGTTTACTCGACACTATTCAAACACAAGCACTAAAAGAATGTCGCCCTTACCAACGAAAGAGGCTTTAAAGGCTAAGAAAAAGCAGTAGAATTTAAGCCAACGCACTGCTCTATTTCAAAACCTCACTCAAAGCTCCGTTCATCGAACGTACTGCTGTCGCACTTTGATTGAACTTTTCTTGTTCTTGAGCATTGAGCTGAATGTCAACAATGGATTCTAATCCGTTTTTCCCGATGATGCAGGGCACACCAATACAAATGTCATCTTGTTGGTATTCACCCTCCAAGAGAACGGAGCAAGGAATCATTCGCTTTTGATCATTTACGATACTATCCACCAAATAGGCTACAGAGGCCCCAGGGGCATACCATGCGGAAGTTCCCAAGAGTTTGGTCAGGGTGGCTCCCCCAACCATCGTAGATGCAGCCACTTCCTCTAAGGCTTCATCGGTGAGGTGATCTGAAACCGGAGTACCGTTGTAACTGGCCAAACGGGTAAGTGGAATCATGGTAGTATCACCATGGCCGCCGATGACCATGCCTTGAATGTCGTTAGCGGGTTTGTCCAATGCCAAAGAAAGATAGGTTTTAAACCTTGAGCTGTCCAAGGCGCCTCCCATTCCAATCACCCGATTTTTAGGCAATCCCGTTGCCTTAAGTGCCAAATAGGTCATGGTATCCATGGGATTGGACACCACCACGATGACGGTATTGGGAGAATATTTTAATACGCTTTCGGCTACAGATTGAACGATCCCAGCATTGATCCCGATCAGTTCCTCACGGGTCATTCCGGGTTTTCTAGGCACTCCGGAGGTGATAACCACTACATCGCTGTTTTGGGTGGAGGCATAGTCGTTGGTAACTCCCTTAATACGGGAATTAAATCCCAAAGTGGTTGAAGTTTGCATAAGATCCAAGGCCTTGCCTTCTGCAAATCCTTCCTTGATATCCAACAAAACTACCTCACTGGCAATGGACTTAATGGCAATGTACTCAGCGCAAGAAGCACCTACATTTCCGGCCCCAATGATCGTTACTTTCATATGAAAATGGTTTAAATTCTAAAATCACTCAAAAATAAGAGATTTTACGGGAGAAAAGCCATCTAAAATTTAAAATCTAAGCGTCAATATTTGCGTAAATGGCGTTATTTTCGATAAACTCTCTTCTTGGAGGGACTTCGTCTCCCATAAGCATGGAGAAAATTCGATCTGCCTCCCCCCCATTATCGATGGTTACTTTTCTAAGGGTACGCATTTCAGGGTTCATGGTCGTATCCCAAAGTTGTTCTGCGTTCATTTCTCCCAGACCTTTGTAGCGCTGAATACTGGATCCGGTTCCAAATTCTTGTTGCAAACGATCCCGCTGGTTATCGTCCCAAGCATAACTTTTCTTAGTTCCTTTTTTGACCAAATAGAGTGGTGGGGTAGCGATATAGACATAACCCGACTCGATCAGCTCTCGCATATAGCGGAAGAAAAAAGTGAGAATTAGGGTAGAAATATGGCTTCCGTCCACATCGGCATCACACATGATAACGATTTTGTGGTAGCGCAGTTTCTCCAAATTAAGGGCCTTACTATCCTCCTCGGTTCCGATGGTTACGCCGAGGGCGGTGTAGATGTTTCTAATTTCCTCATTTTCAAAAACCTTGTGTTGCATGGCTTTTTCCACATTGAGGATTTTACCCCTGAGGGGGAGGATGGCTTGAAAATTACGGTCACGGCCCTGTTTGGCAGTTCCCCCGGCGGAGTCACCCTCCACGAGGAATACCTCGCACAAGGCAGGGTCTTGTTCGGAGCAATCGGATAGTTTACCGGGAAGCCCCCCGCCAGTCATCACGGTTTTTCGCTGCACCATCTCTCTCGCTTTACGAGCTGCATGTCGCGCTTGCGCCGCAAGGATGACTTTTTGGACGATGGTTTTGGCGTCGTTGGGGTGTTCCTCCAAATAATTTTCCAACATCTCGGAAACGGCTTGGGAAACGGCTGCACTCACCTCTCGGTTCCCCAACTTGGTTTTGGTTTGTCCCTCAAACTGGGGTTCGGCCACCTTTACCGAAACAATGGCTGTCAGTCCCTCACGGAAATCGTCTCCCGCAATTTCAAACTTGAGCTTGTCGAGTAAACCTGAAGCGTCAGCGTATTTTTTTAGGGTCGTAGTCAATCCTCTTCTGAATCCCGATAGGTGGGTTCCGCCCTCATGGGTGTTGATATTGTTGACGTAAGAATGAAGATTCTCATTGAAAGAGGTGTTATAAATCATCGCCACCTCAACCGGTATCCCATTCTTTTCTCCTTCCATGGAAATGACCTCCTGAATGATGGATTCTCTATTCCCATCTAAAAAACGGATGTATTCCTTCAGTCCTTCGTCCGAATGAAAAACTTCATGAACGAAATTTCCTTCCTCGTCTTTTCTTCTTTTGTCCGTAAGGTTGATAGTGATGCCTTTGTTCAGGAAAGAGAGCTCTCTCATCCGCTGAGCAAGGGTATCGTAGTTGTATTCCAGCACCTGCTGAAAGATCTGAGGATCGGGTTTGAATGTTACCACTGTACCGTTTTGGTCAGAATCTCCAATGGCAGCTACTGGAGCCAAAGGTTTGCCTCTCTCGTAAATTTGTTCCCAGACCTTCCCTTCCCGGTAAACGGTAGCTTTAAGCTTTTCGGATAGGGCATTGACACAGGAAACCCCCACACCGTGAAGACCTCCGGAAACTTTATAGGAATCTTTGTCGAATTTTCCACCAGCTCCGATCTTGGTCATCACGACCTCCAGTGCAGAAACCCCTTCTTTTTTATGAATCCCAACTGGAATACCACGTCCGTTGTCTTCGGTAGTGATG
>CBFIIP010000002.1:0-15618 GCA_965662705.1 Flavobacteriaceae bacterium
CGAGAATTTTTAGTGGTGTATCCGAGGAAGAACTGTTCCTTTTGTTTTTTAAACAAGACAGCTATTTGAGCATAACCCTTTCCAAATTTTTCTAAATCTCAAAAAATTGGCTTTGCCAACCAAACTCCATCCGAGCAATTACTATCAGCAAGCAGCTTAAAAATTTACGAAATTTTGTTGCAAATCAAAATCAGGGAAAAGGTGGAAGCAACAGGGGAATCAAAATTCTTAGAAGAAGCGGATTGATCAAATGTTTTCTTTTAAAGGAAGGAAATTCTTGGAACGGCTTGCCCTAAAATGATGGTTTTTGGCAGCCACGCGACAGTAGTGTATGTTTTTTTATCTGACCACCTCTAAATGGGAAATGGTAGGGTTGTGATCTGAAAGGGAATCTTCTTTTGCGTACAAGGTTTTAACTTTGCTTTCCGTCTTTTTTGGGAAAATCCTGAGTTTGGTGTTTTTTGTTTCATGTAATTTATTGTGACCCAATACTATCATAGCGAGGTATTTACCAAATCCCCCTGAAAGGACATAAACCAACATCATCAGGTAATCCCCATTGATAATCGCTGAAACCCCCACCGCAGTTGCAACAATCCAGACAAGGGAAATGACAAAATTTAAAAGCACGAGTTTTAATGTCTTTTTTTCATAAGACCATTTGACGTCAAAAACTTTGAGAATGGACTGTAAGACTTGTAGAATTGAAACTGTTATGTAAATCAAATCAGTTTTACACAAAATTATCAATCACCCCTTCATTTTTCATTAAGCGTAGGTTATGAAAATCTTAAAATAAAAGAAAATGATATGCTTAAACCCTAATCTTTTGAAACTTCTAACCCGTTATTCTTATTCATTTGTTGATTTAAACATAAAGATCAAAAAGTACTCAAAGAGTAATTTCATCTAAACTTTAAATTTAAAAAAATGAAAAAAATCTATTCTTTACTATTTATGCTGCTGACTTTTTACGTTAACGCTCAAACTTCACTCGAATTTGAACCCTTTTCGTTGGGTGACAATGAAAAATCTTTTTTAAAAAAAGACGTCCAATTTGATTTGGATCAAATCCCCACTTTCCTTGTAATCGAATGTATTACACCAAGTATCAATCCATTCAATGAATACCATTCATTAATTAACAATCGATTGATCAAAGCCAATATCCAAATGGATTATTCGGGACCTTACTTCAGCTACTGGGATACCGAAGCCAAAAACCATATGGTGGTCAATGCACAATACAAAGATAAAAATGATGAATGGCAGACCACCGCCAAGCTGGTGTTTTATGTGCCTCATTCATTTTTACAGAAAGGTGAAAATACTTTAACATTCTTGAATGAAGATAATGACCAGCGCTATATGGATGACTATTTTGTGACTGAGATTACATTAAATAAAATCACAAAAAAACCAACCGACCCTTACAAAGATTACAGATGTGATGATGATGAATAAAAGGAAAGTTGGAAAGCTGTAGCGTCAAATCAGAAAGCTTTAAGGTTGCATTTAACAAGTAAAAATGTTAATTTTAAAGATTAACCATAATCAATTATTAAAATGAAAAAAATATTGTTAATTCTAACATCAATTCTTATTCTGGCTTGTCAGGAAAAAGCTAGAGAAACAAAAGGTCCAATAGAAGGGGTTTGGAAAAGAGCGGGAAACATAAGCTATAAAGATGGACAACCCATGGACACTACAAAATTTGGAAATGAACAAAACCAAGCGAGCATGTACAAATTGTATACAAAAAATCACATGATGTGGCTGAACAATGGAATCAATCTCGATACGGTGACCAACAAGGATCTTTATACCGGAGCTGCTGCTTTTGCAACGAATTATTCGGTTGAAGGTGATCAATTGATGGAATATGTCGTTTTTGGAACTGATAATGTAAAATCTTGGTTGGACTCTCAAATTCCAGAAGGTGAAGATGGCTTCCGCTTTACCGCCACCATCAACATCTCTGAAAATCATTTCTCTCAAGGAAAACTTGATTCATTGGGGAACGGAATTTTTGAACTTTGGAGCAGATTGGAGTAATCTGCAAATCAAATGATACCAAAACAACCCTCCCAAGTGGAGGGTTATTTATGTGGTCAAAACCATTTTTATTTCGCAACTGATGATTGATATTAAATTTTCGTTAATTGGTTTTTTGACACAATAATATGTTTAAATTTATGTATTAACCATAAATCATTTAAAATGAAAAAAATTAATTTATTCCTATTATTTTTTGCGCTGTCTTTCGGTGTTCATGCGCAGTACTGTGTCTTTTTTGACATTAAAGCAGAAGAGCCTGAAATGGTTGTGTCTGCCATGAAAGATCTAATGCAAACCGACTGGGGGAAAAATGTACAAGCGACCAAATCTTTGTTTGCTTACGGGCCTAATGGAAGTATGGAAGCCACCCACTCTATTCAATTTTGCTTTCCTGATGAGGCGACTTTTGAACAAGCATTCATGTCATACGGTGAATCCATGCAGGCGCAATTGGCTTGGGAGCGCAAACTAGGTGAATACTCTATAGATGTTTCTCAGTCATTGAATACACCCATTTGGTATAATGGAGAGGATTGGGCTGAAGATAATGTCTTTATGATCTACCAAATGGAAGTTTCCAACCCAGGCTTGTATCTTAAGGAGTTCAAAAGCTTTTCTCAAAAAATGGCAAAAAAATTGAACTACGAGGAAAATTCTTATGGATTGGCTTTCCCAATTGTTGGAAAAAACGCAGACTTCACCCATTTTGTATGGATAGGTCAACCCGACATTAAATCCGCTCTTTCTAATACCAAAAAAATGTTAATGGATCCCTCATTTGCAGAATTTTCGCAAAAGGTGGCTGGTATCAGAAAGGTCGTAAACACATTAATGCTCATTCGCATTGCTGATTTTTAGACAATAACTTTTTTGGGTTTGTCGCTATTACTTAGCGACAAACCCATTTTTTCAATCACGCCCCTTCATATTTTTTAACTTTAAATTTATATTATGACTGAATTAGATTTGTTAAATCACTATCAACTGAGCTTTGTTGCAAATGCTATTTACATGTTGACTTTCACGGGGCTGATTTTTATCACCTTCAGACTGATGAGATTTCAGCGTGAACAAAACGCCAACGTTTTCGGAAAAGTTTTAGTGACGGTCTTTGGATTGTGTACTGTTTTTTTTGGATACAATGTTTTTTCCTATTTGAGAAACGCTCAACTAGCACAATCCTATCGACTATCCGAATTAAAACAAAGTGGCGTTGAATTGTCCACCGTTACCAACAGCTTTCTTGAATTTACGGGTTATACTGTCGCTGATGGATGGCCTCCATCATTTATGCCGGAAGCAGCGGCAAATGTTTTTTTGATCACCTTCGCTATAATGATTGTTGCCGGAACATGGCTCAATCTCTCAAAAGATCAATAAAAATTTAATTTTCAGCATCCTCGATATTTGAAATAATTGACCCCGTAAGACCCTAACCCCACCTGGGGAAATTATCATTTAAAACCATAACTTATATTGGGGATTGCTTTTTACTCCTTATAGATCGTCATATCAGAATTCCATCATTAAAGAAGAGGCCGTGGGACGTGGTTTTGCGACAAATTTTAAACTATTCTTACCTTAAAAATGAATGCAATCATAACAGGGGCAACCGGAATGGTTGGCTCCGAGCTACTCAATATTTGCTTGGGATCCGATAAAATATCGCGTGCGCTGTCCATCAGTAAAAAAAAACAGGGCAGCCATTCGAAATCTTGCCTTAGTTGCCAAATCTTTCGGAGTGAGTAAGCAAAAGGAAATGAGAGATTAATCTACAAATGATGGCCCCACCCAATCAGCCACCCAACTCGGGCCTTTCTATAAATTGGAAAGTTCCTCTACTGCTGTCGGATTGGAGCATGATCAAAGCATAGAGCACACCCACATCAACTATCATTTCGAAGGGGATTTTGACCATTTAAATTATATCCCAAAACAACTTTTGTGTTTGGATTTATCCTCAATTCAATAGGGTCAATATTTTTTTTAAGTAGCTTTATAACTTATTTATTATATTTTATAGAAGATAGTTGACTTCAAAAACAAATATTTATTCTTGATGAAACGGTCATTAGTCATTTTATCTTTTTGCTTTCTTTTCTTTTGCTGCAACAAAAAGGAAGATGATGCACCTCCAGTTCCTGTTCAATACAATGTTACAGTCACAGCCTCTGAAGGGGGGCGTGTGAGTACAAGCGGAGGAAAGTACAATGAAAATAGTAGCCTGTCCATCACTGCAAACCCAGAGGACGGTTACGAATTCTCCGGTTGGACCGGTACCACAGAGAGTGGGAGTTCAATCAATATCACCGTAGATTCAAACCTAAGCATTACTGCCAATTTTGTGAGATTGAGGTACAGCCTAACCGTCGAAAGGGTGGGGGATGGTGAGGTGAGCCAAAAGATCATCAATTCGAGTAGAGGAACTACGGAATATGAATCCAATACGACCATTCGTTTGACTGCGACTCCGGCATCCGATTTTTTATTTCATAACTGGAAGTATTTGAATGAAACCTCTGTTGAATTTACCTATGACCATCCCTTGGAGTTGATCATGGATCAAACCAAAACCGTAACGGCCACTTTTGAAGAAATATTGCCATTGGTAAATCCAGATAATAATGACAGAAATAATACGGTGGGGAAGTGGAAAATCAGGAAAAAAGGTCCTGGATCTCAACGGGCCACCTCTGCCAGAGCGGTAGATTGTGAAGTCAATGAAATCATTCTCAGATCCGACTACTCATTTGCTGTGATTACCGCTACGGCAACCCTAACAGGTCAATACAGTATCATTTCAAATAATGAGATAAGCTTAAATCAAGGAGAAACAAACATTGGAAGTCTAACGGAAATTGTCCTTACGGAAAACTTTATCAGTTTTAATATCAGTTTGACCGATATCTGTGATGAGCAATTAGAAGCCGACAAAGACCCCACCTACAACGAAACCACAGATCCGATTGCACCCTCGAATACAGGGTCACAGACTATGGAGACAGCATCTTCCACGCTAGCTTCTGGGCCCTGTACAATTGAAACTGAGATTACAACTGACAATGTAAATCAAACAGTAAGCGCAGGAAATCAGATTCAGGATATAATAATTGATGTAACAGTAGCGTCAACCTGTACTAAAACACTTATCGTTAGTTCATCAAATCTTCCTGAGGGGATAACGGTCAATCTTGATAACAATAAAATT
Organism: Flavobacteriaceae bacterium; assembly: GCA_965662705.1. Taxonomy (GTDB): domain Bacteria; phylum Bacteroidota; class Bacteroidia; order Flavobacteriales; family Flavobacteriaceae; genus UBA8316. The sequence goes on from CBFIIP010000002.1 coordinate 5,267, forward strand.
ACAGTTACAGGTACACCTTTGGCCAACTCCATTGGAAGCTTTGAATATGAAATTATATTAAATATAGCTGAACCAGAAGTTATTTTAAGTGGAACAATAACCGTTGAGAATAATGCTACGACAGAAACAAATTCAAATCAAGGTGGTGGCGGAACTGATGGTTCATTACAAGCTAATTCTTCAACATCTTCTTCTAATGATAACAATTGTAATATAGATACATCTATCAATCTTCAAGGAACTAATGGACCTAACAATCAAACCGTAAATTCTGGAGAATCCATAAAAGATATTGAGTATTTTATATCCTCTGATTGTACGCAGGAAATTAAAATTTCTAGTGTAACAGGTCTTCCAGAGGGAGTACTAACCTCAATTTCACTTTTTGAGACTATATTAGGAATATATGGAACTCCTACAAGAAATGTTTCGGGTACTTATAATTTTTCAATAATTATTGATAACCACATTGAGGAAACTAATAATACACCGTTTTTTGCTGCAACAGTCTCTAAAGTTATTTCAGGCTCAATTACAGTGATCAATACCGCAACAAATACTACTGAAACTGGCTCCTCCACAACATCTAGTGACACAACTAATACATCAAATAACGATATAGAAAATTCGAGCTCTTCCGCCAATAACATAAACCCTGATACCAATTCCAATGTAACGAGTAATACAACACAAGACTTTCTAACCTTTAACTATGAAGTTAGGACGTTTGCTGATGGTGACAACAACAATTATAGAATACTAGGGGAAGACAGACTTGGGGAATTAAATTCAGACGCAGATCCCGACTTAAATTTTAGGGTTGGAGATCAAATTACTTTTGAGGTCAATGCTTCTGGCCATCCTTTTTACCTAAAAACAGAACAAGGAACAGGGACAAATAATTTGTTGGATGGTGTCAACAATAACGGTACAGAAAATGGAACTATCTCCTGGACGCCCACTGTTGCGGGCACATTTTATTACCAGTGTTCCATACACAATAATATGAATGGTCAAATTAATGTTACAGAATAACCCGATAATTTGAATAATAACATCCTTTAAGCCCTTACCCATTGAATAATAGACTCCTTAATTTTTTTACGATTTCTATCTTTTTAATCCTCAGTAACATAAGAGCTCAGGAAAGGGAGGACAATGCATGGAAAGCCATCTTCACCGATTATAGTTTAACCGCCAGTACTACTTTACGCTTGGAGACCCATGTACGTACCCGTCGTTTTTTTACAGAAAATGACCAGTATTTGATCCGTCCTTCCATCCAATTGAAATGGACAAAAAATACTGCCATTACATCAGGGGTCACCTATATAGACAGTAATACGCCCATAAACAGAACCATAGAAAATAATCTGTGGCAACAATTTAGTTTCTCTTTTCCTATAAATCGTAACGCTTGTTTTGGATGGATTCGATTGGAAGAACGTTGGGAAAGAAAAAACCAGCTTACGAACTATAATACTCGGATTCGCTTCCGAACTGGACTCCAGTTTCCATTGACAAGACAAACCAAAGGTTTTGCTCCCCACCTGGTTGTTTTCAATGAAATTTTTATGATCATAGAGAATGGATTTCCCTATCGATTAAACCAAAACTGGACCATGATCGGATTCCGACAAAAAATATCATCCAATATGAGATTCATTTCTGGTTTTCAGCGCACGACCATTTCAAAGAGGGAATCATTTTTACACAAGAATATTTGGTCGACAATCGTATTCTATCGTCTCTAATCTCCAACATCGTTGATCATTTAGATATATTACACTTGACTCACTCCATTTTTTATCAGAAATGATTTTTTACCCTATGTCAGACGGGAGAGGGAAAAGAAATCCGCTTTATTCCTCTTCTCTTTTTTCAAACCAAAGCATAATGCGATTGTTGTTGAAAAGATTCAAATTGTTCACGCCAAAATTATTATTACGATTATTGATCATGGGCAAAGTCCCATTTAAATCCAATTCGATTCCCTGTGTTACCGACTTTAACTGAAAACCCTCTGATTGATAGTCCATGATCAACTTTACAATGGAAGGGTTTTTTACCGTTTCCTTTTTAACTTCTTCTCCATTATCGACTTTATAGACCAATTCTTTTTTGGACTGCTCCAAAATGTCAACAATAATCCACTCTTGGGAATAGTTCGAAACTGTAACTAAAAAAAACAATACAATGGCTAATCCTTTCATAATTATATTTTTAAAATATTAAAAAGACTTATTTTCAATTTTTTTACTCAAATGGACTAGAGTAATCATCACCACGGCTACCATGGTATGCAAAAATCCAAAGGCGAAGGCATCCAAACCATCTAGACTTCCTTGGATGGAAGAAAATGAAAAAAAGAAAACGGCCAAAAGATTAAAAACTGCTACGCTATATCCATAAATCAACCTTACCTCCGACTTGTGCCAAACTTTTTTAAGGATAAAAAACGTAACAAACCAAAATAAAAACTCGTATAAATACTGAATATCATTTAATCCCAACATCTTCTTCTTCATTAAATTCCGTATAAAGATAAAGAAAAATCCAACGGATAGCAATCGTAAGAAAATTCTTCAGACGATTTTCTAAATGGATTTTGATCTGACAAATCCTAATGGATTGAAATGCGCCATGTTAAATTCCATCTAGGAAATTTCAAATACCACGCCTTGTTCGCTCTGCGATTTAATATCTTTATAATCTTTTAGATATAATCGAATTATTGCTATCATGAAACCTTTGGTTTACTTTTTGTTTTTTCTCATCGGTTGGGTCCATGCCCAAGAAGATTCTGTTATAGACAGCTTGGCTAACGACACTTTAGATCTTGATCCTAATCAAAAAAAGAAATTTAAGTTTTACGGAATTACCCAGTTTACATTCAACCAAGCCTATTTTGAAAATTGGGTTTCGGGGGGAGAAAATTCCATGACGGGACTTTTCAGTATAGACTACAACATCAATTATAAAGGAGTGGAAGGTTGGATTTGGGACAACAAAATCATCCTCTCTATTGGGACTACCTATCTTTCAGGCAATTCCTTTTTCAAAAAAGCGGATGACCGTATTGAAATTAACTCTGTATTGAGTAAAAAAGTAAATACCTATTGGAACTATTCTGCTTATTTTAATTTTAGAACCCAATTACTCCCCGGCTACCGGTATTTCCAAAAAGATGGAGAAGATCAAAAAGAGGAAATTTCGAGGATTCTATCCCCTGCCATCATTCAATTGGGTCTGGGGTGGTATTATAAAGAGGATGATAAAGCTTGGTTTAATATTGCCCCATTGGCGGCAAGGGGAATCTTTGTCAGTAAGGATTACACCCAAAACCTATCTCCCGGTCAAAAATATTTTGGAGTAGAAAAAGATGCCAATAATATCATCTCAATGGGAGCCTCTCTCTCGGGATTTATTCATTCCAATTTGATGGAAAACATCACCATGGAAAACAAGTTTAATTTTTATGTCAATTACCTCTATAAAATTGAAAATGTTGATTTTGAATGGAACGCCAATATCAGGCTTAAAGTCAATGACAAGATCTCCAGTAACCTCATCATTCATTTACAATACGACGATGATTTAATCAGCCGCTTACAAATAAGGGAATTGTTTGGTTTGGGGTTGAGTTTAGAAATATAAACAACTTATTTTTTCGGAGACGTTCTGGGTTATTTTCTATTTTAGAAGCCTATAATACAAATGATTATGAATCGAATTTTGCCTATTTCTTTTTTGGTAATGATCCTTTTAATTCAAATGGGGTGCCAAAACAACAATAAAAGACCTCCTAATGTCATCCTTATTCTAACCGATGATCAAGGTTGGGGTGACCTTAGCCTCCATGGCAACCTTGATATAACTACCCCCAACATTGACCAACTCGGAAAGACCGGTGTTCAGTTCGATCGCTTTTTTGTCAGTCCGGTCTGCTCCCCTACTCGGGCGGAAATCCTGACAGGAAGACATCACGTAAGGGGTGGGGTATACAGCACCAGTAGAGGCGGTGAAAGATTGGATATCGATGAAGAAACCATTGCAGAGGTTTTCAAATCCGCAGGCTACCAAACTGCGGCCTATGGCAAATGGCACAACGGGATGCAAGCCCCTTTCCACCCCAATAGCCGAGGATTTGACGACTACTACGGCTTTTGCTCCGGTCACTGGGGAAATTATTATAATCCCCTACTGGAACATAACGGAACCCTTGTTAGAGGTGACGGATTCATCATTGATGACTTGACCCAACACAGCATTGATTTTATCAAAAAAAATACCCACAACCCTTTTTTCCTATACCTACCCTACAACACCCCACACAGTCCCATGCAAGTTCCCGACAGATTTTGGGAAAAATACAAAGACAAAAAGCTAAGTCAAACCGGAAGTGGTGGGCCACCCAAAAATCAAATCGATCACACACGAGCCGCATTGGCCATGTGTGAAAACATCGACTGGAATGTAGGTCGTATAGTGAAACAACTCAAAAACAGTGATTTACTAGAAAATACCATTGTTATTTATCTTTCTGACAATGGCCCCAACGGTAATCGATGGAACGGAGGAATGAAGGGAAGGAAAGGCAGTACAGATGAAGGAGGGGTTCGCTCTCCCATGATCATCAATTGGCACGGTAAAATTCCTCAAGGAAAAATCGTCAAAGAAATTGCAAGTGGCATTGACCTCCTTCCCACATTAAAAGATTTGACGGGCATCACATCTCATCCCAAGAAACCACTTGATGGGATCAGTCTTGAACCCCTTATCATGCAAAATACCCCAATATGGGAAGACCGTTATATTTACAACTATTGGCGGGGCAAACTGAGCCTGAGAAATCAAAACTATCGCTTGAGCCACGAAGGTCAACTTTTTGATATGGTCAATGATCCCAACCAAACCAACGATATTGGGGATAAAAAACCACTAGTTTTGACCGCTTTGAACAAGGCCAAAAAACAATGGGAACAAGAAGTATTGGTCGAACTTCCCAAAAAAGACAGCCGTCCGTTCTACATTGGTCATCCCAGTCTTCACACCACACAAGTCCCTGCCAGAGACGGAACCCCAAGCGGAGAAATCAAACGCTCCAACCGATTCCCCAATTGTACCTATTTCACCAATTGGATCAATCCGGACGATTCCATCAGTTGGGAGGCTGAAGTAGCACAAGATGGAGATTTTGAAATAACCATTTACTACAGTTGTCCAGAAGACGCCATAGGCTCTCTTTTTGAAGTCAGTTTTGGGGATGCCAAAATTAAAGGTCAAATCAAAGAAGCCCATGACCCCAATGAATATGGTGCTGCAGAGGATAGAGTCGTCCGACAGGAGTCATATGTAAAAGACTTTAAACCCCTTAAAATAGGAACCATAAAACTCAAAAAAGGAAAAGGAACACTTAAAATCAAAGGAATTAAAAAAAATGGCAAGGCGTTGATGGATTTTAGATTGATGCTTTTCAAACGCATTTTACTTACTCTATGACATTCATTTATAAAAAGTAACCTCTATAAATTTCAATATTTTCTTTATATTACCCACAATACACTAGCATAAAACCAAGCAAGTTGAAAATCATAAAAATTGAAACCCATGTTCTTTCGGAAACATTAGAACAAAGTTTCTTCTTTTCACAGTGGGCTTATAGCGAAAGAAGAATTTGTGTTGTAAAAATAACCACTGACGATGGCATATATGGCTGGGGAGAAGGTTATGGCCCCGCAGACGTTATCCAGCAGGGGGTTGCTATGCTTGAACCAATTTTGATTGGAAACAACCCATTGGAAAACGAATCGCTATGGTTTGAGATGTATCGTAAGACATTGGATTTTGCCAGAAGAAGTGTGCTTTTTGCTGCCATCAGTGCAATCGATATCGCCTTGTGGGACATCAAAGGCAAGGTTTTAAAATTACCTGTAAGTACCCTATTGGGAGGTCAGCACAGAAAAAAAGTCGTCCCCTACGCAACTGGGCTCTATTTTTCCGAGAGCAAAACATTGGTAGATGATTTGGTTTCCGAAGCCAAAGCATATGTCGCTCAAGGTTTCAAAGCCATGAAAATGAAAGTGGGGCTGTCCATAGAAGACGATGTAAAACATGTAAAAAATATTAGGGCTGCCATTGGCCCCGACATTCAGCTTATGGTTGACTCCAATCATGCCTACTCGCTAAGAGAGGCTGCCGAATTGGCCCGAAAAATTGAACCCTACGACATCGGCTGGTTCGAAGAGCCTGTTTCACCAGAATTTTATGACCAATACGCCCAATTGCGACAGAAAACCTCCATACCCATTGCGGGAGGGGAATGTGAGTATTTACGTTACGGTTTTCTTCAACTATTTCAAAACAAATCTGTGGACATTGCGCAAATTGAAATTTGTGCCTCCGGAGGACTAACCGAGGCCAAACGAATCGGAAGTTTGGCCAGTACTTTTGGGATTGAAGTCATTCCCCATGTTTGGGGAACTGGGATTGGATTTCACGCGGCATTGCACTTTATCGCCAACATAGAACCATTACCGGGAAGACTATTCCCCCCTGATATTTATATAGAATACGACCGTACCGAAAACCCCATCAGGGATCGCTTGACTTTACCAGCAGTAAAAATGGAAGCCGGCTATATCGACATCCCCCAATCCCCTGGCTTGGGAATCGATATTGACCCAGAAGCACTGAAAGAATTTTCAACAACACCATAGATCAACCAACACAACAAAAATGAATTTTGGATCATTAAAACTATATATCGGTGGAGCATTGGTGGAAGCCACCCATGGAGGTAAAAAAATCATCCGCTGTCCCGCCGATGAAAAGCCCATTGCCGAAGTGGCTTGGGCCGATGAGGCCGATGCCCTAAAAGCACTAGAAGCAGCCCAATCGGGGTTTGAATATTGGTCTGCACTCAGCTTATCGGAAAGAACGGAATGGATGTCCAAACTGCGGAGCGCAATTTTGGAAAATGAAACGCGCTTAAGACAAGCCATCATCCACGAAATGGGCAAAACCTATGAAGGCTCATACGAAGACATTGAAGCCATCACCAACGCATTATCGTTTTACCCCAAGGCCATGGCCGATATCAAAGATGAGCCCATTCCCGACCCGGAGAGCACCCACAAGCATGTGATGATTCACCAAGCGGCAGGGGTTGCAGTCGCTTATCTGGCTTGGAATTTTCCTTTGCTCAATGTAGGATTTAAAATTGGCCCCGCACTGGCCTCCGGTTGTAGCTTGATCATCAAACCCTCAGAAATGTCACCCGTTTCCTCTTATTTACTGGGAGAAATTTTAAATGAAATCGATTTTCCTGCGGGAGTCGTCAATATCCTCACCGGGCCACCGGAAAAGGTTGCGACTACCATGACCAAAAGTAATATCCCCAGTGTAGTGACCATGATTGGTTCTACCCAAACGGGAAAGCAGGTCATTGCCGACAGCAGTTCCAGTATCAAAAAGCTAAGCATGGAATTGGGAGGCAATGCCCCTTTTATTGTCTTTGACGATGCTGATATGGATGCGGCCCTAGATTTGGCCATTGGCATCAAATTTGGTAACTGTGGACAAATCTGTGTTGCAGCCAACCGATTCTTCATTCATGAAAATATTTATAACGACTTTCTTAAAGCCTATGTTGATCAAGTAAAAAAACTCAAACTCGGCTTTGGAAAAAACAGCGATGGTGACATGGGGCCACTGGTCAATCTCCAAGGCCAAGAGCGTATGATGGAAATCGTTGCTGACGCCACCGACAAAGGAGCTATAATTGAAACCGGGGGGGAAATCCCTCAAGGTTTTGAAAAAGGATATTGGTTTGAACCCACTGTTCTCAGTAATGTCAATACTGAAATGCTTGCCTTTCGAAAGGAGATCTTTGGGCCCATCGCTCCCATTTTTAAATTCAAAACAGAGGAGGAGGTTCTGGCATTGGCCAATGATACCGAATATGGCCTGGCTTCCTATCTATTTACCAAAGATGCCAAGCGTCAAGCCCGATTTGCCCATGAATTGCAATTCGGCGAGGTGCAAATCAACGGAGTCAAATACGCCATTTACCTCCCCCATGGAGGAATTAAAAACAGCGGGATAGGACACGACTGCTCTGCCCTGGCACTTGACGACTACCTCATCAAAAAAAGAGTCACCACAACCATTTAAATCAAAACAATTATGGAGATATTATTACCGTTTTTACTGGTCATTATAGCGAGCTTTTTTCAAGGAAGTTTCGGTTTGGGAATGAAGTATATGGAACCTCTAAAGTGGGAGGCTTGGTGGATTGTTCACGTTACTGTGGCCATGATTATTTTCCCCATCGCATGGGCGATTGTCGTAGTTCCCAATCTTTTTGAAGTCATTGTAAATGCACCTGGCGAATCAGTGTTTTTGGGAATGCTCTTTGGATTTCTTTGGGGTGTAGGAGGCATACTCTTTGGCAAAAGTGTTCCCTACATCGGGCTTTCCTTAACCTATGGTATTGTCATGGGTTTGGCCGCATCAGTGGGGTCTATTATTCCGCTGCTACAAGTCGAAGATGCCTTTACCAATCCAGCCACTAGCTATGTCATCATTGCAGTTGTCATCATGCTGATAGGGGTTGCACTTACCGCTAAGGCTGGGATTGAAAGAGACAAGTTAATAGGTGATACTAATGATCCCTCCAATATGTCAAAAGGAATTTTGATCGCCGTCAGTTGCGGAGTTCTTTCTGCCCTACTTAATGTAGGATTTGTCAATGCGGCTCCAGTTGCCTTGGAAGCAGAAAAAATGGGCGCCTTAACACGTAACAGCAGTCTTGCGGCTTGGGTGGTGGTACTTTTAGGAGCCTTTGTGATGAACTTGGGCTATGCAGTAGTCCTGTTATTAAAAAATAAAAGTTGGAGTTCTTTCCAAGTTCCTGCGGCGGGCAATGCCTATAAATGGGCGATACTGGCCGGCTTGTTTTGGTTTGCAGCCCTAGGCATCTATGGACAAGGTTCTGCACTTATGGGCACTATGGGACCCATCATTGGATGGCCCATGCTATTGGGCTTATCTCTTATCATCAGCAATATATGGGCCGTACGATCTGGAGAATGGAAGGATGCCAAAAAACCCTTTCAACTCATGTTGATAGGATTAGGCATTATTATCTTAGCCAGTTGTCTATTAGGGTATTCCAATACAATATCATAGCGTGAACAATAATATTACTGGTTTTGGAGAACTCCTTTTAAGGCTAAGTCCACAAGGACACGAGGATTTGATTGTTCAGTCAGATACTTTGGAAATGAGCTTTGCTGGTGCTGAGGCCAATATCTTAGCTGACCTTTCCCATTGGGGACACACTACCCGATTCATAACCGCTTTACCCGAAAACCCATTGGGCAAAAAAGCAATCATGTTCCTTCAGCAAAATGGAGTAGGTACCCAAAATATAATGATGGATCAGGGTCGAATGGGTACTTATTATATCGAACATGGAACAGCAATTCGGGGAACCCATGTAACCTATGACAGAAAAGGTTCCTCCATTTCACTCTGGGATTTGAGTGAAAAAGATTGGGACGGTTTTTTGAAAAACAGCACTCATTTTATTGTAACTGGTATCACTCCCGCTCTATCAAAAAGTTGTCAAAAATCCCTTTTGAAAGGCTTAGAAGTAGCAAAAAAAACAAACTGTAAAGTAGTTTTTGATCTCAATTTTAGACGTAGCCTCTGGAGCGCTGAATCGGCCAAAAAATCTTTTTCCGAAATTCTTCCTTTTGTAAATATTCTTTTGGGGAATATCGGATCAGTCAACGATGTCTTTCAGGCCAATATTAAAATTGAAAATGATTATTTAGCTCTAAAAAACGGCACAAAAAAGGCCATTGATTTCGCCTCCCATTTAGGCGACTTTGAAACCATAGCAATGACCATCAGACATCAAATCCATGCCACTGAAAATGTTTTGGGTGGAATGATCAAAGAAGGAGGTAATCTATTGACAAGTCTTTCCATTCCTACTACGATAAAAGACCGATTGGGAGGGGTGATGCCTTTGCTGCAGGAATCCTTCACGGCAAGTTGTCTGGCTGGGGACTCCAAAAAACCCTTGATTTTGCCACAGCATCTTTTGCCATAACGCAAACCCTCAAGGGAGACATCAACTACTTGAGTGAAAAGGAAATAAGATCGGTAAGCGATGGCAACCTTAAAGGTTATGTAAAAAGATGAAAATGACAAAGGCAAAACTATTAGAACAACTACTGGCAGCAAAAATCATCGCGATCATTCGCCTGTCATCTTCAGCCTCCGTTTTTGAATTGGCACAAGCGCTTCATAGGGGAGGAATCAAAGCCATAGAAATTTCC
>CBFIIP010000003.1:0-15339 GCA_965662705.1 Flavobacteriaceae bacterium
CAAAGCCCTATGTTTCCTCAGGTTCTTACATCCACAAGATGAGTAACTACTGTGACCAATGTCAATACGACCGTAGCAAAAGAACTGGAGTGGATGCCTGTCCTTTTAACAGCCTGTATTGGAATTTCTTGGAGGACAAAAAAGAATTTTTCATTAAAAACAACCGTATGGCCATGATGTTGCGACTCTTGGATAAAATTCCTGCAATGGAAAAACAAGAGATCAAAAACAGAGCTTTATCAATCATTGAAAACCCAGATGAATACTAATCTTGAACCCATACACTTGGTTTGGCTGAAAAGGGATTTGCGACTGGAGGATCATCCCCCCTTACGGCTTGCACTTCAATCCAAACGCAGGGTTTTGCTGGTTTATATTTTTGAGGAAAACCTGCAAAATGACCCTCATTACAGTCCTCGGCATTTTGATTTTATCAAACAATCTCTTGAGGGAATCAATCTTCGGTTGGATACTTATAATAGTAAAGTGCTTTCAGTAAACGGCAATGTGGCGCAAGTTTTTGAATCTATATCTAAAAAATTTCGAATTGAAAAAATATGGGCGCATCAAGAAACAGGGCTAATGGTCACCTACCAAAGAGACCTTTTGATCTATCGCTGGTGCCAAAAACAAGATATTCCCTTTGAGGAAAAGCTTCAACAAGGGGTTTTTAGAGGAATGAAAAACAGGATAGATTGGCTTAAAAAATGGGATGCCCTGATGAATGAAACCATTGAAAAAACACCGTTGAATAAAAATGCTTTGGTCTCCAAAAAAGAAGTAGATCAAATCAAAGACCTCAGCCCTGCCAAACTAAATACCGTGGCACACCCCCAACGACAGATGGGTGGCAGTCAATATGCCGTTAAGTACCTTAATTCTTTTTTTAAGGAACGTTACAGGAATTATCAAAAACATATTTCAAAGCCCGATCTTTCTCGAAGGAGTTGCAGTCGCCTCTCCCCCTACATTGCTTATGGTAATCTTTCCATGCGTCAGGTTTTACAAAAAACAGAATATGAGACTGCAAAGGGAAACCGGAGTTTTGCACTCAAGGCTTTTGGTTCTCGCTTGCGGTGGCAATCTCATTTTATTCAAAAATTTGAAATGGAGTGCTCCATGGAATTTGAAAGCATCAACAAAGGGTATCAAACCCTCAACCAACCGATCAACAAAAAATATATCAAGGCTTGGGAAACCGGACAAACGGGCGTCCCATTGGTTGATGCATCCATGCGCTGTTTGATTGAAACCGGTTACTTGAATTTTAGGATGCGCTCCTTGTTGGTTTCTTTTTTTACCCACCACCTATGGCAACCTTGGCAGGCTTGCGCACATTTTCTGGCGCGACAGTTTTTGGATTTTGAACCGGGAATCCACTATCCCCAGCTGCAAATGCAGGCCGGTGTTACTGGGATTAACATGCTGAGGATTTACAATCCTGTAAAAAACGGAAAGGAACACGACCCTAACGGACAATTTGTAAAACGATGGATACCGGAACTGAAAGATCTTCCGGAGGAGATGGTTCACAGTCCTTGGGAGTTGACCCCCATAGAAGCGAGTGTGTATGGATTTGAACCCGGAAAATCTTACCCCCACCCCGTTGTTGATTTACAAAAAGCGAGGAAAAACGCTACAAGTACCCTCTGGCCCATGTCCAAAAGTGCTTCGGTTAGAAAGGAAGGAAAACGAATTCTTGCCAAACATACTTTGGCCGATCGCAACAGTTTGATGAGATGAAAAAAAATAATGATTTAAGCGTAGAGCAAATCGACCGGATTATTGAAATGGCTTGGGAGGATCGCACACCCTTCGATGTGATCAAAATGCAATTCGGCATCAAAGAGGAGGAAGTCATTCGGTTAATGCGCAGGGAAATGAAATCCAGTAGTTTTAAAATGTGGCGAGCGCGGGTACAAGGCAGAAAAACCAAACACCTAAAGCAAAGAAATACAGAAGTTGATCGATTCAAATGCAGCCGTCAAAAAGGAATCAGTAACAACAAAGTTTCCAAGCGCTAAACCACTAAAGTTGGTTCAGTAAACCACCTCCACATTCATCCCAAAAGCTGCAACTCCCATCTGTGTCCAAGTCCCTTGACTGGTTGCACGTGCATACAAATTGGACCCAAAAAATCCAGCGGAAAACAACAGCTCTCCGATCCCCAAATCCTCAATCCATTCAATGGACACCAAAAAATCATCTTCCATGACAATATCATACGATTTGAGGTCAACATGAACTTTTCCGGATTCGATATCTGTCTCCACAACAATCATCTCCTCCAAGAGGTTCTCATTGGGCATGCCCTCAATAAGGTTGTAAAAATTCAGTCTGAACCTAACTAGGCCATAGGTGTTTTTGGCAATGGATATATTAAACGCCTCAACAAAACTGGGACTCTTTCTAATTCTACATATAAAACCAATTTCATTTCCTAGGTCATTGGAAGTAAATCCACCAACCAAGGCTTTGGACTCGGTTTTGTTTCCCAAAATTTTACGTCTGTATTTTTGATTTTTTTTTCGTGTGACGGTAACCCCGGCCAACTGCATGGGCTTTTCCTCCATTAGGATGATCATTTCTTCCTTTTCCTGCTCGAGATAATCTTTTACCACAAACTCTTTTATTCCAAAGCCGATCATCGAAAAACGCAATGTATCTAAAAGATTTTCGGATTGAAACTCAAAGAAATAGTTGCCATCTACATCAGAGACGGTTCCTATATTTTTGTTTAAAATACCAATATTGACGTATGGTAGTGGTTCACCATTGGCTGCGTCCAAGACCTTTCCTGAGATAAATTGAGCTTGTAGGTGGTAGGCAAAAAAAAGGAAGAAAAGATGTAGGGCTCTCATTCTTTTAGGTTTTCATTCGGGTGATCTTAGCTCCCAATGCCTTTAGACGTCCTTCGATATCTTCATAACCTCGATCAATTTGTTCAATGTTATGAATGATACTGGTTCCTTTGGCAGAAAGGGCAGCTATAAGCAATGAAATTCCCGCTCGGATATCTGGAGAGGTCATTACAGTGGATTTAAGTTGGGATTTAAAATCGTGGCCTATAACAGTGGCCCTGTGCGGGTCACACAAGATGATCTTGGCACCCATATCGATTAACTTGTCAACAAAAAACAATCGACTTTCGAACATTTTTTGATGGATCAATACGCTTCCTCTTGCCTGGGTTGCAATGACCAACACAACACTTAGTAAATCGGGGGTGAAACCTGGCCAAGGCGCATCGGCTACTGTCAAAATAGAGCCGTCAATGTAACTTTGAATTTCATAGCCATTTTGATGGGAGGGGATAAAAATATCGTCTCCTTTTCTTTCAAGCTCAATTCCTAATTTTGAGAATACATTGGGGATTTGCCCCAAATCATCCCAACTGACATTTTGTATGGTAATTTCGCTTTTGGTCATCGCTGCCAATCCAATCCAACTGCCTATTTCGACCATATCAGGTAGCACCCTATGTTCTGTTCCGGACAAAGCGCTTACTCCTTCAATAGTGAGGAGATTAGAGCCTACACCGGAGATTTTGGCTCCCATGCTGTTTAACATTTTACACAACTGCTGCAAATAAGGTTCACATGCAGCATTGTATAGGGTGGTGGTTCCACGGGCCAAAACCGCTGCCATTACAATATTGGCGGTTCCTGTTACAGAGGCCTCCTCCAATAAAATATCTCGTCCTTGTAGTTGATCGGCATTTACTGTGTAAAAGTAATCTTCTTTGCTATAATTAAAATTTGCTCCCAATAGCTTCAGGCCCTCAAAATGGGTATCCAACCTTCTTCTTCCTATCTTATCTCCACCCGGACGAGGAATCGATCCCTTACCAAATTTTGACAACATAGGACCTACCAGCATCACCGAGCCTCTCAACTGTTTGGCATCGGTTTTGTATTCTTGGGTATCCAAAAATTTAAGATCAACAGCATCGGCCGTAAAGGCATACTTTCCTTTTTCCAGAAAAGCTACTTTGACACCCATTTTTTGGAGTAATCCTATGAGTTTATTGACATCAACAATATCAGGAATATTGGAAATGGTAACAGTTTCTTCGGTGAGTAAAACTGCACACAAAATTTGCAAAGCCTCGTTTTTTGCCCCTTGAGGGGTGATGTTACCTTTTAAACTATGGCCTCCTTCAATTTGAAAACTTCCCATTAAAGCGGTAGATTAATATCGGCTACGACCGTTATTTCGTTTTTTTCTTTTTTGATTGTTTTTTGACCCATTGCCATTTTTGGATCTGATTTTGAGGAACTCTGCGGAATCGGTCAAAGGTAAGTCCTCCTCTCTGACTTTGAGTTGGTTGTCAGACAATTCCATTAGGTGTTTGAGAATGACCTCATCTTGAACAGTATCTTTGTTCCAATTCAAGAAACATTTTTTCATGTGGTTGGCAATGTTCAAAATCAAAGCGTTTTTAAGGTCTCCCGCTTCCCAACCAATGGCTACAGTAATCATCCCCTTGATATTGTTACCGTAAAATCGGTATTTTGGATTTTTTTGAGGGTAATTTAACCGCTCGGGCTTTTGGTCAAAAACTTCTTTTTGTGGCCTTTCGTAAGGGCTATCCACATCTAATTGAAAATCGGACATTATAAATAGCTGATCCCAAAGTTTGTGCTGAAAATCAGGAACATCGCGTAAATGGGGATTCATATTACCCATGATCCCAATCACAGCTTTTGCCATTTTGTTGCGTTCCTCCCGATCTTGGGTTTCCATGATCTGGTTGATCATCAACTGAACGTGGCGGCCGTACTCGGGAATGATCAATTGTTCTCTTTTTGTATTGTATTGTAAGGTTTCCATTTAGGGAAAATTTGTCTTAAGTGGGATTGGAAAGTTGCAATTTACTAAAAATCAAAGAATCGGCTCGGGAAATGCATATTTTATTACAAAATGATGACATCTTTGAAAGCAGATGCTTTTTTGTAAATCTCAATAACTTCATTTGGAGATTTCATTTCTAAGGTAATGGTTAAACTTTGAAACTTATTTTTGGAGGAATTGACCAATGACACCCCTTCGCTTGGATTATCAAAAAGCTGTTTTAGTTTGGTGATTTGATTACTGTTGGATTTGACAATAAATTTAAACATATATAGCCCAGGCCAATTTTGTGACTCCTTCAATTGCTGTTGGAATCGATTGTAAAAATCATCGGGATTTTCCTTTGATTTCATCAAGGAATGGTATTTTGTACAAATATAACTGATCTGTGTATAATTAGACCCGCTATGTCCCTTTCAAAAACACAAAAAATCGTCATTAGTGGTGGTCCCGGAAGTGGAAAAACCACGCTGATCCGTTTGTTCAGTGATAGAGGTTATCATTGTGTGGAGGAATATTCTCGTAGTTTGATTGAAAGTTCATTAAATGAGGGAGAAACTAATTTTTTTAAATCTAGACCGCTCGCCTTTAGCGAAAAGGTATGGGAAATGAGGAAACTACAATATGAAAACATCAATCACGATTCTTTTCATTCGACAAAACCCTACATTTTTTTTGATAGGGGTTTACATGATGTTGTGGCCTATTTGGACTGGAGAGACACCCAATATGATCCAAAAAAATTCCAATTGTCAAAATACCCATACGATTTGGCCTTGCTCCTCCCCCCTTGGAAAGAGATTTATACACAAGACCGCCAAAGATTAGAAAATTTTGAAGAAGCTGAAAAGCTTTTTGAACATATCAAAAAGGTTTATCAAATCAATGGTATTCCCTTTATTGAAATTCCATATGGTAATCCCGAAGAAAGATTTTTTTCAATTTTGCACTATCTCAATCATGGAAAAAATTCTTGATCTTTTAAAAAAATATTGGAATAGCGATGCTTTTCGTCCACTACAGCAAGTGGTCATTGAGCATCACTTAAAGGGAGAAGATACGTTGGTATTGATGCCCACAGGCGGTGGAAAATCGGTTTGTTATCAACTCCCAGCTTTGTTGATGGAAGGACAAACTTTGGTGATTTCACCATTGATATCCCTCATGCAAGATCAAGTGGATCAACTGAATAAAAGGGGAATCAAAGCAATGTTTTTTGAACCGGGAGGCGGTAAAAATGACATTTACAGACAATTGGACAATGCACGAAATGGAGGTTTCAAACTGATCTATTGTTCCCCGGAACGTTTGACGCAGCAAGATTTTATTCCCCACCTCAAAAAATTACCCATAGCCGGCATTGCGATCGATGAAGCCCATTGCATTTCGGAATGGGGTCATGATTTTCGACCTGCATTTCGATCCATAAAGCAGTTGCGAAAGTATTTTTCCGAAGCTCCCTTTATGGCCTTGACGGCCAGCGCAACCTCCAAAGTACTGGAGGACATCCAAATAGAGTTGGAAATGGTTCGACCACAAATCTTTAGGAACTCCTTTGAAAGAAAAAATATCCGATACCAAGTCCAATACACAGAGGATAAGATGGGAGCCCTTCGAAAAATATTTTCAAGCACTGCCAGTGAGTCTTCCATCATCTACTGTCGTTCTCGTTCCAAAGCTGAAAACACAGCAAAAGAATTGCAAAACTGGGGATTGAAAGCTTCCTTTTACCACGGTGGGATGGAAAAAGGGCAAAAAAAGAAACGTTTAGAGGATTGGAAAAACGAAATCAACCCCATCATGGTAGCTACCAACGCTTTTGGGATGGGCATTGACAAAAGCAATGTTAGAAAAGTGATCCATTTGATCATGCCCGAAAGTATGGAATCTTATTATCAAGAGACCGGAAGAGCTGGAAGAGACGGACTTCCCTCTGCCGGAATCCTCCTTGTTCATCCCTCCGACAGCCAGCGTTTGTTCGATCAATTTTTGAGTCACCTGCCCGATTCAAACGACATTAAAAGTTTTTATAAAAACCTGTGCAACCATCTGCATATTGCCTATGGAGAAGGAGTAGGCATCACCCACAAACTTCACTTTAAGCTCTTTTGTAACACTTACGGCTTGTCCTATAAAAAAGCGCATCATTGCATGCAGATTTTGGACAGAGAGGGTGTTTTTGAAATGCAAGAGACTTTTGAAACCCAAACCCATTTAAAAATCACTTGTCATCAAGCTCAGGCCGTCAAAAAGTCCGAACAAGACAATGCGTCTGGTCGAATACTGCGGTTTGTGATGCGAAATTATCAAGAGATCTTTCGAAAAGAAAAAAAAATCAACATAGGTCAAATGGTTGATCTATTGGGCATGGATTTCCCGAAGATCAAAAAAAATTTAAAGTTATTGCGTCAGGAAAACATCATCGAATACGAACAATTGGACAGTGACATGAAGCTGCAATGGAAGGTTCCTCGCGAAGATCAATATACCCTCAATCCTTTTCTAAAACGGATCAAAGCCCACCATCAGCTCAAAACTGATAAAATCAATACCATGCTGGATTATGCCTTTGAAGAAACAGCATGCAAGCGCAACAAAATTCTTCGGTATTTTGGTGAGAAGCCCAGCACCCAATGTCATCAATGCTCTGCCAAAAGCTGCGAAAAAAACAAGCGGCCAAAGGAAGATGTCGAAATTAAAATCAAAGAGGTATTGAGTAGAGAAGCGCTTAGTGCATATGAAATTGGTATGAGGATGGGGACATCAAATGAATTCATTGTAATAGCTTTGCACAAGATGATGGAGGATAATATCATTGGATTGGATGAAAAAAATCAGTTTTACCTCAGATGAGTCAACGTATTATTTTTTTGGGTACTCCCCCTTTTGCAGTAAACTGTTTAAAAAAAATGCTTGAGGAAAAGATCAATGTGGTTGCGGTTGTCACAGCACCAGATCGTCCTGCAGGAAGGGGAAGAAAAATTAGTGAATCTGCAGTAAAGCAATTTGCTGAAGGTGAAAAACTTCCCGTTTTACAACCCACTAACCTAAAAAACCCTCAGTTTGTTGAGCAACTTCGATCCATGTCCCCGGATCTGATGGTGGTGGTCGCATTCCGGATGCTACCTGAATTGGTTTGGTCCATTCCAAGCCATGGGACATTTAATTTGCATGCCTCTCTGCTTCCCGACTACAGGGGAGCTGCTCCCATCAACTGGGCCATCATCAACCAAGAAAAATATAGTGGTGTGACAACCTTTTTTATCAACGAGGTGATCGACTCTGGAGCGATCTTACTCCAAGAAAGGGTAGCAATTGATGCTGAGGAAACCGCAGGAAGTCTTCATGATAAGCTTGCAAAAACAGGGGCATCATTGATCGTAAAGACCGTTCATGGAATTTTTGAGGGTAACCTTGTAGGTCAAAAACAGCCCTGGAAAGGGAACGAACCATTGGCCCCGAAGTTGGATAAGGAAAATGTATTCCTGAACTGGGATGAACCTTTGGCTAACATTCAGGCAAAAATAAGGGGGCTATCCCCTTATCCTGGAGCCAAAACGATTTGGGTCGAAGATGATAAAGAATCTGTTGTCAAAATTTTTGAAGCAGTAATCATTCAAGAAAATCACCAGATTACCCCTAAAAAAATCATTTTCAAGGACAAGAAAATCTTAATTGCACACCCTAGCGGTTTTTTGGATTGTACCGTATTGCAGTTGCCCAACAAAAAAAGAATGGAGGCCAAGGCGTTGCTGAATGGTATGGATTTATCCTATATAATCAGAGTAAAATAGCTTAAAACCCCCGTCATTATTAACAAATAGTGGATTTTATTAACATTAATGCGGATTTGGAGGAAATTTTCATTGGTCTTTGTTGAAAGCGTATAAATTTGTTAGTGTAATAAATAACCATTTTAGATTATGAACAAATCAGAATTAATTGATGCAATGGCAGCAGATGCTGGCATCTCCAAAGCAGCTGCTAAAGCAGCACTTGAATCACTAATTGGAAGTGTAGGTAAAACCCTTAAAGGAGGAGGACGTGTTTCTCTTGTTGGATTTGGTTCCTGGTCAGTTTCTAAAAGAGCTGCTAGAGAAGGTAGAAATCCCCAAACCGGAGCTACCATCAAAATTGCAGCCAAAAATGTGGTGAAATTCAAAGCTGGTGCTGAACTTTCGGGTTCTGTAAACTAGTTGGTACAAAAATCTAAAAAAGCTTCCCAAATGGGAAGCTTTTTTTTTTGCATTAATTTTTTTTTCTTAAATTATGGTGTAAAATTAATGCATGGAATCTGGAAAACTTCTAGTTGCTGACCCCTCTGTCTTTGGTGATCAAAACTTTCATCGATCGATTGTGATCATGGCACACCAAAAAGACAGTGGATCTTTGGGTTTTATTCTCAACAAGCCACTGGATTACGAGTTGAATGATGTTCTCCCTGAAATCAAATTGGATTTTCCTCTATATTACGGTGGTCCTGTCGAGCAAGACAACCTTTTTTTTATTCACAATTCAGGCCATTTGGTTCCCGGAAGTATCAGAATTGACGAAAAACTTTTTTGGGGAGGAGATTTTGAAAAAATCATTGCTCTGGTAAACGATGGTTTACTCACCCCTCAAGATATTAGATTCTTTTTGGGTTATTCGGGGTGGTCAGAGGAACAATTGGAACAGGAAATTAGTGCCCATTCTTGGGTGGTGATACAAAATCCTCTAGCTGGAAAGATTTTATCCTACAAATCTCATAATCTTTGGAAGGATCAGATGGTGGCTCTCGGAGGCAAATATTTATTGTGGTCTAACACTCCTGAAAATCCCTCTCATAACTGATTTTTAAGAAAGTTAATAAAGTTTTGTTGTATAATTTCGGTTCTATGGGCTTCAAAATTTTTCTTTCTGAACTGACCCACCTGTAGCCAACCATACTCAGAGGAAATCAAAAATAGTTCTTCAGCTTTTTGAATAGAAAATACAGGGACCTCACTTTCAATTACCTCCAACTCCGTTTCATTTTTAATAAAGTCAATCAGCGTATTTCTCAATACTGTATTTACAACGCCCTCCGCAAGTTTCGGAGTTTGAAGTTGGTCTTTGTCAAACAAAAAAACAGCACCATGGGTTCCTTCTGCGAGTCTTTTTTGATCATTCATAATCAAGGCAGCGTCAAAACCGTTTTCATAAGCAAACACGCGCCCCAGTTCACGTAGAGATTCATTGGTTTGAAAAAGATTAGAATATTCGCTCGTTAAAATACTGTGGTCTTTGTACAAAATTAAATTGAAGTCCTTGGATTGCCATTGCCCTTTTTGCGTTTCCATGATAAAAAGAAGGGGAACAACTGCTTTTGCCTTAATGGATTCACTACTCCTATAAAATTTTAAGGTCACTTTCTGAATGTCAAATCCATTGTCTTGGTCGCTATTCAACTGATCCAACTGTTCTTGAAAATAGGTCAGTGTAAAATCCATAGGGATTTCCAACCTAAACCTTCTCAAATTGGCCATGATGGCAAAATAATGGGGCTCCAGAAGAGCAATTTTTCCTTGAAATGCCAAAAAATGATGAGTGTATACGGGTAAAGCGTTTAATCGAGTTAGCTGTTCTTCAGGAATATCGTTATATCTAGAATAACATTCTCCATTGAAATTAATCATTAGAAAAAAGTTTAGGCAGAACCTAAAACTTGCTTTAGATCAGCAATTAGATTGTCCCAGAGCAGTTTGGACTCATCCATCTCGTCTTCATCAGCAAAATCCGAAACGACCAAAGAAACGTCTTTGGTGATTTCATCTACCTCGATTTTAAATTCGAAATAATAGTCTTTATCGTCTTCCTCTCCATTGTCCCACTGAAAACGAACTATTTCATTCGATTTTGATTGGATCAATTTGGCCTGTTCCTCAGAGTCGTCCCAGATAAACTGGAAGAGCTCTCCTCTTGAATTCACATTATCAGCAAACCATTCAGACAATCCAGAGGGCGTTGAAATGTATTGAAACAGCAACTGTGGCGAGGATTGGAAATCGTATTCTACTGAAAAGAAGGTTTTGTTACTCATCAAGGCAAAATTAAGCATTAATATATATAAAAAAGTTAAGCTAAGATTCAATTTGATTATTTTTTTTAAATCTTAAAAGGGTCACTAAAAATTATAATTTTATATTTGCGAACTGAAAATGGCGAGGTAGCTCAGCCGGTTAGAGCGTCGGATTCATAACCCGGAGGTCGGGAGTTCAAGTCTCCCTCTCGCTACTCAAATGAACACCTTTTTTTAAGGTGTTTTTTTTGGCCAGAGGACGGGAGTTCAAGTCACTATATTACTGACCGAACAACCCCATATCCTATGGCCATATTTAAAAACTCAAAATATTTATTAATGTTTAAAAGGAAATGAGTTTCATTAATCACAGCTATTCCTTTTTCTTGTTATGCAATTTCATTTTTAGTAAAAACATCCATCGTCCGAAAAACCAAACGTTTTTAATCAATAGTTTAATTTTGTGTAATTTAGTATGTTGTCGATGACAAGTATTGCCCTCGAAATCATATCAACCTATTAAACAAAAACAATGAAACATTTAAACATCTTATTAGTTTTCCTCACATTTTTATCTGTAAATGCCCAAAAATCTTCTCTTTTCAACGGAAAAGACTTAAGTGGGTGGAACATCCACGGTACTGAACTGTGGTATGTAGAGGATGGTTTGTTAGTTTGTGAAAGTGGTCCAGAGAAAAAATACGGCTATCTCTCTACGGAAAAGTCTTACGATGATTTTGTTCTGACATTGGAATTCAAACAAGAGGCCAACGGCAACAGTGGGGTCTTTTTTAGATCCACCCTAGAAGGGACAAAAATCAGTGGCTGGCAAGCTGAGGTAGCGCCTCCAGGAAACGACAGTGGGGGTATCTATGAATCATATGGAAGGGGTTGGCTGATCAAACCTGACCCAAAGAAAGACAAAGCCCTAAAAATGGGGGAATGGAATCGCATGAAGATCAAAGTGGTTGGAGACAAGGTCACCACTTGGCTTAACGGTACTCAGATGATCACACTTGAGGATAAAAAAATTGGCCAAGGAAAAGGATCGATAGCCCTACAAATTCACGATGGTGGTGGAATCAAAGTGAGATGGAGAAACTTAGAGATCAAGCCCCTTTGAGGAGATAATTACTTCCAATCAATTTCCTCAGCAGTATAGTATTTAACCTCTAGGTGATCGAGTAACGGCCCGTGATAGGACAGCCTTTGGCTATAGTCTTCCCAATTTCTCCTTTTTTTTGGGGTCCAGCCAATTTCTGAGTGTCCAATTATTCTAGGAAAAACCATCAAAGCAAGATCATCGAAATCCTCAATGGTTTCGGTCCAAAGTGGAGCCTCCAAACCAATGATTTGATCTGCATCTAAATCAGGAACCAGAGAACGTGGGTCCCAATCATAAGCTTTTTTCACAGGAAGATATCCTGCCCAATTCAACCCTAAAGGAGTGATACTATCGTACTTCATATCCAAATAGTTATAGGAGGCAGCGGAAATTAAAATTTTAGATTTTTTTGGAATTACTTTAGAAAAATCCTCTGTTTTAGCCCAATACTGTAAAAGGGTTTCTTCTGGAATATCGGCAGTGATTAACTCATACCATCCCATAGGAGTTTTATTATATTTTTTTACAATTTTAAGGGTACGATCCATGAAACGATTAAAATCTTCCTCTGGGGTGACATGAGACTCGTCTCCGCCAATATGGAAATAAGGTCCAGGCGTCATTTCACTAATTTCTCTAATCACATCGTCCACAAATTCATAGGTTTCTTCTTTGTCAACACACAAAGTAGAAAAACCAACTTCTATACCTGTATAAAGTTCTGTTGCCTTACCGTTACAATTGAGCTCAGCATAAGAAGCCAAGGCAGCGTTGGTATGCCCAGGAAGATCAATTTCAGGAACAATGGTAATGAATCGGTCTGCAGCATAGGCTACTATCTCTTTAAATTCCTCTTGGGTATAAAAACCACCTTCCCCTCCTCCGACTTCGGTTAGACCTCCAATCTCAGTGAGCTTAGGTCTCGACTTGATTTCAATACGCCAACCTTGATCATCGGATAGATGGAAATGTAAAAAATTGATTTTATAAATACTCAATAAATCAATATACCTTTTGACATCAGCAACCGAAAAGAAATGCCGTGCAACATCCAGCATGGCACCTCTGTAGGCATAGGTGGGGCGGTCGGTGATTTCTCCTCCAGGAAGGGATAAAAAATTCGTTCCTCCTCCCAACTTACTCAGGACAATGATTTGCTCCAGTGTCTTGACAGCTCGAAAAATACCAACGGCCGAATCTGATTTAATGGTAATTTCATCGGATTCTATTTCTAGCTCATAAGCCTCAGTTTGTCCGTCGAAATCAGAATCTATCTTTAAAGTGATCGCACCATGGTCGTCGGCCTTATCGTCTAAAATAGGTAAATCCTGCTGGGTATTTTTTTTCCAAAATATCATAAAATCTTCTGCTATAGAACTGAGGTTCTCGTCTTCGCCTTTGACACGAATGGATTTAATGTCATCAATCGGCAATACCTCATCAGATGGCTTTATTTCTAATGGAAGAGGAATAAAGGGAACTTCATTCAAACTGTAAATCGGTTGCGGAGGATTACATGCAGTCATTACTAACAGAATGGAACCAGCAATAAAAAATATTTTTTTTGACAAATAACACATACTGGTTAATTAAAGTAATCGTTCGATTAGGTTTTTGGTCACCAAAATACCTTCCTTTTCACTCAAACGGCTGCCTTCGTATTCCACTCCGATAAAGCCTTCATAGTTATGGTCTTTCACGATCTTCATCATTTTGGCATAATCGATTTTGGTTTCGTTTCCGTTATTATCAAAATCATAAGACTTGGCACTCACAGATTTGGCATAGGGCATCAGTTCGGCAACCCCTTGATACATGTCGTACCACTCTTTGCAATCCGGTTCATTACCCAACCCTCTTAAGGTGCAAAAATTTCCAAAATCGGGTAAAGTTCCACAATTATCGAGATTGGTCGTTTTCATGACCTTTGCCAACAAACCAGCATTTGAAGACAATCCACCATGATTTTCAACAATGACATTGATCCCCATGGTGCCAGCAAATTCACATAATCCTGTCAAACCCTCTACAGATTTATCAACCCATTTTTGGGGGTCTTTTTCCCCTGCCAGATTTACCCGAATGGAGTGACAGCCAATTTCGGCAGCCAACTCAACCCATTTTTTATGTTGTTCAATGGAAGTCTTGATTACCGCTGAAGAGGAGTCCGCAAGGTTACCCTCCACATCTACCATTATCAAAACGTTGGAAATGTTATGATTGTTGGCATTGCGGTTGAGTATCTTTGCTAGGCGTCCCACATTTTTACTGGAGGTCGTTCCATTTTTAAGTTGATCAAAGTAAAATTGGTTGACATACTCTACACCTGCAAAACCCATTGAAGCTGCGTGTATAGGGAATTCATCGGCATTTTTTTTACCAGAAAAATAAGATTTATTCATGGACCACTGAGCCAAGGAAATCTTGTTTTTGACAATATTATTATTATTCGAAAAAATTGGAGTTGGAAATGCTAAGCCTATAGCTGATACTCCCGTAAGTGATAAAAATTGTTTTCTATTCATGCCTTTATATTTTTAATTTAACAAGTTACCATTTTCATCCCATTTGGCAGTTTCATTGCGTGTATTTTGGTCAACACATTTTGCCACCCAAGCTTCATCATAGGCCAAGTCATGATCTTTTAAAACTTCATCAGCTACTCCATCCCATACGTTTGGCGTATTTCCCATGTAGCCCAAATCCTTCAAACCTACCGCTGAGGTGAAATAGCCAGTAACAACCAAATCTCTTATTAATGAAAAAAATGTGATACCCTCTGGTTGTTCATCCAACTCTTCAATTTCATAGGCAATAGAATCCAAAATTAATTTTTGATCCTTATCGGTACTGTTTACAAAAGTAGTTCCATACTTTTCTTGAGCAGTTTTATCAATCCACATAAGACCCGATTTAAGAGGCTTTTGAAGGGTCGGAATATCCTTGGAAATAAATTCTATAAAGCCAGGGACTTCGGCTTGTTCTATTGAGCCTTTGTCATGAGGTGGGAGGATCAAATTGGCCAAACGGGTAATCAACTCCATCTCTCGTTCATCAAAAAACTGTTGGCCCAACAGCTTTTGATCGTATGCTTTTTCTTTTGGTGTTCTTCCATACTGAAACTTCCATATTTTTTGTTCCAATTTTTCTGCAGAGGTGTCAATACAACCATTCAAAAGAAGGCTTGTACCCAAGGATCCCAACATCAGTGCCTTTATACTTTCTCTTCTCTCCATGATCAAATATTTTGTTTTTTTAGTTCTTCAATAATAAATTCTTGTTAATTTTAATGTTTCAAACTTTTTAAAAATCCATTTCATCTTTTAAGTACAAGGAATTT
>CBFIIP010000004.1:0-2952 GCA_965662705.1 Flavobacteriaceae bacterium
CGCTTGCTGGACTTTACCGGAGCAGTAACTTCCAGAGAAAAGCAAGATCAGTTGTTGGACGATATGGATTTGGAACGGGAGAGAGGGATTACGATCAAATCTCACGCCATCCAAATGGAATACAAACACCAAGGAGAGCAATATGTTTTTAACCTGATTGATACGCCAGGCCATGTAGATTTTTCCTATGAAGTGTCCCGATCCATAGCCGCATGCGAAGGTGCACTATTGGTCGTGGATGCTGCCCAAAGTATCCAAGCCCAAACAATTTCCAACCTCTACTTGGCTCTAGAAAACGATCTCGAAATCATTCCTGTTCTAAACAAAGTAGACCTACCCTCTGCCAATCCCGAGGAAGTAACCGATGATATTGTTGACCTTTTGGGTTGTGACCCTGAGGAGGTGATTCCTGCTTCTGCAAAAACAGGATTGGGAATAAAAGACATTTTAACTGCCATCATTGACCGTATTCCAGCCCCTAAAGGAGAGGTAAGTGCTCCCCTGCAAGCTTTGATTTTTGACTCAGTCTATAACCCTTTTAGAGGGGTGGAGACCTATTTTAGGGTCATCAATGGCGAAATCAAAAAGGGACAAAAAATACAATTTATCGCCACGGGAAAAACCTATTTCGCCGACGAAATCGGAACCCTAAAGCTCAAGCAAGAACCCAAAAAATCAATCGCTGCAGGTGATGTAGGTTACCTCATCACAGGAATCAAAGAGGCGAAAGAAGTAAAAGTAGGAGATACGCTCACGGGGGCAGACAACCCCACCCAAGAAGTCATCGAAGGTTTTGAAGAAGTAAAGCCCATGGTTTTTGCAGGTATATATCCTGTGGATACAGAGGACTATGAGGAGCTGAGAGCCAGTATGGAAAAGTTGCAGTTGAATGATGCTTCATTGGTCTTTGTCCCAGAAAGTTCGGCAGCGCTTGGCTTTGGGTTTCGTTGTGGATTTTTGGGTATGCTCCACCTCGAAATCATTCAGGAAAGGCTGGAAAGAGAATTCAACATGACCGTCATCACTACGGTTCCCAATGTTTCCTATCATGCCTATACCAAAAAAAATCCCTGCGAAATTGTAATGGTAAACAATCCATCTGATTTACCGGATCCTTCTTTTTTGGATCGCGTCGAGGAACCTTTTATAAAAGCTTCCATTATTACCAAATCTGATTTTGTAGGCAATGTCATGTCGCTTTGTATCGAAAAAAGAGGCGTGATCACCAATCAGACCTACCTCACTACAGAAAGGGTAGAATTAAATTTTGACATGCCTCTGGCAGAAATCGTTTTTGATTTCTACGACCGATTAAAAACCGTCTCCAAAGGCTATGCTTCTTTTGACTATTCCCCCATAGGGATGCGTCCGTCAAAGCTGGTGAAAGTTGATATTTTGCTCAACGCTAATCCTGTAGATGCGCTTTCTGCCCTAATTCATGCGGACAATGCCTACACCATAGGTAAAAAAATGTGTGAAAAACTTAGGGAACTGATCCCAAGGCAACAATTTGACATTCCCATCCAAGCCGCAATTGGTGCAAAGATCATCTCCCGAGAGACCATCAAAGCTCTCAGAAAAGATGTGACCGCCAAATGTTATGGGGGAGATATTACCCGTAAAAGGAAACTGCTTGAAAAACAAAAAAAAGGGAAAAAGAAAATGCGCCAAGTGGGCAGTGTGGAAATTCCTCAACAAGCATTTATGGCGGTGCTAAAGTTAAATGACTAATTTTCCTTACCTTATTACTATGATGGAGCATCAGCATTTCTAAATTTTAAGAATTTCTCTGTTTTCCTTGACTTCTGTAGGTAGAGAAGACTGGTTAACCTATTGGTCTGTAAGAAATTTCGCTCCCCCCTTTTAACTCCCCCTTAAATCTTATCAAATGAAAAATACTGTTCTTTTAAAAGCGCTTTTGATTCCTTGTTTTCTTATTGGTCAAAATGAACTTGAAATAAAGACAACTTCTGAGAGCCGGTATGAGTTTGGCTACTCTATCATATCTCCATTTATGGTATACTCTAGTAGCATTCCTGATGAAACTTTTCATGCCTCCTCATTTTTTTCTAGAGATTTCCCTTTTATACACCCAGAAGAGCCGGATAATTATGTTTACATAAGAAGAGTATTCAAAAAGAATTCAAAAAGTAAATGGGGAATGTCAGTTGGGTTGGAATACTTGCACACAAAACCCAATCGATTTGATGAAGGTGCTGGCTCCCTTTCAGGGCTATATTTAGCCGATGGTTATACCCAAATTGGTCCAGGGTTTGGAGTTTACTATGATCTATCTGATGAACTTATCTTACAAACAGTTATAAGTGCTGGGCCAATGTTATCAAGCCCGGATTGGGAGGGAAAAGAGTATGTTCCTTATAAAGTATTAACGCCCTTTCTCGTTAACAAATATCAAGTCACAGGATGGGGATTTACTCAGAGCATCGGTATAGATTATCTGATCGGAAACAGGTTTGCCTTTACCGGCTATTTCATTCTCCACTATGACAAGTCTAGACCCCTAAGGGCTACAGACGGAACTGAGGCAAGCTTTCATTCCCTCATTCATTCTTTTGGATTCGGGATTAAATATATTTTTCGCAGAAGGACAAATCAAAAGTAGTCCTTACAATCCTGTAATTTTTCCCCTTTCTCATCATGAAAATTAAGTTCCTTCTTTTACTTTCAGTTTGTATTAATGTTTGTTATGCGCAAACGACAACAATAGATAATCCGTTGAGCTTGCCCAAAAATACCGTAATGAAGGGAAAACTCTACCTTTACTGGGGGTGGAACAGGGGTTACTACACAAATTCAGACATTCAATTCAAAGGAGAGAATTACAATTTTACTTTAAAAAATGTTGTGGCTGAGGATCGACCCACCAAGTTCGATCCGGCCATATATTTTAATCCTCTCGAAATAACCATTCCACAATTTAATTTCAGAATT
>CBFIIP010000005.1:0-3545 GCA_965662705.1 Flavobacteriaceae bacterium
CTACAGCTTTCTTATTTAGCTTGTGACAAGAGGCACAATTGGCATTAAAAAGTTTTTTACCCGCCTGAACATCAGCCTCTTGGGCATGTAAGCTTGAAAAGGAAATAAAAATGATGGTTGAAATCAAGAATGCAGAACTTATTCTTGTTAACCAATTGAAAGAGTATTCCTGCAATTTTTTTGTTAGGGACAACAATGTTATATTTTCTAAAATCCGTAACAAATTTACATCATAGACTTGTTAACTTAAAACCTACTATTTAACATTTTTATAATTTATATTAATTCTAAATAGTTGTTTAATTTAATCTGGAATTGTTCCGGTTTTTTTTGATTTTTTTGTTCTTTTGTGATATGAAAAAAATTGTCTGTACCTCTGTAATTACAGCATTGTTTTGCTTTTTATCCTTCATTGAAGTGAACGCTCAAAAGGGAGCGACCTTCATTAAACAAGACTCAACCATCACAAAGCTGATGGATACTAAAATACAGATAGATGCTGAGGTTTACGCTTCAACATTTTATACCATCCAACTTTTCTATGGGGACAATAAAACTGCAGTAGAACTTTTTGAAAAATTCAAAGAGGACTTCCCAGACTGGGAAGCGGATTTAAGTTTTGAAACTCCAAACTATAAAGTTCAAGTAGGTCAATTCAAAGATTACTACTTAGGGCTGAATAAACTTAGGGAAATCAAGAAGGTTTATCCTGCCGCCTTTTTGCTTGAGACAAAGATCAACTAGAGTTTCTTTTTGACCGCTACTTCTTGGAAGCACTCTAGCATATCAGCCTCCATGATATCATTAAAATTCTTGATCTGAATTCCACAATCATATCCTTTTGCTACCTCTTTGACATCATCTTTGAATCGCTTGAGGGAGGCTAGTTTTCCCGAGAATACAACCACACCTTCACGAATCAAACGAATCCCTGAGTTTCGATAAATTTTACCACTGGTCACCATACATCCAGCAATGGTTCCTACCCGTGAAATTTTATAGGTTTCTCTGATTTCGGCAGTCCCGGTGATTTCTTCTTTCATCTCAGGGGACAACATGCCTTCCATGGCGTGTTTTACGTCGTTGATGGCGTCATATATGATGGAATAAGAACGGATATCAATTTCTTCTTTGTCGGCAAGGGTTCTAGCGTTCCCCATTGGCCTTACATTGAATCCAATCACAATGGCATCCGATGCTGAAGCAAGCAGAACGTCAGATTCTGTGATGGCACCCACCCCTTTGTGGATAATGTTGACCTGTATTTCCTCTGTTGAAAGTTTTTGCAGTGAATCCGTCAAAGCCTCCACCGACCCGTCGACATCTCCCTTCAAAATCATGTTTAACTCTTTGAATTCCCCCAAGGCAATTCTCCTGCCGATCTCGTCGAGAGTGATGTGTCTTTGGGTTCTCACATTTTGCTCTCTCAAAAGCTGAGTTCTTTTGGCAGCAATTTGTTTGGCTTCCTTTTCATCCTCGAGGACATAGAAGTTATCTCCTGCTTGTGGCGCTCCATCCAATCCTAAAATGGAAACGGGCGTGGAAGGTGGAACGGATTCCAGAGGATTTCCTCTTTCATCAAACATTGCTTTGACCTTACCACTGTGTTTTCCTGCCAGAATATAATCCCCAATTTCAAGCGTACCGGTTTGAACCAAAATGGTAGAAACATATCCTCGACCTTTGTCTAGATAAGCTTCAACGACAGTTCCCTTCGACTTTCGGGCTGGATTGGCTTTTAACTCGAGTAGCTCCGCTTCCAACAATACTTTTTCCAACAACTCGTTAATTCCAGTCCCTTTGAGGGCTGAAATGTCTTGGGATTGGATTTTACCTCCCCATTCTTCTACCATAAGATTCATGCCTGCCAAAGCCTCTTTTATCTTGTCTGGGTTAGCGTTCGGTTTATCAACCTTGTTAATCGCAAAAATCAGAGGAACTCCAGCCGCTTGAGCATGGCTGATAGCTTCTTTAGTTTGCGGCATGATGTCGTCATCAGCAGCAATCACAATAATGGCAATGTCAGTCACTTGAGCACCTCTAGCCCGCATCGCGGTAAAGGCCTCGTGACCGGGTGTATCTAGGAAGGTAATCTTCTGTTGGTCTTTTAGGGTGACCGAATAAGCACCGATATGTTGGGTGATGCCTCCGGATTCTCCGGCGATGACATTTTCCTCTCGGATATAATCCAATAATGAAGTTTTTCCGTGATCTACATGCCCCATTACAGTAACAATAGGGGCTCGTGGCTGTAGATCTCCTTCTTCATCCTCGGACTCTTCTATGCTTTCCTCCAGCTCCGTTTTAACAAATTCAACCTGATAGCCAAATTCTTCAGCCACAATACTGAGGGTCTCAGCATCCAATCTTTGGTTCATAGTAACCATGATTCCCAAGGTCATACAAGCAGAGATGATCTCATTGATATTGACCTCCATCAAGGTGGCAATTTCACCAACAGTAATAAACTCTGTTACTTTTAAAATTTTACTACTGGCTTCTTGTTCAGCCAACTCATCCTCCGATTTTTGTCGGTGCTGATCTCTTTTGTCTCTCCTGTACTTAGCCCCTTTGGACTTGTTGGATTTCCCTTGAAGTTTTTCTAAGGTCTCACGGATTTGCTTTTGTACCTCCTCATCGGAAGGTTCTTCCTTTACCGTTTGAGTATTGGAACGATTTTTTTGATTCCCCCCTCCGGTATTTTGATTTCTTCCATTTCGATTGGGAGGTTTGGCCGTGGGTTCTTTACTGATTCTCTTTCGCTTGCGCTTTCTGGCCTCCTCAACCCCTTTTTCTTTCTTTTTAAACTCCTCCAAATCAATGGTTTGGCCGGTCTTCTTCGGGCCCGATAAAGTTTTGTATTGGGTCTTGATAGCACTTGGATCTGATGTGCCTTCTGCAGAGGTAGCAGTAGGTGTGGTAGATTTAGTGGCAGTGCGCTCCTCCTTTTTTTCTTCTTTAACAGCTTCAGGAGCCAGCTTATCTTCTACTTTTTTAGTCTTATCGGTAGGTGGATCCGAAACGGCTTCCTTTGGGGGTTCGGCCTCGGCAGTCGCTTCAGGAGGGGCTGCGGGTTGGGTCGAACCAGACTCAAGATCAATTTTTCCCAATGTAACTGGCTTTTTAATCAAAGCCTTGGCTCTGATGACTTCTTCCATATTTTGTTGCTGTTCTTGGCGTTCTTGTTCTTTTTTCTCTTGAAGAATTCTCAGGCTTTCCTTTTCTTTTTTCTTTTCCTCACTGATCTCGTGTGAGGCATCTTTTTTAGATTTATCAGTTTCAAATTCATCCAAAAGAATTCGATATACCTCCTGAGGAATTTTGGTAGTAGGACGGCTTTCAATTTCAATGTTTTGTTGCGCCAAAAATTCTACAGCACGATCCAGAGAAATATTTAATTCCCTTAACGCAACATTTAATCTAATGGTTGAAGTGTCTGCCATATATACCTATTACTTTTCAAAAGTAGGAAAAATCCCTACGTTTATTCTTCAAATTCTGCTTTTAAAATTTGTATTACCTCCGCCACAGTCTCCTCTTCCAAA
>CBFIIP010000006.1:0-7029 GCA_965662705.1 Flavobacteriaceae bacterium
CCATCCAATTTAACCCAAAAACGCCATGATCTTTTCATTAATTATTGACCTCGAAATTTAGTTTTAAGGGGCAAAAGGGACTTTTTTCTGACTTTATAATTTATTAACTACATAAAAAATATTTAATTATTTCCTATTTATCTCAAAATCAATAATTTATAATGAATTGCTGATTCAAAACCATCTAATTTTTTTAGATTTTTTTGTTCCAAAGGGCAATATCATCTAAATTAATAAGTTAAAGCAAGTGTATAACGTTGATAATTGATTGTCAATTAAACAAAAAATATAAATAATGAGAGTAATTTTTTCGGCCATTAACTTCAGAATGGTTTTGATTTTTATAGAAACTTTGGTTGTGTATTTTTTTTATGATAGATTCGATTTCAGTCTTCACATCGACTTTACCATATTGAGTATTGCTATTGTTTTTCCTTTGGTTTTTTCCATTACCAGTGCCTATCAAAAACGGCAAGAATCAATTGGGGAGTTCAATAGATTCAGGAATAAATTGATTGAATTGTCCAATATTGTACGCGCCGTAGATGGCATCCAACAAAAATTTTACAGAGCCCTTTTCTCAGATTTACTTGGATTACAAAAAAAAGTATTAGAGCATTTGACCGACGATGGGGATAGTGATATGACTTCCATCCGGCAACACCGCAAGGAGATCTTCTATACTCTAGAAAGTCAAAAAAAACAATACAACGAAAGAGAGAAAGACAGTATCATCAGGGTTAAAAATGAACTTTTTGAATGTGTGGAAAAATTAAATACCCTAAAGGTGCATGCCACCCCCATTTCCTTGAGAATGTATTGCTTGATCTTTATTTACCTTTCTCCTTTGGTTTACAACTCTCACATATTGGCCAGTTTTGATAAAAGTAATTTTCTAGAATTAGGGGTTTCCCTTTTCTTTTCTGTGATCATTGGTTTTATTTTCATGGCCTTATACAACATTCAAGAATACATTGAAGATCCATTCGATCAAAAAGGGTTGGACGATCTGAAATTTGATGAAATGGCAGTGGGTGAAAATGAAGTTTTAGATTAAGTACCCTATTTTGTTTTGTATAGTTGAGTCAATCTATCTTAATATTTTCAAAGATTACCGTTTTTGAAACGTAATTTTTGGGATTAAAAATCCATCAATATTTATTAATTATATTTAGAAAACAATAATTAATAAACTAAATGGAAAATTACACTGAATTATTTAACGAACAATTATTTGCAATCAATACAGTCTGGGTGGCCTTGTGTGCCGCCCTTATCTTTTTTATGGAAGCAGGCTTTGCTTTGTTGGAGGCGGGCTTTGTTCGTGCCAAAAACGCAATGAGTATTATTGCTAAGGTAATCATTGATATTACCTTTGGCGGCATCGCATTTTTTACAGTCGGTTTTGGAATTGCCTATGGATCCTCAAATGGATGGTTTGCTCTAGATTTTGGAATTATGGATCGAGACTTAGATCTTGGACTCACAGTATCCAACAAACTTTTCTGGTTTATCCAACTAGGCTTTGCCATAGCGGCTATATCTATCGTTTCAGGAGCCTTGGCAGAACGAATGAAGCTATGGGCCTATGCTGTCTTAGTCTTTATTTTTTGTTCTATTATGTATCCAGTTGTAGCCAATTGGGTATGGAATCCCAATGGCTGGCTGGCCATGAGAGGGTTTAATGATTTTGCAGGTTCAGCAGCAGTTCATGCCATGGGAGGCTTCTCTGCATTAGCAGCAGCAATAGTACTTGGGCCGAGGATAGGAAAATATGCTAAAGATGGAAGCTCAAATACTATTCCAGGGCATAATTTGCCATTAGCAGCTGTAGGAGCATTCATATTATGGTTCGGTTGGTTTGGTTTCAATCCAGGCTCATCACTTGGTGCTGTGGGCAATTGGGAACTGATAGGATCTGTAGTGGTTAACACTTTTCTTGCCTCCGCAGCTGGAGGAATCGCAACCATGTTTTATACCTATTTCTCCTATGGAAAAATCGATATCACTATGGTGATCAATGGAATTTTAGCAGGATTGGTTTCCATTACTGCAGGTTGTAATGTTGTAGGGCCGTTATCAGCTATTTTTATTGGCCTTATTGCTGGTGTTTTGGTAGATATCGCTGTTTTGTTTTTTGACAAAATGAAAGTGGATGATCCCGTTGGGGCGATAGCAGTTCATGGAATTAACGGATTGTTTGGTACTTTGGCAGTCGGATTTTTTGCTTTAGATGGAGGGCTTTTTTATGGAGGGGGAGTATCCCTTTTAGTAACCCAAACTATTGGAGTTCTTGCTATTGGTATGTTCTCTTTTTTCATTACCTTGATTGTAATGAAGCTTTTGAGTTTGACCTTTGGAATAAGGATTACTGATCAAGAAGAGGAATCCGGAATAGATGCTGTTTCATTTGGAGTAAATGCTTATAACAACGAATAATTATAAAACATTTCTATATGAAAAAAATTGAAGCCATCATACGTAAATCAAAATTTAATGATGTCAAAGAGGCCTTGCACCAAGTAGAGGTTAATTTTTTTAGCTATTGGGACGTAACGGGAGTAGGGAACGAAAAAGAAGGACATGTTTACAGAGGGATTACCTATAGCACTTCCGAAATTCAAAGGCGTTTTTTATCCATCGTGGTCAATGATGATTTTGTTCAGAAAACCATCGATGTCATATTGAAAGCGGCAGCAACCGATCAAGTGGGAGACGGAAAAATATTTGTACTCCCTGTGGAGGAGGCATACAGAATCCGCACTGGAGAAAAAGGAGGTCAGTCGTTGAATTGAAAAATCAATCTTTAACTTTCTGTGGCGCAAAATCATTTATCGGTTCACCTATAAAAAACCGAATTTTGGCATTGTTTTCTTTGTGCTTTTTTACACTTACACCACAGTTGGATCCGCCACCCAATTTTGTCATTATTTTTTGTGATGATTTGGGCTATGGTGATATCGGAAGCTTTGGTCATCCGATCATCCAAACTCCTAACATTGACCGAATGGCGGAAGAGGGTCAAAAATGGACTCAATTTTATGTAGCCGATCCGGTTTGTACCCCAAGTAGGGCGGCCCTATTGACGGGGAGATATCCTATCCGAAATGGAATGACCTCTTCCAAAAGGCACGTCTTTTTTCCAGATTCGCCCAACGGTCTCCCTTTGGAAGAAATAACCATCGCCGAGGTTTTAAAAACCCGATATTATGCAACCGCAGCCATAGGAAAGTGGCATTTGGGCCATTTGCCAAAATTTTTACCGCAGCAACAAGGCTTTGATTATTACTATGGCATACCCTATTCCAATGATATGGACAGTGACCAATGGGGACAATATCTCAAATTGGCAGAAGACCCCCACTATTTTACAGAAACAGAATTTTTTAATGTACCACTGATCGAAAACGCCCGAGTGATCGAACGTCCGGCAGATCAAACCACCATTACCAAGAGATATACTCAAAAAGCGGTTCAATTCATTGAGCAAAACAAAGCCCAACCCTTCTTCTTATATCTTGCGCACAGCATGCCACACATTCCTCTTTTTGTTTCCGAGGAATTCAGAGGCAGAAGTAAAGCCAGCTTGTATGTTGATGTGATCGAGGAAATCGATTGGAGTGTGGGAAAGATACTTAATGTATTAGAAAAGAACCAATTGGATCGAAATACCATTGTGGTTTTTACTTCCGACAACGGCCCTTGGCTATTGTTCAAGACGCATGGGGGTTCGGCTGGGCCACTTCGAGCGGGTAAGGGGACTACCTTTGAGGGAGGCCAACGTGTGCCTACTATTTTTTGGAGCCCGGGAAGGGTAATGCCAGGAGTGATTAACCAGATGGGTGCTACCTTAGATTTATTGCCCACTTTTGCAAATTTGTCTGGGGCTGAACCTCCATCCGATCGAAAGCTGGATGGTTATGATTTGTCTCAAGTATTGACACAAAAGTCTTCTAGTCCTCGCAAGGATTTTTTTTATTGGGCCTTTGCCGAACTACACGCTTACCGAAACAAGCAGTACAAAATCCATATCAAGCAGAGAGAAGCCATCCATTATGGAAGAGAAACCATAGTCCTGGAACGTCCAGAACTGTATGACCTAAAAGCCGATATTTCCGAAAAACATGATCTTGCTGAAACTTTTCCAGAAATAATCTCCAATTTGTTGGACACAATGGATTTGCACCTTATGGATGTCGCCGACTCAATTCCTGACCAATTGGCTGATCGAATACAGCAGAAGTAAATTTGATTTTACTTTTGAGGCTATAAGTGACCCATAAGCAGTATAAATGCAGTACTGTTTTTTTCAAAATCTTAACAAACCATTTATAAATTTATGCATATTATGGAGTTATGGATTATGATTATTTATTTTATAACGAATTGCCTAAAGGGATAAAGTCGATCTATGTAAACGGAAAAAGGATGACCTTGCGTGAATTTAACCAGGCCAAAAAGAAATATTTATCCGAAAAAAATAATCGAATTGAATCTTAGGCAGTTTCTAGAAATCATATTTATTTTACTATTTACTATATTAGTCTATATTTTTTTCAAAAAATAGGCTGATGCGTAAAATTTTGCTTTTAGCATTGTGTGCAAGTACATGCTTTGTTAGTGGCCAAGAAAACCAAAGCCTAAGAGATTCTATCTTAAAGTATCAATTTTTAAACCCCAATTTAGCCATAGAATATGGGATGGAGTATGTTGAGCGACGAGAACAGGAATCTCCTGATGATGAAATGGTAAATACTTATGCTAAGATTGGTGAAATATTGCTCTACATGGAGCTTTATTCGTCAGCCCTAGAGTACTTTAATTCTGCACTGCGTATAAAGAGTTCTATAAATAAATTTAATACTGATGATCATTTAAATTTATCAACCAGCGCTCCATGGATCATTCTTAATATTGGAAACGTATATTTTAAAAATCAAAATTATAAGAAGGCGCTAGAGAAATTTAATGAAGCTAAGGAACTTTTTGAAATTGCAGAAAATCCTATAAACAAGCGCAATGGACTAATTACCTCAAATTCAAATATTGGTTTAGTTTATAGTGCCATGGGACGATACGATAAACAAGAAGAAATATTGAATAAATTATACGAAAATTTAGATTCAAACCCAAATGTAGATAAAAATCACAATTCAACTTTATTATACTCAATGTCACAGATTTTATCTGTGAAGCTTCTCAAAGGGGATTTTTTTTCAGCCAAAAATAAATTAAATGAGATCATTGAATTTTATGAGCTTAAAAAAAACGATGAGTCGGATTTATCCAAATCCCTTTTAACTCGAAATTATGGGTATGCATATTCCATTATGGGGACCTATTACCAGAGTAAAAAAGACTATGAAAAAGCGATCAAAAACCTTCTCGAGGCTAGTGAACTTTTTCAATCATTTCCAGTTGAGGTCAATGTAACGGGCTCAAGGCTATCTGAGTGTTATTTGGCCTTAGGCGAAATCGATACTGCTAAAGAAATTGCTTTAAGAAACCTAAGCTTCAAAAACATTAGTGATAGAGAAAAAAGATACAATTACAAGGTTCTTGAAAAAATCTATAAAAAAACTCAAAACAAAGAAGAATTGTTGGTCATCAAGGACTCCCTGATTAAGATTGCATCGGGCATAAGTAATTTCAAAATTTTCAAAACACTGAATGATTTGGAAACTCAGATCATTTTATCGGATTCTGCAAGAGCGCTTAACGAAAGTAAAATAAGATATAATACTTACTTATATATTTTGATTATAGGATCAGTAATTCTGTTTTTCTCACTTATGACCATACGAATCAATTACAATTACCAAAAAGAAAAGGCTGGAAGATTGGAATTGGAAAAAGAAATAGTATTGGCAGAGTTGGATCAAAAACAAAGAGAGTTGGTCAGTAAGGCTAATTTCATCATTCAAAGAAATCAATATTTAAGAAATCTTCAGAAGAAAATTTTGCTTACACAAAAAGAGGAAGTTGTTTCAAATAAAACTATTTCTAATGATCTTAACAGACTTATTGATTCAGAAAAATCTTACAAGGAATTTGATAAGATGTTTGGCAATGTTTACCCGAAATTTTATAAAAAGCTCAATCAGATATCCAAGCTTTCCCAAACCGATTTAAGGTTGGCTTCCTACATTAAGATGAATCATACCAACAATGAAATCGCCAATATTTCTGGAATTTCTTTGAGGACTGTAGAAAGTCAGCGCTATCGACTTACCAAGAAGTTAAACCTTGATAAAAACCAAGACCTCAACTCTTTTTTAATGTCCCTGTAGTCAGTAAAGTTTACTTAATTCAGTTTATTGTCTTTTTAAGTCTCACACTTCTTACTGCATTTTTACTGCATTATAACTTGTTTTTACAGCTTTTCTTGTAAAATTTAATTAATAAAGCTTATTTGAGTTAAATTTGAAAAATAATGTTTGCAGCTCAAAATTTTGAATTTGAATTCGCTAAGATTTACCCTAATTTTACAAAAAATCTGATTAATCTAAACGGAGGTTTGACTTACAATGAGGTTAAAGTTTGTATGTTGATTAGGATGGCTTATTCAAACAAACAAATTTTAAAACTGATGAATATATCTGACAGCACGCTCTTTAACTTACGCTCTGGTATCAGAAAAAAGTTGAATTTAGATAGAGATCAATCATTATTTACTTTATTAAGTAAATTATAACCGAACGTACTTGTATGTGCAGAGACCTTTTTTGGGGATCATTTAAATTTCTAATCTTAACCTTAGTATTTGGGTTTCCTAATATAGTTTTCTCTCAGGATTCATCCGGTCCTGTTCTCAGTGCGTTTAGTCAAAACCTCAACACTGTTGATATTACCTCTGGAGGGGTAACCCTTACCATCCAAATTACGGTAACAGATTCATCTAATATTGCGAGTATATCAAGTACCCCTTCACTAACCCTTTCATCTGGAAGTACTTCAATTACCTCCGGCTATCAAAACTTTACCAACTGGTCAGAAACTTCTGCAAATTCGTCCTTGTGGTCACCCAGT
>CBFIIP010000007.1:0-4219 GCA_965662705.1 Flavobacteriaceae bacterium
GAAAGTGAATTCATATTTTTAGATGAGTATTCGGTCAAAGGATACAGGAAAACTTCTGGCTGGGCCAAGGATGACCCAGTATGGTTTACCGCAAAATTTGATCAACCCATTGTCGGCAAACAAATCATTGAGGGTGAAAAAACCTTTAATTCGGACAAAGTAAATGGGAAAGACCTGATTGCCTATCTCGACTTTGGATCCTTATCTGCTCCCCTGAATGTCAAGGTGAGCCTCTCCTACACCAGTTCTGATGGGGCAAACGAAAATGGCGCTACTTTGGACGCTGGACTTTCATTTGAGGAAGTAAAAAAAAGTGGCAAAAAAGTATGGAATGATAAGCTGGGCCAAATCAAGATTGAAAGTTCAGATGAGGATGTGTTGAAAAACTTCTATACGTCAATGTACCACAGTCATATGGCTCCTTTTCTATTTGGTGATGCTAACGGTCAATACCGAGGCATGGATGGAGAAGTCTATACCCATGTTGGAAATAACAGATACTCTGCCTATTCACTTTGGGATGTTTTTAGGACCTGGTTTCCAATGATGACTTTGATCCAACCGCAACAAGTCAGCCACTGGATTTATGACCTTTTGTCGCAGTCGGACGAAGGGGGTTTGTTACCCAAATGGTCTTTAAACAGTAATTATACGGGGACTATGGTGGGCTACCCCGCTGTGGCAGTCATTGCGGATGCCATGAAAAAAGGACTTTTGGATTCCCTCCCTAAAAAACTGCTTGAAGCCAGTGTGAAAAGCTCACAGTGGCAAGAAGATTTTCGTGCCAAACACTTGGGGACTAGAGCAGAAAATGTAATGCCAAATCACATCAAATATAAAGAAGAATTGGGGTTTGTTCCTATGGACAAATGTAAG
Source organism: Flavobacteriaceae bacterium (assembly GCA_965662705.1). Classification (GTDB taxonomy): domain Bacteria; phylum Bacteroidota; class Bacteroidia; order Flavobacteriales; family Flavobacteriaceae; genus UBA8316. The sequence goes on from CBFIIP010000007.1 coordinate 877, forward strand.
GAGTCGGTTTCCTATGGGCTGGAAATGGCCTACTATGATTGGTGCATTTCAAAAATGGCGGAAATGCTGGGAGAGGACGAACTGGCTCAATCCTACAGCGAAAAAGGCAAAGCCTATGCAATGTATTTCGACAAAGAAACCTCCTTCATGCGGGGTAAAATGTCAGATGGATCTTGGGATCCAGATTTTGATCCTAATTTTTCAGACCACCTAGAAAGCGCTTTTGTAGAGGGCAATTCATGGCAGTGGACGCCTTTTGTTCCTCACGATCCTAAGGGACTTGCCACCTTGATGGGTGGAAAAGAGGCGTTTGGCGAATGGTTGGATGAACTATTTAGCACCACATCAAAAGTTAGTGGTGAAAATGCCTCAGGGGACATTACTGGATTGATTGGTCAGTATGCCCACGGCAATGAGCCCAGCCACCATATTCCTTACTTATACCAATTCACCGATCGCCCATGGCGAACACAAGAGGTCCTGGATTTTATTCTAACTTCTTTTTATACTTCCACACCAGACGGAATTATCGGTAATGAGGATTGTGGGCAAATGTCGGCTTGGTATGTGATGAATGTAATAGGGCTTTATCAAATGACCCCAGGAGACAATACTTTTTATATCGGGAGGCCCATTGTTGACCGTGCGGTTTTGTCTCTTGATAATGGGTTATTCACCATCAATGTAAAAAACAATTCCAAAGAAAATAAGTATGTCCAAGAGATTTTACTCAACAACATCCCTCAAAAAACGCTAAGCATCACCTATGATCAAATTCAAGCCAATAGTGAGCTTACCATTGTAATGGGCAGTAAACCGAATCAATAAGGTCGGCTAATTTGAAAGACTCAAGGAGTAAGGAACATTTTCTTTGTCTCTACTCCAATTGGGTTGGGGCTGATCGCTCATTTGGAACTCGATATGTCCGCCGGCCTGTATGCTGTCATAATTGATATAACCGTTATCCCAACTTTGACCATTTAATCGAGCTGCTTTGATGTAAACATTATTGCTATTGTTATCGGGAGCCAAAATGGTGAACTTTTTTCCATTTTGTAGGGAGAGTGTGGCTTTTTTAAACAAGGGACTCCCGATAACGTATTGATCCACCCCTGGGGTGACAGGATAAAAACCTAAAGCGCTGAAAACATACCAAGCGGAGGTCTGACCGTTGTCTTCATCTCCGCAATAGCCATCTGGTGTAGGGGCATATAGTTTGGTCAAAACATCTCTGATTTTTTCCTGGGTCTTGTGGGCTTGATTGGCATAATTGTACAAATAGATCATGTGCTGGATGGGTTGATTCCCGTGAGCATAGTTACCCATATTGACAATTTGCATTTCACGGATTTCATGGATGGTAAAGCCGTAATAGGAGTCATCAAATTTTGGAGGCATATCAAAAACCTCATCCAGTTTTGAGGCAAAGGCTTCTTTTCCACCCATCAACTGTATCAGTCCTTCCACATCGTGAAAAACCGACCAGGTGTAATGCAAACTGTTCCCTTCGGTAAAAGCATCGCCCCACTTGAGCGGGTTAAAAGGAGATTGAAAAGCTCCATCCTCATTCTTACCCCGCATCCATCGGGTTTGGGGATCAAAGAGGTTTTTATAATTCATGGATTTTTTAAAAAACTGATCTGCCAAGTCTTGCTTTCCTAATTTTTGAGCCATTTGGGCTAGCGTAAAATCAGCATAGGCATATTCCAAGGTACGGGCAGCATTTTCGTTAATGCCGACATCATAGGGCACATAACCCAATTGATTGTAGTACTCGACGCCTTCCCTGCCCACAGAGTTGATGACCCTTCCATTGGATTGGGGTCGGTTTTTGGAGGTGGTTGCGTTTTTGAGCATGGCCTCTAATAAAACATCGGACTGTTCCATTTTTACCCCTTTTAGAAAGGCATCGGCAATGATAGGAGATGAATTGGAGCCAATCATCACATTTCGGTGCCCCGGACTGGCCCATTCGGGGAGCCAACCGGATTCCTTGTAGGTGTTGGCCAAACCATCCATGATTTGGGCATTCAATTCGGGATACATTAAATTGAAAAAGGGAAAAACCGCTCTAAAGGTGTCCCAAAAACCATTGTCGGTGAACATATAACCGGGGAGTATTTTTCCATTGTAAGGACTGTAATGCACAACTTCTCCCGCCTTGTTGATTTCATAGAACTTTCTTGGAAAGAGCAAAACACGATACAAACAAGAGTAGAAAGTTTTGATATTTTCTAGGTTTTCATCTACAATTTTAATTCTCCCCAATTCACTCTCCCAAGCATCTTTCGCTTTTGTTCGGGTTTGCTCAAAGGTGTCTTTGCCAATTTCTCGATCTAAATTGATCTGAGCCTGATCCGGGCTGATAAAAGAGGAAGCTACTTTAACATGAACGGCTTCTCCCTTTTTGGTTTTGAATCCGATGATGGCTCCCACATGATCTCCCTCATTCTCGGTTGAATTTTCAATCAACTTCCACCCGTCTGCCCAGGTATGGTTGACTTCAAAATCTTTATCGAATTCCACCACAAAATAATTATGGAAATTATCGGGTACCCCCCCGTGGTTGTATCTGCTGTAGCCAATTATTTTTCTTTCTTCTGGGATGATTTTCACTAAAGAGCCTTTGCTAAAAGCATCCAATAGGATGAATGAATCCTTTGACTCAGGGAAAGTAAATTTAAAATGAGCCGACCGCTCCGTGGGTGTTACTTCAGCAGCGGTATCGTAGTCGGCTAAATAAACTTTGTAGTGGTAAGGCTTTACGGTCTCAGCTTTGTGAGAAAACCAAGAAGCGCGTTCGTCCTCGTGAAATTTTAAATCTCCTGTGACGGCCATTAATGAGAAAGCTGCGTAGTCATTCAACCAAGGACTGGGCTGATGAGTTTGTTTGATCCCCCTGATTTTATTTTCATCGTATTTATAGGTCCAACCGTCTCCCATCTTGGAGGTCATGGGCGTCCAAAAGTTCATCCCCCAAGGAGTGGCGATGGCGGGATAAGTGTTTCCGTTAGATAATTCAAAGGTGGAATCTGTTCCCATCAAAGGATTTACATAATCCACTAATGGAGTTTCACTGATAAACCCTTGTAAAACCGAAACGTTTTTTTGCTCCGAACATGAAATTATAACGGCAATAAAAAGGATTGATAACCATTTTGATCTCAGAATCATTTTATGTTGTTTGGTTTTGTAAAGCTCTGAAGAATGAATCTAGGCTTTAGGTTAAATAATTGACAAACGACTACTGTAAGTTATACAAAAAAAATCGAATAGTTATTGAATTAGTCCTTGAATCAGATTATTTTTCAGTGAATTTCTATCCTCAAATTGTTTAGTTAAA
>CBFIIP010000008.1:0-5460 GCA_965662705.1 Flavobacteriaceae bacterium
TCAATAGAAGAAATTAAAAAAGTTTTTAAAAAAACCCACCCAAGAAATAAATGAAATTTACTTTTTTTCTCAGACAAAAAAAAATATAATTAATTTTTATTGAAGAAATAAATATTTACATTTGCATTCCGCAAAATGCGGGGTTTTTTTTTAAAAAAAGCCGATGTAGCTCAGCTGGCTAGAGCAGCTGATTTGTAATCAGCAGGTCGTGGGTTCGAGTCCCTCCATCGGCTCTGATTTAAAGTGATAAAGGTTCGGGGAGATACTCAAGCGGCCAACGAGGACAGACTGTAAATCTGTTGGTTTTTACCTTCGCAGGTTCGAATCCTGCTCTCCCCACAGTAATAATTTGAAATTTTGGAATAAATTGCTGATATTCGTATCAGTAAGAATGCGGGAGTAGCTCAGTTGGTAGAGCGTCAGCCTTCCAAGCTGAATGTCGCCGGTTCGAACCCGGTCTCCCGCTCTATATTTACTTCAATTGCATTTTATTTCCCAGGCTAAATCCAATCTTAAAAAAGAAATTGTACTCTTCTTTGTCATATACTAGGGCATCATATCGATTCACCCCCACACTTATTGAAAAAAAAAGGAGTTTTATAAACCAAATGCAGACCGTTATTGATGAAAAATTCTGAAAACAAGTTGGGATTGATTTTTAATTGCTCGGGGTCAGTTTCCAAATTTGAATTTTCAAAAAAGTAATTGTAAAGGTAAAGAGGAAACCTCATTTGTAATTTTTCGGTGAGTTCAAAAATGGGATTTATACCAATAGCAACATAGCTCGAAGCGGTATGGAAGCTCGATAAAAAACTTTCGCTGTTCCAAAAAGGAAGAAATTGTGGGGTGGTCAAAAAATCCAAAGCAAAGAGATCAATGTCGAATTTCTGTCCAGTTTCTTTTACCAAGACGCTCGACTTAAAATGTTTTTTACTGGAATAGACTGCTTCTAACTCCATCCCCAAAGAGAACCAGTCGCATTGTTTAAAATGCATGTATTTTTCAAAATCCAATTTTGCGTAATTCCAAGCATAGTCATTGTCTTGTTCACTGTTTAGTGTTTGGTATTCGATGTTGGATTGAGAAGAGATGTTTAAGGTCAAATTGTGTTGGCTCATGATGCGGTACAGGTGGATTTCGAGGTGCGTTCCACTTGTGGCGTACTGGGGTGCGTTGCGCGTTGATTTTTTAAAGTGCAATCCAAACTTGGGACCCCATAAGCGGTGTTTTAATATTTGATCTCCCTTGTTGAACTCAAAAAGATTTTGGCTGTGAACATACTGGCCGTGGTAGCGTTCCCCGTAAAGGGTCAATAGCCCCTCTTTTAAAAAGGGAATTCCGATTTGAAGCCCCGGAGTATTTTCCTCTAGGTTGAAAAATACTAGGTTTTGATAGTCAAAATTAATTTTTGAGGACTTTAAATAATCATACCAGCTCCCTTTGTAATAACCTGACACAAATAATGGAGTTTTTGTTGGAAAGTAGTATTTGATTCCTATTTCAAGATATTTTTTAAAATCACTGAAATAAAAGTCTCCATGGATGTTTCGCATGGTTTTATTTACTTTTTGCCATTCAAAACCACCGTAGATGTGACCAAGCCCTTGGGAGGCAATGGCTCCGCCGATATTGATTCTAAATTTATTTTCGGGGTTGTATTTCAGATTGATATAATGACTTTGTTTTTCTTTGTCATAAATGAATTGTGGATTCAAATTTTCAAAGAAGGGACTGCTGGCCAATCGATGATAGCCTTTTTCAAAGTCTGCATAGTTAAACCTTTTTTGTCCGGTTGTAAAATTTTTCTGACATAAACGTTGTTTTTTTGAGAATTAGTAGTACTAATCGTCAAGGAATCAAATTCTTCGGGATTGAATTGGTTGTCAAAGAGGCTTCTTTTTTTGTCGATCAGTTTTCTGGGAACTTTACGCTTTATTTTTTTTCGCAATTCTGGAAGCTTGGAACGTACACTTTCCTCCCCGATTCGGATCAACTCCTTGTATTTTTTAAAATCAAACGCACTGAGGTGTTCTATTTTGGGGTGGATCAACACATCCGTTATTGGGTTCATTGACTTGTATTCGGAGTTGTTGACCAATACCTTTGTAAAAAGGTACTTTAAATTTTCGGTGTTCAATTCAATGTTTTTTGACTCTTCGGTTAGATGCCCACCGGTATGAATACCAATTATGTTTTTGGGGTTGAATTCCTTTTTCATGACACGGATTGGGAAATTGTTGTAAATGCCTCCGTCAAACTTGGTTTTCTCACCAATATGGTGCATGGGGTAGATCAGTGGTACATTCATGGTAGCACGAACATGATTGGCTAACAGCCCATGATCCTTGTATTCGTAGCTTCCCTTTCCAATATTAGAGTATACCGTTCTAAATGGAACAAACAGTTGATCAAAATGAGATTGTGACAAGGTGTTGGCTTTGTAAAAAAACTTGTTGAATGCCAACTGCATTACTGAACTGTTGATCACCCATGGAGATAAACTAAGTTTATTGTTTTTTGTTTTAATCAATTGAAGGGATAACAACTTAGATGGTTTTAGGTGATTGTTGTAAAAAAGATTGAGTCCTTTTTGTGTTTCGCCCTTTATAAAACTTGAGGTTTTGGGATCGGCTATGATGGCTTCCATCTGATCGGGTGAATATCCGGCTGCATAAAAGGCCCCAATTACCCCTCCGATAGAGGTTCCCACCACGTAGTCAATAGGAATTTCATTGGCTTCCAAAACACGCAAGGCTCCGATGTAAGAAATTCCTTTAGCTCCACCACCGCTGAGGACTAAGCCAACTTTGGTGGAATCGATTTTGATTTGTGAAAAGAGGCTAGTGCAGATTAACAGAAGAAAAGGCAAGAACCGAGTGCTAGATGGCAACATGATTAATTATTTGGGGTTCCTAAATTTAAGTTATATTTCTAAATTAACCAATTCATGGTCAGAAGAGGAGGCCAATATTTATCTTAATGAAAGGGTTGAAAGTTTCTAAAATAAAATTAAATTTGCGGCAACAAAAAGCCGATGTAGCTCAGGGGTAGAGCGTTTCCTTGGTAAGGACGAGGCCTCGGGTTCAAATCCCGACATTGGCTCTACTGATAATCAGCAAGTTACAAAAAGATTATCTAACTCCAAAATAACATTAGCGAACTATGAACTAACTTTTGCTTGTATTTCGCTTTTTTTGTTCCTCTCAATTCAATCGGTCAAAACCGCCTCTTTTTCAGTAACCCAGATTAAACCCAAAAAAAGGGTTGGGTTTCTAATTTCATCAGAACAGATGGAAAAAAAGATGTTAAAATCTGACCGAATTGTACCTATTCAATTGTATTTATAGTATAGCATCGTGTTAAGGGAGAAATTCCCTTTATCGTTTTTGTATCCTAATGTGAAATAATATTGATAATAACTATATGAATATTAGTCAAGTACCAAAATATGTGAATGCAATTGCAAATATGACTAGGTGGTCTCAGACAACATTTATAAGGACATTTTACAAGTTTAAACCTCACATGATTGAAAAAAAGGTCAAAAAATTAGCTCAGCATCCAAAGGTGGACGGGGTATATGTAACCTCTGAAACTGATAACCCAAAAATGAACCACCTGCATCTTGCAATCGCGGGTAAAAAATTATCCAGAGATGAGGTTGGTACAGCCATGAATTTGAAAACCGAATTTATTGGAAACATCGAACCGATACGAGGCAAAAAACAAACACTACAATACATCAGCAAACAGCTGACCCGTCAGGAACGGTACATTGACGCGTACCACGATTTATTTATTAATTCTAAAACACAGAAAAATGAAATTTAATTCTAAGATCACGATTCCTCTAAGCCATGAGGACAAGAACTACATTCAGAAAAAAGCGACAGAGAACAGACAGACCGTTTCAGGTTACGTTCGTTCAAAAATGTTTGATCGAGTTGACCTCCGTCGAGAGAATGAAGTACCGTTTTAAAATTTAGGGTGCGGTCTACCTAACTGGTCAGCTTAAGCATAGACTGACTAGTTGCTGATCCTTCATTCCCGCCCCCTTTTTTTACCGTTTAAATAACATAAAATAACGACAGCATGAAAAAAGTTTATCACTTCAAAGGGGATGCAATGCAACCTGAAATGAAAATTACTTACCGAGCTATTGCTCGACAGAAACTCAATAAAATCAAAAGAATATTACTTAAATACATTACAGATGGAAACAGCGACAATTAAAAAACAAGAAATCAACTTTGACCAATACATGTTTGAGATTTACCTCAAAAAGTGGGAACAAAGGACAGCACTTAAGAAAGCAATCAAGCATAAGCTAAGCCAGTTTTTCCCCGCTATGAAAATCGACATTGATTCTCTATACCCACACCCAGAACAAAACATATACAAACTAGTGAGCAAACAATTTGTCCAGTCTAATCCTATGGGACTATCTGGTTACAAAATAGCAGAGATGAAAGAGATGAATTTTACACCCCAGCTAAACAATGAGATATTCGAGTATGGTAAATTACTTGACATGCAAAAGCCAACTAAGGCAGACTTTACTGATTATGCAGAAACAGCAGAGGAGGTTGAAAAACTCAATGATTGTAGAAATTTCATCAAAGCTTTAAACGGCCTATCTGGTAAAAGCACTTACACAATGCATTAGCAGCAGCAGATTCACCAGCTCACTAAAAAGGCTTTAAAGAGTGGCCGTAACTCTACGATCATGCCTAATAAAGATTTCATAAAAAATGAGATTTGAGGTAGGCAACAAAATGGGAAAAGGCAGACCCAAAGGAGCTGCAAATAAATCTACTGAGATTGTCAAGAAAGTAGTTGGTAAGCTACTTGAATCAAATATTGATGCAGTACAAAGTGATCTCGATCAGATGCAGCCGCGGGATAGAGTAAACGCGCTTTTACAATTCCTAAAGTTTCACATACCTACTCAGAAAGCGGTGGAGGTTACTGACATTAGTGAAGATTCCCGCACCGAGTGGATTGACAAAATCATGTCATACGATCCTAAAGAACTCCACAAAAAAATAGAAGATGCAACAAAATGAATACCAGCAGACAAAGGCATGGCTCAAAGCCAATCAAGTCTCGAATGATAGTCGAGTATTTAATGACCATCGACATGCCATTGTTGCCTCTAGCGACCCTTATGGTTTATTCGCTGAGGTTATCTCAGAGGGTAAGGAATATCACTACTGTAACGGTGAACTACATATCGTCTATGATGAAAAGGGAAATGAGATATGGAGAATCAATTAATGGAGTTAACAGTTAATCAAAATGGCTACGGATCAATCTACAATTCAACCTGGTTTGGAGAGAATGTTTTAATCATTAATTCAAATGGCTGACTGGACACCATTCTTTTCTTCATTGGTTGACTTTGCCCACCTTAACGGGAAGGTTTTTTATTACATCTCAGGCATATCCCCTTCATTAAGC
>CBFIIP010000009.1:0-8202 GCA_965662705.1 Flavobacteriaceae bacterium
AGTAGATGTCGAGAGACTGACCTTTAAGTAAAACACCATCTCCGTCATCATTATCGGTTATTGTAATGGTGGGGGGTTGGTGGTCAAACGAAAAAACAATTTCTTCATTCCCTTTATAGGGATTACCAACCAAATCTTCTCCGATGACATTGACCTTTACTTGGGATACCGTAGCGGAGGAAATTTGTAAACTGTAAAGCCAAATGTTTTCTAAACCAGAAGCAACCATGGGTTCAATACGATCTATACCTGTTAGACTGATACTGGGTGTCGCTGACATGGGTTCGGAGAATTCGGCGGTAATGGTAACCGATTGAGAAGGGCCTATGGTATTCGAGGTATTGTTGTGAGAGAGCATCACAGTGGGTGGAGTATTGTCCAAAACAAAAGTTAGCGATGCATTGCTGGTGTATGGATTTCCCGCAACATCAGTCCCCGAAACGGTCACACTCACACTTGAAACAGAGGAAGAAATACCCTCCCAACGGTAGATCCAAACGATTGAGTCCGTTGTGGTTTGGGTCATCGATATTCCGTTTTGATTGTCAGAAAAATAGAGCGTAGGGCTAGAAGCCATAGCCTCAGAAAAAGTAGCAGTAACGGTAACTACATCTGAGGAGGAAATGAGATTATCGCCATCAGTATCGGTTAAAATAACCGTTGGTGGAGTATTGTCAATTTGAAAACTTAGTGTGTCTGATCCACTGTAGCTGTTTCCAAACTTGTCCGTAGCCGATACCGTTAAACTAACCATTGTATCCCCTGTATAAGAAACATTCCAGCTGTAAATCCAAATGTCCTTTGTGAGGGTTGGACTCATATTTGCTGTGATCCCCAAACCGGACAGCTGAACGGAAGGCGAAGATTGGATTTCCTCTGAAAAGTTAGCGGTAATGGTTACCAGTTCTTGGTTGGATAGGATAGCATCATCATCTGTATGACTGAGACTTACTGTTGGAGCCTCATTATCAACGAACAAGTTCATGGCATTAGAAACCTGATAGCTGTTTCCTGCAAAGTCATAAGCCGAAATGCCAATGATGACCGATGAACTGGTCGCTGTTGATGGATCCCAGAGATACGAAAAAGTTGAGCTGATCGTATTTGTAAAATAATCATATTTGATATAAGCTTCATCCAAGGTAGAACTGACATCATAGCTTATCGTGTTGCTTGAGTCTAGGCTGAGGGTTGAGGAAATCAGTTGAGAAAAATAGTCAATGGTCGTACTGCTGGCTCCAATACTGAGTATTGATTCAAGGGGGAGATCATGAGCGGTTCCATTGATCAAAAGCTTTGGAGCATTGGGGTAAGCGGATATGGGCTCAGAAAAAGTGACTTCCAGTTTGACAGGATCTGTGACACCGATTTGGTTGTTTTGTATGTTGTTAACATCAATCGAAAGTACAGCAGAGGGAGTAGTGTTATCTATCAATATTACACACCCGTCATTATCACTATAGGCATTCCCTGCTAGGTCAGTACCTGATACGGTTACGGAGACAAGGGTGTCTTGAATATTGGGGATTACCCAGTCATACGTCCATACTGAAGTTGAGGAGGTAGAATCCATTAAAACATTGGAGGCAATCCCAGTAATGTTAAGGGTAGGGGTAGGGGTCATGGCCTCAGAAAATTGAGCTGTAATAGTGATTACATCCGTGTGTTTGAATGAAAAATCGTCCCTATTCTTGGTAAGTATTACCGTAGGAGGAAGGGTGTCTTGTGGTATGGCAACCACATTTTCAGAGAATTTTATGGATTTGATCCAACCTGAGAAAGGGTCTGTGGGTGCCCTTGAACCATTTGCAGATGTCATTTCACTTCCATTACCGATGATACCAAATCTGGGGGTTTCACTAGTATTTTGATTGCTTATTGGAGTGTAGGTATTGGGGTCAGTATATGTCAAAACACCATCCACGTAATATTTCAAACCACCTGATTTGTTGGCCTCAAACTTAACCATTACATCATGCCACTGATTGTCTCTCAAATCTCCAGAATAACCAGCATCGTATTTGTCCTTGGTACCACTAGAATTGGTAAACATAAAAGCTATTTTTCCAGCTGCTGAAGCACTAATAGATGCATCACTACCGATGGCAAATCTAAAAACTGAGCTACGATCATAGGATAAAATGATTCTTTGTCTGTTGGAAGTAGAATTTGGAAGCTTAATTTTAGCAGAAAGAGTTAAATTTTCAATCTGATCAGAGGCTCCTGAAACATAATTGTGATTTTGTATTGCAATACCATGATCACCGTTTGATTCATTAAAGAAAAAAGCATTTTCATTTGAATCAAAGTAGATTTGACTGCTGTCTCCCAATACAACCCCATTATTTCCTCCACTTGATAAATCATTTACTGTATTGCCTGAACCTTGATATGAGCTTATGTTGGAAAAATCATAATGAAAAATATTATTTTCAGGAGAAGTATCTACCCAGGTATAGGTTCCATTAATTGTTCCATTAAGATTATTTGCACTTACATCGGTTACAGTATTTCCTGTTCCTTCGTTGATTTGATAGTATAATTTGAGATTTGAGTTAGCAGAGACCTGAGTATTTTTATTAGCATCAATATCAGTCTGGGATCTCTCTACATCCCACATCCTGACCTCGGAGATACTCCCTTTAAAATATTGTGAAGGTGTTTCGTTCCACAAATTGGCTCCAATGCCTAAACGATTATTGCTTTGGGTGATACCTGAACTGGCACCACCAACAGAAAAAGAAGTGGTGCTGACCAGAGTACCGTCGATATATAACTTCTGCACTCCGCTTGACCCTGAAATATTGGTCACGAATGCAACATGATACCAACGATCCAATACTAACGCTTCGCTTGTAATTATATTAGGCCAGTCCCCGTAATAATCTTTTCTGAACCTACCTTCGATATGGGTCTCGCCATTGAGATTGACCAAATAAAGTCCCAGAACATTTTTTTTAGATATGATATAATTCCTGTTTGGGCTGCTGCTATTTCCAGCATTTGATCCAGATTCAGGAAACTGATCAATTTTGATGCGTGCCTCTAAAGTAAATTCATCGCTGTTACTAAAGTCGGTAAACAAATTCGATGGGACTTCAATATAACCCTCTTGAAAATTGAGAACATTGGTAGCGGTATTGGATGAATTATTGATCGTTAAGTCCACCACTTGGTCATCCGGTACTGCCTCATTAAAATTCTTAATGGAAGAAATTTTTTCAGAAAACCAATCATTATTATCCCGCAGATCTAGTTCTGTAAAAAAGTATTTTCCATTGGTATAATGAATGTCAACCTTGTTATCAAGGGATAAGAGGGCTGGAGTTGGATTGCTGTAAGATAGAGAAAGGGAGAAAGATTTACCGTAGGAGCTAACCGTGATCATAATGACCATGAGCAACGAACCAACGCAGTAACACTTAGGTCTCATTTGGATAACTTTTAAAAGGGAAATTTTAAAGTAGTATTCCTATTTAAAAACCTCAATAAATATAGTAAATAAATGAACAAGAGAGGTTTTAACTACAAATTTAAAATTTATAATTATTTAATTATCATATCATTATAAGATTAATTGTTTTTTAAAACTTATATGGATTGACTGAAGTGAAAAAACAACTAAACGGAATCGAATGAATAAATTTTTCTAAGGTCAAGGGTGTCGTTCATCTTTTTTTGTAAGATCAGTAAACCCTCAAATAATTCTTTGGCTGTTTCTTGATATTCATCATCCTCGGATAGATCATTCATTTCTAAGGGATCTTGTTCTAAATCAAAAAGAAGTGTTTTTTTAATTTTTGGGTAAAAAATCAGTTTGAATTGATTTTTTCTGATCATCCTTTGATGATTAACATAAGCCCCATAGATTCCCTCTGGATAAAGGGGTTGATCCTCCAATCCTTTTGCCAAACTCAGGAAACTTTTAAATTCTAGTGATGCTGGGGCTTCAATATTTGCCATCTCCAGTGTGGTAGCCATAATGTCCTGCAAGTATATCTCATGATCTACTGTTTTGTTTTTGGGTATGCCTGGACCTGCAAGGGTCAGTGGGACTCTGATGCTATGATCAAACATGCTTTGTTTTCCCAGTAGCCCGTGTTTCCCAACAGAGAGGCCGTGGTCTGCCGTAAAAAAGATGTAGGTGTTATCTGCTTTTCCCGATGCCTCCAAAGCGCTCATAATTTTTCCAATTTGTTCGTCGAGATGAGAAATGATGGCATAGTACTCTTTGATATGGGTTTTGATGGCATAGGGTGTTCTCGGGAAAGGCGCCAAAGCCTCATCTCTTAAGGTTTTTGGATTGCCTATGGCATCTTTATATGGATATTCCGGAAGCCAATTTTCGGGCAAAGGAATACTGTCTAAAGGGTAGCGATCCAAAAACGACTGGGGGGATTGACGCGGATCATGGGGTGCATTGAAAGCGACATAAATAAAAAACGGAGCTGAACGTTCCTTGGATTGCTTGATAAAGTCGAGCGCATCGTCTTTGGCGACCTCACTCCAATGTTTACCACCTTCCCAAAATCCACCATTTAGGGAGTCGGTTGGTCTCCAAAGGTCGATTTCTCCCTCTCTCGGACGATCATAGCCTTTTTTATTTCCTTTTTTGAAGAAATCACCGGGCATGCCTTGACGAATGTTTCTAACTGTTTGAAAAACATTTTTGGGGTCAATCGAGACATGCCACTTCCCACTCATATAGGTTTGATATCCCTTTTCTTCCATTAATTTGCCCCAGCTCATCTGAACACTTTCCAAGTTCTCTTTTTTGGCCCATTGTTCGGTTAGTGCTTTGGCGTTCCAAATGGTTTTACCCGTTATGATCATCGATCTAGAGGCTACGCAAATCGCACCATTCCATCCACCCATGTTAAAGCTTTGGCTAAATTGGGTGCCATTTTGTATCAGTCGATCCAAGTTAGGTGTATGAATGATTTCATTCCCTAAAGCATGGATAGCATCGAAAGTATAGTCGTCGGCAAATAAAAATAGGATGTTGGGTAAATCTTCCTCCGATTTTGTTGAATCAGAAATATTACAACCCATTATACAAAAACACAGAATCAACCCTTTTAAACGCTTCATTAACATTTAATTAAGTTCAAAAATTTTATCCATCAAAACCCATTTTTCTTTTGCTAGTGTGTTGGGAAGTTTTTTTTGATATTTCCACATCAATTCCTCCCACTTGATTACAAAAGGATTGTGTTGATCCATTTTATTTTTTTTCTCAAAGCTAAATGCTTCATTAACTTCGATGATCATAAAAAGTCGGTCTGCTATATGGTAGATTTGCATGTCCTCAATACCACTTTCTTTGATACTTTCAATAACCTCTGGCCATACCGCGTTGTGGTGTTCTATATATTTTTCAATGGAAAGTGGATCATCTATCAAATCCAAAGCCAAACAATATCTTTTCATTTTAGTGTTTTCTATAGACATCTCTTCCATAAAAAGCAATAAAAACAAAGCACAAAAGAGGAAGGATAAAGGAGAAGTTTACCTCAGTTACGCCTAGAATTTTGGTATCATTCACGCCACTCCCTCCCAAATCTATGATCATGCCCTGCAATTTTGGCATCAGCGCACCGCCAACAATGGCCATGACCAGCCCCGCAGCGCCAATTTTTGACTCTTTTTCATCTAAATCTTCCAAGGCAATACCATAGATGGTGGGAAACATAAGTGACATAAAAAATGAAATTCCCACGAGGCAATACAATCCACCCATTCCCTGAATGAAAACAGTGCCCAGCACACAAATTCCAGCCATTATAGCAAATTGGTAAAGCAGTTTTCCAGAATTTATAAAGCGCAGTAAATAGGTGCCTATGGCCCTACCAATCAAGAATACCAAAAAACAAATGAACTGATAATTGGCAGCATTTTCACTGGAAATATCGATGGCTTCTGCATATTGATAAATATAGGTCCAACACATGATTTGAGCTCCTACATATAACACTTGAGAAATGACCCCATTTCGATAATTTCTGTTGTGATACAAGCTGTTAAATGTACTACTCAATGGTGCCATTTCACCATCATCTTTGGCCTGCGGCATTTTAGACACTGCGATCAAAACAAAAACAGCCATTACCACCAGTCCCAATATCACATAGGGATCGCGAATGACCATCAGGTCTGCTGTTCGGATCATTACTTTTTTAGCGGCCTCCAAAGTGCCAAAATCTTCTATATTGTCCGATTGTAATTTCTTTAGTACAAACTGCTGGGCCACCAACAAACCTAGGATAAGCCCGAGTGGGTTGAATGCTTGCGCCAAGTTGAGTCTTTGTGTGGCAGTGGACTTATCTCCCATCGCCAAAATGTAGGGGTTGGCGGTTGTTTCCAAAAAGGCCAAACCAAAGGTCAGAATATAAAGGCCTAAACAAAAAAACCAAAACTGCTCAGTAATTGCCGCAGGGTAAAAGAGCAAAGCTCCTCCTGCATAGAGCGCCAAACCAATCAGTACACCTACCTTATAGGAATACCTCCTAACAAAAAGTGCGGCAGGCAGTGCCATACAAAAATAGCCCCCATAAAAAGCCATCTGTACCCAAGCAGCTTGGGAATTTGATAACTCTAGCACCTTTTTAAATGCTTGGACCATAGGGTCGGTCACTGCATTGGCAAATCCCCACAAAGCAAACAGCGAGGTGATCAGTATAAAGGGTAATAAAATTTCTTTTGAAACTACTGTTTTTTTCATCTTTAAGGATTTAGCGATCGGTCCAAATGGGTATAACCACCATCTACATATACCAGCTGTCCTGTGGTATGACTCGATTTTTCCGACAACAAAAAAGCCACCGTATTGGCGATTTCTTCGGGTGTGGTCATTCTTTTTTCCAATGGAATTTTACTTTCAATTTGATTTAACTTTTCTTTTGGATTGGGGAAGCTGCTGATCCATTTTTCGTATAGAGGAGTTAAGCTCTCGGCAACCATTAGAGCATTTACACGAATGGAGTAAGGTAGTAATTCTACTGCCCACTCTCGTGTGAGAGCATTTCTTCCCCCGCAGGCAGCAGCATAGCCCGAGGTTCCTCCTTGTCCTGACATGGAGACCTTTGAACCAATGTTTACAATGGCTCCTTTATTTTCTTTTAGAAAAGGCAAACAGGCCTGAGTCATGGTGTAGTAGTGGACTACATTTTTTTTCAGAGAATTAACGAAATCCTCCTCATTGCCATTTTCCAATCCCACACTATCGTTAACTCCCGCATTATTGACCAAACTATGAACAGTTCCGTAGGTTGAAACGGCAGATTTTACTGCGGCCTCTACTTGTTTGGAATCGGTAAGTTCAGTCAATGCATGACCACACTTCCCTCCCTTTTTCTTTATCTCGTCACTGATTTGCAATATGCTTGATTCATCTCTGCTTATGATAAAAGGTATGGCTCCCTCCTTTGCCAAAACATGACTTATGGCATATCCAATTCCTTTGGAACCTCCTGTGACAACAATAATTTTATTTTGAAGCTGTAGATCCATCCTAAAGGTTGTAAAATTTTTGGGCGTTTAACCCCATGATTTTTTCTTGAGCTGCGGGAGAGAGTGCTTGAATGAAATTTTCTACGATCCTAAGTACATGGGGGTAACTGGCCGCCAATAGACATACGGGCCAGTCCGAACCAAACATCAATCGATCTTCTCCAAAAGCATCATAAACAACTGAAATATAAGTTTCAAAATCTTCAGTATTCCAATGATTCCAATCCGCCTCAGTTACCATGCCCGACAATTTGCATAGGACATTCCCATGATTTGCCAATGTTTTGATATCTGTAGCCCAATCTTCTATTTTTTTATCCTTTATGTAGGGTTTTGCCAAATGATCCAATACAAAAGCTTGATCAGGATTCCGTGCGACCAATTCGTTGGCCTCTTTGAGTTGGCGAGGAAAAATTAAAATGTCGTAGGTCAAATCAAATTCCCTCAATTGCCGGATCCCCCTGAGGAATGCTTCCTCCATCATAAACCCCTCCTTCTCTGCTTGGACAATATGTCTTACCCCTTTTAAAAAAGGATTGTTAGAATACAATTCCAATCGCTCCCTGAGATTATCAGAACGCAGATCTACCCATCCAACAACGCCTTTGACAAATGAATTTTTTTGGGCAATATCAAGCAGAAAATCGGTTTCCGCTTCTGATTGCTCGGCCTGTACGGCAACACAGCCATCCA
>CBFIIP010000010.1:0-2170 GCA_965662705.1 Flavobacteriaceae bacterium
GACCCTTGGAAAGGGCATCCCGTTATCTGAGGTAACCACAATAAGGGTGTTTTCCAATAAATTTCTTTTTTCCAATTCTTCAATGATCTTTACCAGATGTCCGTCAAAATATTCTACTTCAAAAGCATAGTCCAGCATATCGGTGCGTACATTTTTGGAGTCCGGCCAAAAACCTGGTACTTGGTCTATTTGATCAATATTCTTATTTCCTTTGTTGGTTCCCACTTGGTATTCATAGGCACGGTGGGGTTCGTGTCCGCCTACCCAAAAGAAAAAAGCTTGATCCTCGGTTCTTTCATCAAGAAAAACTTTAAAATTCTCAAAGTAATCCACATTACTGATAAAAGTGGCAGGGGGGTCTAATTTCTTTTCACGATAAACCTCTCCGATCAAATTTCTTTTTTTTCCATCCTTCATAGCCACCCCCGGGGCCCATCCTTTTCCTGTTAAGCCGGTTTTATAGCCATTGTTTTTGAGTACCTCCGGAAAGGTGGTGAATTTTTCCGGAAAATAGGGAACATGGTTGGTTGCTTCCTCCAAAAGCCAGCTGTTCCTACCGGTAAGTATGGAGGATCGTGAGGGGGAACATTTTGCGTTGGTGGTATAGGCTTGACTGAACAACAAGCCCTCCTCCGCCACACGGTCAAAACCGGGAGTGCTGATCCACTCGGTGCCATAGATGCCGGTATGTGGATAAGATTGGTCATCTGAAATAACAAACAGTATGTTGGGTTTTTTTTCATCTACTGAGCGACATGCAACAATTAAAAATCCCATCCACAACAGATATGAAATTGAATTTCTCATGGTTTTGATTTTATTCCGTGTGCCCCCAAATTAATAAAAACTTCTTGTACATTCTCATTGGATGATTTTTTTTACTTTAAGTGTTTAAAACTTTCAAATTGAAAAAACACATATATATCCCAGCCAATCTAGTTCATTTGACGATATTGGTTTTGTTATTTTCTTGCAGTTCTGATGAGGGCAGATCAGACCCTCCCAATATCATTTTGATCAATATCGATGATATGGGATGGAATGACGTTAGCTTTATGGGCAGTAAATATTATGATACCCCTTATATTGATGCTTTAGCTGATCAGGGATTGGTTTTTACCCAAGGCTATGCCGCATCTGCAAATTGTGCCCCCAGCAGGGCTTCTATTCATTCCGGAAAATGGACCACACGACATCAAATATATACGGTGGCCAATTCAGACCGAGGAAAAGCCTCGGACCGAAAATTAATACCCATCAAGAATACCAGAGTATTGGATAAAAAATTCACCACCCTTTCCCAAAAACTAAAACAAAAAGGCTACACCACCTGCCATTCCGGGAAATGGCACCTCAGTGATGACCCTTTGGAATACGGCTTCGATTTCAATATTGCCGGGGGGAAACAGGGTGCACCCGGTAGTTATTACCCACCTTTTGGGAACAAGAAAAATCAGATCAAAATAAAAAAAGGTAAAAGTGAATATTTGACCGATCTGATTATGGAAAAAACTTTATTGTTTTTGGACGATGTCAATGGCCCCTTTTTTTTGAATTACTCCCCCTATGCAGTTCATACCCCCATTCATCCTGTTGATTCCCTCTTGTACAAATATGAAAACAAGCCCCCTTACAAAGGCCAGAAAAATCCAAAATATGCTACCATGGTCGAAAATCTTGATCGTAACATAGGGCTGTTGGTTAACAAGCTCAAAGCGCGAAAGTTTTTTGAAAATACCTTTATCATTTTTACTTCCGATAACGGAGGTTATTACGGAAAAATCACCATGCAAAAACCCCTGAGAGCAGGAAAGGGGAGTTACTATGAAGGAGGTGTTAGAGTGCCTTTTTTCTTTATATGGAAAAACAAAATCAGTCCCGGAAAAAAGGAGATGAAATTGACATATACATAGGAGATGCTGGTCCAGACATGGAAGGTTGTGTTTTTGAGGTTTCTTTTGGTGATCCAAACAACATTATTAAACTTAATTTATCACCTTCACCAGATGGTGATGCAGGTTTTTTTGATATGGAAAGTGACGGACAACTTCTAAATATCAGAAACCTGGTAAATAATCTAAAAAGAAAAAACAAAGCATACTTTAGGGTTGTTTGTGATTATTTTAATAACAGGTGGGAACAGTCTTTGAAGGGATCAACTGCTAATTTG
>CBFIIP010000011.1:0-30348 GCA_965662705.1 Flavobacteriaceae bacterium
TAAATACCGGTGCCTACCTTGACAGCCTTCTCAACACCATGCCCGATCAAACACTGGAAAAAAGAAGAACACAAAGAGAACGTGACAACCTCAATGCGGTAATTAAATACGAAAAAATGGCACAGGCTACCGACAGTGTGCTGCACCTCACCTCAATGGACAAAACTGCACAATTGGAGTATTTTCAGGAATACATAAAAAAGAAACAGGCAAAAGCACTGGCGGAGGTGGACACAGAAGAGAAAGGGATTTTTCCGTTTTTTGGAAAATCATCAAACGCCAATGCCTTTTATTTTTACAATCCAATGTTGGTGGTTCAGGGACAACAAAAATTCCTTTCCACTTGGGGTGACCGTCCCAATGCTGACAATTGGGCCATTGCCTCGGCCATCAATACAGTGAGGCAAACCCCCGATAAGATTGAAGAACAGCAACAAGAGCCGGCAGAGACATTTTTTGTTGAAAAACCCGAAAACTACGTCAAAGCCATACCCCAGTCCCAAAAAGAAATCGACAGCATCAAAAAACGAAACCAGAATGCCTACTTGCAATTGGGGATGATCTACAAAGAGAGTTTTAAAAATTTCAAGCTTGCCAAAGAACGATTGGAGCATCTGTTGGGATTAGATCCTCCCGCAGAAACAGCAGCTCCCGCGCTCTATCACCTTTACAAAATTCACGAAAAAATAATGCCCCAAAAAGCGGAGGAATATTATAAAGAAATCGTTAATGATTACCCAGAATCCCCCTATTCAAAAATCTTGGTCAATCCTGAAAAATTCAGCCAATCGGACTTGCAAACCCCCGAGAGTATTTATGAAAATCTGTTAAGCATATACAAAAAGGGCGATTTTGATGAGCTCTATCAAAAGGAAGCCTCTTATCGAGTTTTGTTGGGTGGAACTCCAGTTCAGCCCAAGTTTGATCTTTTGATGGCCAATTTGCAGGGGCGTCTTGAAGGCAAGAAAACTTGGCAAAAGCAATTGGAGCAGATTGCATTAAAATATCCGGAATCTCCGGAGGCAGAGCGGGCAAGGGAAATGATTGAACAGATCCAATTGACCGATTCCATCGAAAAAAACAATAAGGTATTCCTCAACTACAAATGGGTTTTCACCTTTAAAGCCAAAGATACCGCCCTTTTGAATCAGACCAGAACCAAAGTTCAAAACGCATTAAATGAAATACCTCAAAACCGTTGGTTTTTATCTAAAGATCGCTTTGACCAAGACCAAACTTTTCTTGTCTTGCACGGAATCCGCAACAGAAGAAAGCTCAACGATCTAAAAAACAAGCTCGAAGAAATTGAAGAAGATCTATTGAATACAAATAATTTTGTAGTTTTATCAGCCGATTACAGAAAAATGCTCCTAGACAAAATAAGTTTCAACCATGAGAAATAACGAGATCAACAGTCATTACAGCCGAATCGAGAACACCACCTCCGTAAAAGGAAATATCGTTTCTGAGGGGGATTTTAGAATCGACGGCGAACTCAAAGGATCCTTGAAAACCAAAGGAAAAGTAGTAGTGGGTAAAGACGGCATTATCAATGGGGAAGTAAGTTGCTCTAATGCCGACGTGGAAGGAAAAATCAAAGGAAAATTATTTGTTTCCGAAACCCTAAGCCTACGCTCAACCAGCGTGATTGATGGTGATGTGGTCATTGGCAAATTAATTGTTGAGTCTGGCGCATCCTTCAATGCGAGCTGCTCCATGAATCGGGATGGAAAAAAAGCAGAGATAAGGCTGGTCAAAGACACCGATGACAGTCATGAAAAAACAGCCTAAGAATTGGCTTATTTTCTCAGGTCTTGCTTTTCAAATTGGTGCAGTCATGTACTTGATGATTAGTCTAGGCGGTTGGGTTCAAAAGAAATGGGACATCACTTCAAAATGGCCCACTTTAGTAGCGGCTTCAATAGGATTGGTAATGATCCTATTGCTTATCAACAAACAAAGCAACAGAAAATAATTATTGAACTCAACGATTCTAAAGTTTTCGCTAAAGCTTTTTTTGTCCATGGCTTTTTTGTTTTGGATGCACACAATGACCAATAACCATTTCGATTGGCCGATTCCCAATCAACTCCTAATTTCATGCTATGTCTTCAACGCTGGGATAGCCCTTGTGTTTTTTATCATTTTACTTTGGATCTCCAAACAGAACCCTGCCCTATTGGGTTGGGTCTTTCTCCTTACCAGCGGACTTAAATTTATTCTTTTTTATGTCTTAGTATTTAAGGGCTTTCAGGAGCAAGACTTGTCCCCAAAGCTTGGATTTACATCCTTTTTTGTGCCTTATGTTACGGCATTGACACTGGAGATTATGGCATTGGTAAAAATTTTAAGTCAGAAAAATTAACCCCTTTGAGAAGCTTAAAATTATTTCCAAAACTGTTTTATTTTAATGGTGTAATGACTTACATTTGCTCCAAAATTTAAACCATTAGACCGGTAGTCAATATGCCGAAACCATTTTACCCCTATTTCGTTGCATTTTTAATGGTGTCTTTAAGCACCCTCCACGCTAAAGCATCCATCACCAAAAACAGCGATACCTCCACTGATTTAAAGTCTGAAATTAAAGCATACATCCTCCATCACCTGGAAGACGCTCACGATTTCAACCTCTTGTCCTACAAGGATAAAGCAAGCGGAGAAAAAGTATACATCGGAATACCTCTACCAGTAATTCTTTGGGATGAGGGACTTAAAGTCTTTTCCTCATCCAAGCTCAAACACGGTAAAAGTACTGTTCAGGTGAGAGACAGCCACTACAAGCTCTACCATGGGAAGATTTACAAAACTGATGCACAGGGGACCATAATTTATGATGACCACCATCACCCCACCAACATCAAGCCGCTTGATTTCTCTATTACCAAAAACGTCGTCTCCATTTTATTTACCGCATTGTTGATGTTCTTTTTGTTTAGAGGCTTGGCTAAGTCCTACCAAAAAAACGGAATGATTGCCAAAGGAGTGGGTCGATTTTTTGAACCCATAGTATTGTATGTCAGAGATGAGATCGCCATCCCTAATATTGGAGAAAAACACCATCGTAGGTTCATGGGATACCTGCTGACTTTGTTCTTTTTCATCTGGTTTTTAAATCTTTTGGGGTTAACTCCGCTAGGGATTAATGTAACTGGTAACATTGCCATCACTTTTTGTTTGGCATTGATCACCTTTGTCATTACAACTTTGGTTGGGAAAAAATATTATTGGAAGCACATCTTTTGGATGCCCGGTGTGCCATGGCCCATGAAAATCATTCTGGCACCCATTGAGCTTTTAGGTCTCATCATCAAGCCTTTTTCTTTAATGATCCGTTTATACGCGAACATCTCAGCGGGTCATATTGTACTAATGAGTTTGATTGCCCTAATTTTTATATTTAAAAATTGGATTGGATCCAGCCTTTCATTTGTGTTGGCTTTTTCCATTTCGATCATTGAAATACTGGTTGCCCTTTTGCAAGCCTATATCTTTACGGTATTATCGGCTTTGTATTTTGGGTTCGCCGTTGAAGAAGAACACGAAGATCATTAAAATAAATTATAACATTTAAATCAATAGTTAATTATGGAAATTCCAGCAATAGTAGGAGCAGGTTTAGTAGTAATCGGAGTAGGAATCGGTATTGGTTCCATCGGAAGAGGAGCCATGGAGGCCATCGGACGTCAGCCTGATGCTACCGGAAAAATTCAAACAGTAATGTTGATCGCAGCAGCCCTTGTGGAAGGGATTGGTTTTGCGGCATTATTTGCAGTTTAATACTACTTATGTATTTTCCCAATAAAGCGGGATAAATTTATTTAAGAATGGAAAAACTAATCAATGAATTCTCATTTGGGCTGTTTTTTTGGCAGCTGTTCATTTTCATCGGGCTTGTCTTACTTTTAAGAAAGTTCGCGTGGAAGCCCATTTTGGACACCGTTAATGAAAGGGAAACTTCCATTAGGGACGCCATGAATGCAGCCGAAGAAGCCAAAAAAGAAATGGCCTCTATCCAAGAAGACAACCAAAAGGTTTTAAAAGAGGCTCGAGCGGAGCGAGAAGCCCTCTTAAAGGAGGCACGATCCAATGGCGCAGAGATTGTGGCACAAGCCAAGGCAGAAGCCAAGGCCGAGGCCGACAAAATCATTGCGCAGGCCCAGGAAGCCATTCAAAATGAAAAGCGTGCTGCCGTCAATGAACTCAAAAACCAAGTAGCTCAAATTTCTTTGGACATCGCGGAAAAAGTCATTGATACCGAGTTGGACAGTAAAGAAAAACAAGCCCAATTGGTAGAGAAACTACTTAAAGACGCTTCTTTATAAACAGTCTATGAAATCAGGAAGAGCTGCCATACGTTACGCCAAAGCACTTTTGGAGTTTTCAACCGAAAACCAAAAGCAACAAGAGGTCGTCCAAGAGATGCAAAACATCGGTTCTGTTATGGATAGCAATCCTGAATTGCAAGAAGCACTGAACAGTCCTGTTTTGCCAGGTTCAAAAAAAAGAAAGATCATGGATGAGGTTTTCCCCAAAGGATCGAAAATCCTCCAAAGTCTTCTTGATCTCCTCTCTCAAAACAGCAGGGAGGGACTATTGGCAGGCGTTGCTCAGCAATACATTCATTTGTATGACCAGCAACAAGGTAAAGTGGCGGCCACAGTCACTACTGCAGTTCCATTAACCGCAGCTTTGGAGAAAGAAGTTTTGAAAAAAGCAGCCACTTTGACCCCTCTAAAAATGGAGCTGAAAAACATTGTGGATCCGACCATCAAGGGAGGGTTTATCCTCAAAGTAGGAGATTTACAATACAATGCCAGCGTTGCAGAACGCATGGAAATATTAAAGAGAGAATTGATTACATCTTAATACTGAAAAAAACAAAAAATGGCAGATGTGAAGCCCGCTGAAGTATCAGCAATATTAAAAAATCAATTGGCAGGATTCGAGGCCACCGCTTCTTTGGACGAAGTAGGAACTGTACTAGAAGTAGGAGACGGAATCGCCAGAGTTTATGGTCTTACTCATGCTGAGTACGGTGAGTTGGTCACCTTCGAAAATGGAATGGACGGCATGGTTCTCAACCTCGAAGAGGACAATGTTGGAGTCGTACTCCTTGGGCCTTCTAGGGAAATTAAGGAGGGAAATACCGTTAAGCGAACCAAAAAAATTGCCTCCATCAATGTAGGGGAAGGCATCGTAGGGCGCGTGGTGGACACCTTGGGGAATCCCATTGACGGAAAGGGGCCTATCGAAGGGGAAACCTTTCAAATGCCCTTAGAGCGAAAAGCGCCAGGGGTAATTTTCAGACAGCCCGTTAATGAACCCTTGCAGACTGGGATCAAGTCCATCGATGCGATGATTCCTGTGGGAAGAGGACAAAGAGAGCTAGTCATTGGTGACCGTCAAACGGGAAAAACCACTGTTTGTATCGACACCATCCTAAATCAAAAAGAATTCTTTGATGCGGGTGAGCCAGTATATTGTATCTATGTTGCAGTCGGGCAAAAGGCCTCAACTGTAGCTGGAATTTCCAAAATATTAGAAGACAAAGGCGCATTGGCCTACACCACCATCGTTGCTGCCAATGCCTCCGACCCTGCACCCATGCAGGTATATGCTCCTTTTGCAGGAGCCGCCATCGGCGAGTACTTCAGAGACACCGGTCGTCCCGCTTTGATCATATACGACGATTTGTCTAAACAAGCAGTTGCCTACCGTGAGGTATCCCTATTGCTTCGCCGTCCTCCAGGGCGTGAGGCCTATCCAGGGGATGTATTCTACCTTCACTCCAGATTGCTGGAACGTGCCGCAAAAGTCATTGCCGATGACGATATCGCCAAAGGCATGAACGACCTGCCCGATTCCCTCAAAGACAAAGTTAAAGGAGGAGGTTCATTAACGGCGCTACCCATCATTGAAACCCAAGCGGGAGATGTTTCCGCATACATTCCTACCAACGTAATTTCCATTACCGACGGCCAGATATTTTTAGAGTCCGACCTCTTTAACTCTGGAGTGCGTCCTGCGATCAACGTTGGAATCTCCGTATCGAGGGTAGGGGGATCTGCACAGATCAAGTCCATGAAAAAAGTGGCGGGGACCCTCAAACTCGACCAAGCCCAATTCCGCGAATTGGAAGCCTTTGCCAAGTTTGGTTCCGACCTTGACGCCGCCACACTCAATGTGATCGAAAAAGGAAGACGAAATGTAGAAATTCTCAAGCAGGCTCAAAATGACCCCTATACTGTGGAAGATCAGGTTGCCATTATCTATGCAGGATCTAAGAACCTTTTGAGAAATGTTCCTGTAGATAAAGTCAAAGAATTTGAGACCGCTTTTTTGACAACCCTTAAAAAGAAACATAAAAAAGTGTTGGCAGAACTAAAAGCAGGAAAATTGACTGACAATGTTCTAGACACCCTCAATGCTGTAGCACAAGAAACCTCCAAAGCGTTTGAATAGATGCCCAACCTAAAAGAAATACGGAATCGTATTGCTTCGGTCTCTTCGACCATGCAAATTACCAGTGCCATGAAAATGGTATCGGCTGCCAAGTTGAAGAAAGCCCAGGACGCCATTACCGCCATGCGGCCCTATGCCAACAAGCTGACGGAACTCATTCAAAACCTCAGCGGAAGCTTAGACGGTGAGGGGCAAAACCCCTATACTGCTCAGCGTGCGGAGGACAAAATCCTTATTATTGCCGTGACCTCTAACCGAGGGTTGTGTGGTGCTTTCAATTCCAATATTATCAAAGAAACCTTAAGGTTAGCCAAGGAAGATTACGCAGGCAAAACCGTTGAGATAATGGGAATTGGTAAAAAAGGAGGCGACATCCTTTCCAAAACCCTTCCCGTCAAAAGCCGTCACGATGCCCTTTATGATGACCTTAGCTTTGTCAATACAGCCGAGGTCGCCAACCAAGTCATGCAAGCTTTTGCCGAAGGGCAATACGACAAAGTATTGGTGGTTTACAACCGATTTAAAAATGCCGCTACACAAATTGTCACTACCGAGCAATATCTTCCCATAGTGGCAGAAGAAGATGCTTCACAGCAGGCATCGGCAGATTATATCTACGAACCTTCACAAGCCGCAATTGTGGATGAGCTTTTGCCCAAGTCCCTAAAAATGCAGCTTTTCAAGGCGGTTAGAGATTCATTTGCCAGTGAGCACGGTGCCCGTATGACGGCCATGCACAAAGCAACCGACAATGCTACTGAGTTGAGAGATCAACTCAAACTGACTTACAACAAAGCACGTCAGGCAGCCATTACCAACGAAATTCTCGAAATTGTGGGTGGGGCAGAGGCTTTAAATAGTTAGAAAACTCCCACATCTTAGGGTTTAGCCTTCTTTAAACCCCATTCCACGTATTGTTCTAAAAAGGAAGATAATAACGGACACTACCTTTGAAGACAATTTTTCACTACTTTTAGTTGTACCCAATACCCAAAAAGCAATGCTTACACCTTCCCAAAATCGTATCCGTTCCATAGACATCCTCAGGGGTTTTGACATGTTGATGATCGTTTTAGCAGATCAGTTTTTTTCTAAACTCAATAAGGGCGTAAATTCGGATTTTACGGCAGCTTTGGCCCGACAGTTCTCTCACCCGGAATGGTTAGGTTTTCGGTTTTACGACATCATCATGCCACTTTTTCTCTTTGTCGTTGGAGCAGTAATCCCCTTTTCTGTTTCAAAATACACACAAAATTCCACCAGTAGAAAACCCCTTTTCCTAAAGCTGTTGAGAAGATTCTTTTTGCTCTTTTTACTCGGTTGGATTGTTCAGGGCAACCTATTGGATTTTAACCTTTCTACCTTCAAAATTTTTAGCAACACCTTGCAAGCCATTGCCGTAGGCTATGTCTTTACCACGATTGCTTATGTCTATTTAAAACCCATCCAAAGACAACTGCTTTTTGTGGGCTGTTTGTTGGTCTATGCCCTTTTGTTGACCCTACCCACCATCCCTGGTATTGGTAGGAGCAACCTTATACCTGACGCAAACTTTGCCCTCTATGTCGATCATTTGATTTTTGGTTCTTTTGACGATGGTAATCAATACACTTGGTTTTTGTCTGGTTTAGGTTTTACCGCCACCACTCTCTCTGGCCTGTTTGCAGGAACCCTCATCAAAACTCAAAAAGATAAAATGAAGGTCGTCAAAACCCTCCTCATTTATGGAGCGATTGCCGTTTCCATTGGCATTTTTGCAAACATTTGGCACCCTGTAGTAAAGAAACTTTGGTCTTCCTCTTTTGTCTTGGTCTCTTCGGGAATCTGTTATTTTCTGATGGCTTTTTTTTATTGGATCATAGACGTCAAACAAAAATTCAAATGGGCTTTTTTTCTTAAAGTCATTGGAATGAATGCGATCACCGCCTATGTGATTTCCCAAGTTATGCCTTTCCCCAAAATTGCTGGATTTGTGCTTTATGGACTGGCACCCATTATGGGAGACTATTATGAATTAATCACTGTCATCGGAGGCTTTGCATTGCTTTATCTACTATTGTGGTACATGTATAAAAACAAAACCTTTCTCAAGGTTTAAGCCCAGGGGCTTCAATCAGAGCATATGAAAAACAAAAAATCAAAGATTAAAAATACGCTGGCACTCTCCATTGGTCTCCTTTCCCTTGGCATAAGCCCTGCTCAGGAATTTGAATTTACAGATCTGTTCCCTCAAAAAGAAGACATCGCCTGTTACAGAATTCCAGCCATCGTAACCGCTCCTAATGGCGATCTCATCACTGCCATTGACGAAAGAGTACCTTCTTGTGCTGACTTAAGGGACAACAACAATATAAATATTGTTAGTAAAAGAAGCAGTGATAATGGCAAAACTTGGACTCCTATTGAAAGGCTCGTGGACTATCCTATGGGTCAATCGGCCTCCGACCCCTCCATGATCGTGGATCGGATGACCAATACCATCTTTATGTTTTTTAATTATATGGATCTTGACAGAGAACCCCAAGTATATTACCTAAAATACATCAAAAGCGAGGACAACGGAAAAAGCTGGTCGGAACCTGAAGACATCACCGACCAAATCACTCCCGCCGATTGGCACAAAGACTTTAAATTCATCACCTCGGGCAGGGGGATTCAAACCCGAAAGGGAACGTTAATCCACACTTTGGTTAACCTGGACAACGGCCTTCACCTTTTCAAAAGCGAGGATCATGGCCATACTTGGCAATTGATCAAAACTCCCCTCATTCCAGGGGATGAATCCAAAGTGGTGGAGCGCAGCGACGGTAGTTGGATGGTCAATTGCAGACTCAATAAAAAAGGATATAGACAAATCTATATTTCAGAAGACGAAGGCGAATCCTGGGCTTCCTATGCCGATTACAGCTTGGTCGACCCCGGTTGTAATGCAGGCATCATTCGTTGGGATACAAACGATTCCACTATACCCAAGGGAATTTTACTATTTGTCAATGCCTTCGACCTCCACAATAGGAAAAATCTTACCCTGAGTGTTAGCAAAGATGATGGTAAAACTTGGTCGGCAAAAAAAACCATATATCAAGGCCCAGCGGCCTATGCTGCCATTACCCTATTGGAAAAAGCTGACTTGGGGATCATTTTTGAAAAAGACAACTACACCCAAAACAGTTTTGTACGTATCAGTAAAGCCCAAATTCAAGCCCTTTTGGATTGATTTTTTATAATTTGGGGTCGATCTTTTTCTCCACTTGCCCAGAAATTAAAAAACAGCCCCATGTCGATCATCTTTAGAACCTACAAAATTTCTATTTTCAAAAACCCAACCGTCAAAAAATTCATCCTTTTTGCCATTGGAGAAATCTTTTTGGTCATGTTTGGAATCCTCCTTGCCTTGGAGGTTGATAACTGGAAAGAAAACAGAAAAAGCTTCAATATAGAAAGGGTAGCCCTCATGGGAATTTATGATGATCCTCACCAAAATCGAAACAAAATTCAATCCATCATAAAAAATGATTCCATGAGGATCATCGGGAATCAAAAGCTCATTACCTTACTCAAAGATCCCCTGTCCGATTACCATCAAGATTACGACACTCTTCTGGGAAAAATTTTGCAATATGATGCTTTCTTTTGCCAAAGAATGTCCTAAGAAAACTTGGATAATTCTGGCACGGTCATTAAAAACAATTCGCTCAGAACTCAAATTGCCTACCTATACGACTACATCCTCAAAGAATTGGAACAACAGGGCAACCGCAGCAAGGAATTGTTGATTATGTTATCAGAACCGGTGATTACTCGCCATTTGGAAACCAGTCAAAACCTTGGCTCAAGGTTTCCCAATGATTTCTAAGCCCTAAAAAAAGATCAGGAATTTTTAAATCATCTCACCGCTGCCACGGCCCATCAAAGACTGTTTATGGATTATTTTAAAAGTAGTATCCTTGAGATCGATAAAGTAATGGAGGTCATCGAAAAGAATTGTCTTCCTTAAAAAAATGAACGGATCATTGCCAAAACCAATAGTGGTAGGAGCTTAAAAAGGATTTTTCATAAAAAAAGATTAACTAAAAGGAGAGAGGCGCACGTTTCGGGGTGCTTTTTGTATTTTTGAATAAATCAAAAAAATGACAGCAATTCCTGTCCATTACACCGGAGCGGGTGATTTACCCGATTACGCCACACCATTATCAGCAGGAATGGATTTACGTGCGCAAATTGAGACTCCCATCACCTTGGCCCCCTTGGAGCGTAAAATCATCCCAACGGGCCTATCCATTGCTTTGCCCAAAGGCCATGAGGCCCAAGTTCGTCCTCGAAGTGGACTGGCTGCCAAACACGGCATTACAGTTCTCAATGCTCCGGGAACCATAGATGCTGACTATCGGGGAGATATCGGTGTCATTCTGATCAATCTGTCACAAGAGGATTTTACTATTGCTCCGCAAGATCGGATTGCGCAACTAGTGGTTGCCCAATTTAGTCAAGTGCAGTGGCAGCCTGTAGATCAGCTTCCCGATACCGAAAGAGGCGGCGGAGGATTTGGCAGCACTGGAAAGAAGTAAGTGAAAGTATATGTTTAAGAAAATTAATATAAAATTTTGAAAATCATTGTTCCCATGGCTGGAAGAGGGTCAAGGTTAAGACCTCACAGCTTGACTGTTCCCAAGCCCATGTTGCCTGTTGCTGGTACACCCATCGTGGCTCAATTGGTCAATGAAATTGCTAAGGTGGTGGCCCAACCCATAGAAGAAGTCGCCTATGTTTTGGGAGACCCCGCCTTTTTTGGTCCCGCTGTAGAGGAAGAGCTCACCAAAGTTGCTAAGGCTCTGGGGGCCAAAGCTTCCATTTACCGACAGTTGGAACCCTTGGGTACTGGTCATGCCGTGATGTGTGCTGCCGATTCCCTGTCAGGCCCCATCATTGTAGCCTATGCCGATACCCTTATCCGTACAGACCTTACACTAGACCCCAGCGTGGACGGAATGATATGGGTCAAAAAGGTGGAAAACCCCAAGGCCTATGGAGTGGTGCAAATCAATGAAGACAATCAAATCACTGCTTTGGTGGAAAAGCCTCAGGAATTTGTATCCGATTTGGCGGTTATTGGAATTTATTATTTTAAAGAAGGAGAATTCATTAAGCAAGAGCTGGAAAAAACCATGGCAGTGGAACGTGCAGCAGGAGAGGAATTTTTACTCAACGAAGGGATTTTAGCCATGATGGAAAAAGGGGCTGTATTTACCCCAGGGACGGTCAAAGTATGGATGGACTGCGGGAACCCCAAAATCACACTGGAGACCAATACCAAAATGTTAGACATTTTGACTCAAGAGGCCCATGCTCTGGTTTCCGATGATGTGGTATTGGAAAACAGTGAAATCGTCCCTCCTTGCTATATCGGCTCGGGGGTGGTACTAAAAAACACCACAGTCGGACCCCATACGGCGGTGGGTGCAGGAACCCGTATAGAAAACTCCAACATAGAAGGGAGTTTGATTCAAAAAAATACTGTGATCCGAAATGCACAGCTACAAGGCGCCATGATCGGAAATCACGTTCATTACAACGGCGAATATCATTTTGTTAGCATCGGAGATTATTCAGAATTATCATAGCCATGAAGCCAAAATCAAATTTCCTGAATTGCCTAAAACTCTTTTTGTTGGGAGGAATTCTTTTGGTTTCGGCTTGTAAATCGCCCGCACTGCCCCCCAGCCGAACCCCCATGAAGGAAATCCAAACCAAAGAATTGACCAAATCCATTTCCAAAAACCAGCTGCAATACCAGCTGTTCAGATCCCGTGTCAAAACCACTTATGATGACGGAAAACGAAAGCAGCAAATCATCATCAACCTACGGATGGAAAAGGCCAAATCCATATGGATGAGCGCCAATATGATCGTTCCCATTGCCAAATTATTGGTTACACCGAATAAGGTTTCTTTTTATGAAAAATTTCAAAAGACCTATTTCGAGGGAGATGTCTCTTTTATCAACCAACAACTTGGCTCCAAGTTTGAATTTTCCGACCTTCAAAACCTTTTGATGGGACTCCCACTCACCGATATCAATAGAGGGCGATGGGAGACCATATCTCACCCCAAATACTATATCCTAACCCCCAAATCCCAAAAACTCAGATTTCGCCCCACTTTCTTTTTTGATCCCAACAGTTTTCTTCTGTTAGAACAACGCTTTATGATTCCCGAGACGCAAAACAATCTGACCATCAAATACCTCAATCACCAGAGATTAGAGGGAGAATTTGTTCCGGGAGAAGTCCAAATCTCCCTTTTTGACGGTAAAGATTTAAAAAGAATCAATATGGAATATACCCGTGCCGATTTCCCCGACCGATTGAGTACCCCCTTTGATATTCCTTCAGGATACGAACCAATAGAAATGTAATGCATCGCATACGACAATGCTGTGTTATCTTTTTGTTGATCCTCCCCACCTTTGGTGGGGCACAATCCAATGTAGCCCGGCAAAAGTCTTTGGAAAACCAAAAAAAACGACTGCAGGCTGAAATCAAACAGATCAACAACCTCCTGTTTAAGAATACCAAAAAAGAAAAATCAGTTCTTTCACAAGTAGAAGACCTCAATGTCAAAATATCTGTCAGAAGTGATTTGGTCAAAATCAACGATCAGCAAGCCAATCTTTTGACCCGTCAAACCAATGTCAACCAAAGAAACATCACCAACCTGAGAAAAGAATTGGAAACCCTCAAAAAGGACTATGCGGAAATGATTCAAAAATCCTACAAGAGCAAATCCTCTCAAAACCGCCTGATGTTTCTCTTATCTTCAGAAGATTTCCTCCAAGCCTACAAGCGGATTCAATATATGAAGCAGTATGCCGATTTCCGTAAAAAACAAGGGGAGAAGATCGCCGAAAAGACCAAAACGCTCCAGTCTTTGAATCAAGATTTATTGGAACAGAAAGCTCAAAAAGAAGCCTTGGTGATCGAAAACCGAAAGGCCCAAGAGCAGTTACAACGAGAACGAAAGTCACAGCAAAGGCTCATAAAAAGCTTAAAAAGCAAGTCGCAGTCTTTAGTGGTAGAGATCAGACAAAAGCAACAGAAGGCGGCGGCCATTGACCGCGAGATCGACCGTTTGATCCGCGAAGCCATCGCAGCCTCGAACAAGGCTGCAGGCAAGTCCTCCAAAAATGCCTTTGCCCTTACTCCCGAGGCCAAGCTGTTGGCGGCCAATTTTGTGGCCAACAAGGGCAAACTCCCTTGGCCGGTAGAAAAAGGCGTGGTCATTCAGCGCTTTGGCACCCAGCCCCACCCGGTGGTAAAAACCACCATGATCAAAAGTAACGGGGTCACCATCGCTACCGCACCCAAGGCAGAGGCCCGTGCGGTTTTTGAAGGAGAGGTCATGTCCATTCTCAGTTTTAAAGGCAGTAACCCCACCGTGCTCATCAAGCATGGAAATTTCATTACTACCTATAAAAACCTAGGCAGGGTATATGTAAAAAAAGGAGATAAGGTCAAGGCCAAACAGACCATAGGCGAAATCTTTACCCATCCACAAACGGGCAAAACAACCCTTCAATTTAGTGTGTTCAGCAATTCAACACCACAAAACCCAAAAGGCTGGATCTACAGAATGTAGTTTAATACTCTTCCAAGTACCAGACTTCCTCTTTGAGTGCGAAGCGGATGTAGTTGTGCAAATTCAAAGCTTCGCGCTTGGAACTGAATCGGCCGTAGGCCACACGGTGCAGTCCCTCGGGATTGATCTCCGTAAAGGCGGCATCAAAACCTTCGGCTTGCAATTGGGCGAGCTTTTTTTCAGCATTTTCCATCGAGCGATAAGATCCTGCAATCACGCTGTAGAAAGGCTCCGCTAAGGGCGCATTTTCGACCACTTCGGGGCTGGCATCCAAGTTCAAATCTACCTGAGACAAGGTGCCCAAATTGAAAGTCGCTTTTTGCACATTGCTTTTGATTTTCTTCTGTGCCATTTCAGTAGCCTTCGCTTTTTCGTCGGCAATGTACTGCTGCCCGAAATAATAGGAAGCTCCCACAATTGCGATGCCAATTACGCCAATGGCGGCATACTTCCAAATCGGAGCGCGTTGCTTTTCTTTTTCTGATGGAGTGAACATCAAATCATCTTTGTTTTCATTTTCCATAATGTGTGAAGTTTTAAATTCTTCTGTTTTGTAAATGTTGGGGTTAGTGATGGGTTTTCTGATAAAACTTTTAAGTCCAAAGGCATTCAGGTTAAAATTAATGGTCCCATAGGGAGAAAAACTCATGTTTTTCTCAGGGTTGAGTCGCATTTCACCGATGCCTGCAAAAGTCAAGTGCTGGGTATTTAAGCGTTGTTTCCAAACGATCACCTCTTTTTCAATTTTTCTCAAGGCGTGCTCGTAAGAAATCCCATGCTTTTGTGCAGTGTAGTGGGCCAGGATACCGTCGTTGCTCTTCAAAAGGCGGTTGAAACTGACTTCCTTTCGAGGAGGGTTAAAAACGCCGGAGCGCTGCTCAATCAAAACAGGCACCGAACGGGTGAGAAAAGCACCGAAATTCGGAACCGTAACACACTCGTGCTGAAACAACAACTCTTGGATGTACTGTTTTAATTCCACATTCAAATATAACAATATTTCTACCCTATAATAACGATGAATATTGATGTTAGTATATTTGGAGGCGCCAAATTTTATCTTTTTCTTCCATGAACCGATTGCAAGCCTGTCTTTTTTTGCGATTTCTACCCCGATTGGGACACATCAGCGCTAGACGATTATGGGAATTTTCCAAAAGCCCAGAGGCCATTTTTAAGCAATCGGATCACGCATTATCTTCCATAGAAGGCATTGGCTCCTCTCACATTCAAATCCTAAAACAATGGAAAGCCCATCGTGAGGCTGTTTACCGGGAAGAAGAAAACATACAAAAACATGGGATCCAGTTCCTTTTTTTGGGAGATCCAGCATATCCCAAAACCTTGGCTTTTTGTCCCGACGCTCCTTTGGTGCTTTTTTACAAGGGAATCCTTCCCTGGCAAGGACGCAAATTGGTCAGCATTGTGGGCATCCGTTCTGGGGATGTTTGAGGGGAAAAACTATGCCGGGATCTCGTTTCTGGATTGCAGGCACTGGATCCGGTGATCGTTTCTGGTTTTGCACGTGGCATAGACATCATTGCCCACGATCAGGCCTTGAGATCGGGGATGACCACGATTGCCTGTATGGCTCACGGTTTGGATCATTGCTATCCATCGGAGCATAAAAAGTACACCCAAAAAATCGAACAAAACGGAGCCTTTATTTCTGAATTTACAGTATCGGAAGCTTTTGACCGCAAACATTTCTTGATTCGCAACCGTATCATAGCTGGTTTGTCCCATGCCACAGTCGTGGTTCAGTCCAAGGCCCAAGGCGGAAGCATGATCACGGCCAATTTTGCCCACCAATACCAGCGGGAGCTATACGCGTTCCCCGGTAATTTGGACGATCCTTTATTTGATGGGGGCCACCAACTGATCCGCAGTCAAAAAGCCCAATTGATCCGTGGGGCCAAAGACCTTATCGAAGCCATGGGATGGCAAGCCGAACCAGCACCCAAGAGTGTTCAAAAAAAACTATTTATCGAGCTTTCCTCGGAGGAGCAAGCTATTTTTGACTGCTTAAAATCCGTTTCTAAAGAAAGTTTGGACAACATTGCCCTGCACACCCAAAACTCCATAGGCAAAACCGCTACACTGTTGTTGAAATTAGAAATGAAAGGCTGTGTCAAGCCTTTGCCTGGCAAGTTTTTTGAGTGGATTTAAAAGCCCAGCTTTCGCCTAACCCTCAGCAAAACCTCGTCGGCAATTTTACTGGCTTTGACCGCACCTTTGGCCAGTGCCACTTCCACCTCCTCGGGATGCTCTTGGTAGTATTTGTACCTTTCACGTTCCCCCTTGAACTTTTCTACCATCAATTCAAACAAGGCCTGTTTGGCATGACCATAGCCCATCCCTCCAGCCAAATACTGTTGTTTTAAGTTTTCGACTTGGGCCTCGTCCCCCAAGAGCGTATAAAGCTTAAAGACATTACAGCTTTGCGGGTCTTTGCGTTCCTCCAGGCTTTTGCTGTCTGTTTGTATGCCCATGATCTGCTTGCGCAGGGCCTTGTCCGACACGAAAATATTGATGGTATTGTTTTTGGACTTGGACATCTTGTTCCCGTCCGTTCCGGTCACGTATTGGGTTTGCTCTTGAATTTTGGCTTTGGGTAGGACAAAAGTTGCCCCCATCTGGTGGTTAAACCGTCCAGCCACATCGCGGGTCATTTCGAGGTGTTGCAATTGGTCTTTCCCCACGGGGACGATATCGGCATCATAGATCAATATATCAGCAGCCATCAACATGGGATAAGTAAATAAACCCGCATTGACGTCCTCCAGTTGGTCGGCCTTGTCCTTGAAGGAGTGGGCCAGTGTCAGCCTTTGATAAGGGAAGAAACAACTCAGAAACCAAGCCAATTCTGTCACCTGACTTACATCGCTTTGGCGATAAAAAACCGTTTTTTCTAGATCCAAGCCACAGGCCAGCCACGCAGCGGCAGTAGCAAAAGTATTTTTGGACAGCTGTTCCCCCTCTTTGATCTGGGTGATGGAGTGCAGGTCGGCAATAAACAAAAAAGACTCATTTTCTGCCGCAGCGGCCATCTGGACGGCCGGCA
This sequence comes from Flavobacteriaceae bacterium, assembly GCA_965662705.1. GTDB lineage: Bacteria > Bacteroidota > Bacteroidia > Flavobacteriales > Flavobacteriaceae > UBA8316. The sequence goes on from CBFIIP010000011.1 coordinate 17,165, forward strand.
ATACCGCACCCAGTAAATTCCCCAAATGGGGTACCCCTGTAGATTGGACTCCGGTTAGTATTCTTGCCATAGGAGGGAGATCAATGGTTTGTTGCAAAGATATTTTTTTTCCACAGTTGCACAAAGTTTGACCGCTTTCCTTCTTTCTCGATCTGTAGAAAATGTATTTTTATACGATGAGGAAATTTTTGACCGTACTATGGCGGATTTGGTTTTATCTTTTGGCGGCAGTTCCTGTGATCTTGTTGTTTCCTCTTTTGGCGACTCTATTGCTTTTTCCCAAAGGCTATCGTCCGTTCTTTTGGATCGCCCGCAACATCTGGTCCCGTTTTGTTTTATTGGGGATGGGGTTTAGGGTCCGCAAATCATTTAAAACTGATTTTGACCCTAAAAAAAGTTACCTTTTGGTCGCCAATCATTCCAGTTATATCGACATCATGTTGATGTTTGCCTCAGCCCCCAATCCCTTTGTTTTTGTGGGAAAAAAAGAACTGGTCAAAATTCCATTTTTTGGCTACCTCTACAAACGTGCGGCCATCATGGTGGACCGCAGTAGCTCCAAAAGTCGTTATAGGGTTTATGGTAGGGCCAGAAAGGTATTGGATCAGGGCTATAGCGTTTGTATTTTTCCGGAAAAGGAATATTTGGACGAAACCATACTTCTCAACCCTTTTAAGCAGGGTGCTTTTAGGATCGCTATCGAACACCAGCTGCCCATTTGTCCCATGGTCTTTTTGGATTGCAAAAGAAAATTTCCATGGTACACCACCCACGGCTACCCCGGGGAATTGCGTGTGGACATCCACCCGGCCATTCCCACAGCCGGATTAAAGAAGGAAGACATTCCCGAACTCCAACAAAAAACTTACGAGCTGATCCATTCGGAGTTGGTCAACGACCCCCGACAAACTGCGGTGCAAGCCATTGAAGTTTGGAAAAAATTCACCCAAGCCAGCTAGTACACCAATGCACTTGTGGGGATCATCGCTTGATCCATATCCCGCAGGGCATTGATCAGTTTAAGCCCTTGGAAGTTTTTAAGGTCACTTGGTTGTAGTGTGGCTTCTTGGATCTGTCCAACGGCCAACAGTCGGGCGCGACAGGTCCCCCGTAGCAAAGGTTCTTTGGGCGTCAACCAGTTTTTTCCATCAAAAAAAACCACATTGGCATAGGAGCTGTCTGTGATCATCCCCTTGCGGACGATCAACACATCATCGCAATCCCCCCTTTGGGCAAACAGCGCCTCCAATTGTTCTCGCTCACTATATTTATAGGAGTAGTCCAATGCTTCGGTATGCACCAATCGGAGGCGTTGGATTTTTTGCATGCGGTAGTGCTCAAAATGGAAATTGCTTTCCAGCTCATTGTATCGGATCCGCAACTTAACTTTCCCTTGGGCAAAGTCCGGAGGGATATGGAGGCCTTCCAAAAGATCAAAAGAAGGGGCTTGGCCGTAGCGATGGAGGTAAGCTTTTTGGAAGCGATCTTGGTGCCAAGGAGCATTCAGCAGTTGACCATCTTGCACACAAAGGGATTCAAACAACGGGTACATAAATCTTTTCGATGAGTTCGTTGTATTCCGATTCCAAATCGCTGAGAAAGGTAATTCCGCCCCCGCTGCGGTAAAGCAGTTGGCCGTCCTTTTTTTCCAGATAGCGGATGTTGACCGCACTGTCGAGGTTTTGCCCGTCAAAATACCCAAATATTCCGGTATAATAGCCCCTTGGGCCCTGCTCCACTGCTTGAATGATGGATACGGTTTTGGCTTTGGGCGCCCCACAGATGGAACCTGCGGGGAGCATACTTAGGAGGATGTCTGGTAGCTGACTTTTCCAGTTGGGGGGGAGGCTACCACGGATTTCCGAGCTGGTGTGATAGATCTCTTTTTTTTGGGTTTTGATCTTATCGAGGTAGCGAAAGCGAGTTACTTGTACATCTTTGGCCACCTTGGACAGGTCGTTGCGGATCAGATCCACAATGGTATTGTGTTCGTTGATCTCTTTGGGGTCGTTTTGCAGTTGTTGACGGGCTTCGGGCAGCTGGGCGTCGATGGTGCCTTTCATGGGGTAGGAATAGATATGGCCGTTTTGGATTTTGACAAAACATTCTGGGGAATACACCACAAAGCGGTCGTGGTGTAGCAGTTTATAGGGCGCGCGCGCCCAGTGGAAAACGTCTTCCAGATCCAGTGGGGTTTCGATGGCCGAGGGAAAGGTCAGGTTGAGCAAAAAGGTATTGCCTTGATAGATTTCCTCCACCACTTGCTGGTAGGCTTTGGTATAAATGGCTTTGGGAATGGGAGCGATGGACAGGGGGACGGGGGTAGGCTTTCGGTCTTGGGGTTGGAAATTGCGTTGGCCTTTGATTTCAAACTGAAAGCCCAGCTTTTCGGCTTCCTCCAAGAGGCAGATCAGCGGTTTTTGCTGTTCGAAATCGATCAGAAAGAAAAAGGGCTTTTGTGCGACAGCCCAAGCCGACATTTTTTCTTTAAAGCTAATCAGGTCCAATGCCTATGCTCAGATTGAAGAAAGGATTATTCTAAAGCCTTGACGGTTTCCATGATCTTGGTTTCCAACTCTTCCATCAGTTCGAGGTTGTCTTCCAGCAGGGCCTTGACCGCATCGCGCCCTTGCCCCAGTTTGGTATCGCCATAGCTAAACCAGGAGCCGGATTTTTTGATGATCTCGTAGTTGACTCCCAAGTCGATGATCTCACCGATTTTCGAGATGCCCTCTCCATACATGATGTCAAATTCGGTGGTGCGGAAAGGCGGTGCCACTTTGTTTTTAACCACTTTGACTCGGGTTTTGTTCCCCATCACTTCGGCGTCGCCGCTTTTGATCTGGGTCGAACGGCGGATGTCTAGACGAACGGAGGCGTAGAATTTCAATGCATTTCCTCCGGTGGTGGTTTCGGGATTGCCAAACATCACCCCGATTTTTTCGCGCAGCTGGTTGATAAAGAAAACGGTACAGTTGGTTTTGCTGATGGAGGCGGTGAGTTTTCGCAGGGCCTGCGACATCAGTCGGGCGTGGAGGCCCATTTTGGAGTCGCCCATTTCTCCTTCGATTTCACTTTTGGGCGTCAGGGCGGCCACGGAGTCCACCACCACGATATCGATGGCACCGGAACGGATGAGGTTGTCCGCAATCTCTAAGGCTTGCTCCCCGTGGTCGGGTTGGGAGATGATCAGTTCGCTGATGTCCACCCCCAGCTTTTCGGCATAAAAACGATCAAAGGCATGTTCGGCGTCGATAAAAGCAGCAATGCCCCCAGCCTTTTGGCACTCGGCAATGGCGTGGAGGGTTAGGGTGGTTTTACCCGAGGATTCTGGACCGTAGATCTCGATCACCCGACCGCGGGGATAGCCCCCTACGCCCAAGGCCAAGTCCAAACCGATGGAACCCGATGAAATGGCTTCTACCTCCTCAATGGCTTCATCCCCCAATTTCATTACGGCCCCTTTGCCGTAGGTCTTGTCCAGCTTGTCTAAAGTCAGCTGTAAAGCTTTCTTTTTTGCTTCATTTACGTCTGCCATAATCCTCTTTTTTTAACGAATTTACTATTTCTGTCCGTGGGGGACAATAGGGGCACTAAAGGATTATTAACAATATCGGGTCAATTTTTATATATTTGAGGACAATCGTATCCCAAATCTGTTCTACTACTTTGAAAGACCTACGGTTATATGGACTCACTTAATCATATAGACATACGTTTTTTTAGGGTTTTAGGTTGCCAGTTGTTACAATTTTATGGATTGACTTGGGAGGTTCATTATTCCAGTCATTAATAAAAATTATCTGTAATGCAACAATACGAAGTCAACCAACAATTGATCCAAAACCTTTTAAGCTGGGTTTCCTATGGCTCTATTTTCCTAACTTTGCCTTTCAACACTAAAACGTTTATAGCATGCAACTGTACAACAAACTAAGTGCTGAGGAACGACGTATATTAATCGAGGAAGCCGGAACGGAACGGCTTACGCTTTCGTTTTATCAGTACCACCAAGTCGAAAACCTAAAGATTTTAAGAGATTATTTGTTCCTGCATTGGAACGAAATGGACGTTTTGGGTCGGATCTATGTCGCCCACGAGGGCATCAACGCCCAGCTGTCGGTTCCCGCACCCCGCTTCGATGACTTTAAAAACTTTTTGGACAGCATCAGCTTTCTAAAAGGCGTTCGGCTCAACATTGCTGTGGAGCAGGACAATGAATCCTTTTTAAAACTGACTGTAAAAATCCGGGAAAAAATCGTTGCCGACGGACTGGACGACGCCACCTTCGATGTGACCCAAAAAGGCATCCACCTCAATGCCGAGGATTTTAATGCCCTCTTGGCCGAGCCGGATACCGTTTGTGTGGACATGCGCAATCATTATGAAAGCGAGATCGGACATTTTAAAGGTGCTGTCACCCCCGATGTGGATACCTTTCGGGAATCCCTGCCTTTGATCGAGGCCGACTTGGCCGAACACAAGGAAGATAAAAAATTGTTGATGTATTGTACTGGAGGCATCCGATGCGAAAAAGCGAGTGCTTACTTTAAGCATAAAGGATTTAAAAATGTCTTTCAATTGGAAGGGGGCATCATCGAATATGCTCGTCAGGTTAAGGAAAAGGGATTGGAAAATCAGTTTGTGGGGAAGAATTTTGTCTTTGACGAACGCCGTGGAGAGCGCATTAGTGAGCATGTAATCGCTCAATGCCACCAATGTGGCGCGCCCTGTGATACCCATGTAAATTGTGCCAATGAGGCCTGTCACTTGCTGTTTATTCAATGTGAAACTTGTCAAGAAAAAATGGAAACTTGCTGTTCCACCGATTGCCAAACCATTGTCAACCTGCCCGAGGCGGAGCAAAAAAAACGACGCAAAGGCCACCACAACAGTAATAAAATCTTTAAAAAGGGACGTTCCGAAGTGTTAAAATTTAAACATTAATTTAGGATTTTACATTTCCCTTATCCCTCCAATTAGCCTTATCTTTAAGGTTTAAATCAGATCTATGGGTTGCACTTCATGTGGCACAAACGGAAACGGTTCCCCCCGCGGTTGCAAGAGCAACGGTACCTGTGGGATGGACAGTTGTAACAAACTCACCGTTTTTGACTGGCTGGGCAACATGGAAATGCCCTCCGGGAAAAAGCCTTTTTCCGCGGTGGAGGTCCGGTTTAAAAACGCCCGAAAAGAGTTCTTTCAATTGCCCGAAGGATTGAGCGTATCCGTGGGTGATGCAGTCACTACCGAAAGTGACAGCGGTTATGATCTGGGACTGGTGACCCTGACAGGGGAGCTGGTGCGTTTTCAGATGAAAAAGAAAAAAGTGGCCGAAGACAGCGAGGAGGTCCAAAAAATAATCCGCAAGGCTGAACAAAAGGAAATAGACAAATGGCACAGCCTTAGGGACAAAGAGCCACAAATCCAAAAACGAGCGCGTGAGCTGGCCATTCGTTTGGGATTGGAAATGAAAATCTCCGATGTAGAATACCGTGGGGACGGTAAAAAAGCCACCTTTTATTATACTGCCGACGGCAGGGTGGATTTCCGGCAGTTGATCAAAGACATGGCACAAGCCTTTTCGATCCGTATCGAAATGCGGCAAATCGGACTCCGTCAGGAAGCCTCCCGACTGGGAGGGATCGGTTCCTGCGGAAGGGAGCTTTGTTGTTCTACTTGGTTGACCGATTATCGCACCGTATCCACCTCGGCTGCCCGATACCAGCAGTTGGCCCTCAACCCCCTCAAGCTGGCCGGACAATGCGGTAAACTCAAATGTTGCCTCAATTTTGAATTGGATGCCTATCGAACGGCCCTTAAAAATTTCCCCAAGTCACAGGTTAAATTGCAAACCGAAAAAGGGGAGGCTGTCTTCCAAAAAATGGACATCTTCAAAGAGGAATTGTGGTATGCCTACAAAGGCGAATGGATGCACTGGCACAAGCTCTCATTGGAGTCCGTCCAAGAGATCATCGCCAAAAACAAGAACAAAGAAAAAGTGGAAAGCTTGGAAGAATACACCGAAGACCCTGCCGACATCCGCTCAGAAAAGCCCGATATGGTCTTTGAAAATGTGGTCGGTCAAGACAGCTTAAACCGTTTTGATCGCCCTAAAGGAACGAAAAACAAAAGAAGGAAAAAACGCAGACCCAAGCGACGACAGAACAATGATTAGAAAATGGATCCTTCCGATTATAGTTTTGACTGGGCTTTTGTCATGTAAAGATCGAGGGCTGTATATGGAATACCGTAATTTCCAGGAATATTGGCCGGCTTCCGAAAAAGCAGTTTTTAACCTTGACGCCCCTACTGATCGCCCCGTCAATTTGATGATCTATATCCGCAACGACAAGCGATATCCTTTTTCCAATCTTTTTCTGATTGCAAGAATGCATGTGGGGGATTCCCTTTTGGTATGCGATACCCTAGAATACGCCATGGCCAATCCCAAAGGGGAATGGTTGGGCAGTGGTTTTTTGGAGGTAAAGGAAAGCCAGCTCTGGTGGAAAGAAAATTATAGGCTACCCGTCGAAAAAAACCTAAAGGTGGAGTTGGAACACGCTCTGCGGTTTAACGGCAGTGAAAAAGGCATGGAGGATTTGGAGGGCATCGTGGGGGTAGGTCTTGCCATAGTGGAAACAGGGAAGAATGACTAAATCGAAAAAGAAAAATACCAAAAAAAGGAGTTACAAAAAGTTTGTTTTCGCTTTTTGGTTCATTTTCATGAGTGGTTTACTATCGGTGGCTGGTATTTTTGCCGCCGTCGCATTGGGCTATATGGGGCCTATGCCCCCCCTAGAGCAATTGGAAAATCCAAAGACCAATCTGGCCACACAAATTTTTTCTGCCGACGGACTGGTGTTGGGTAAGTTTTATTTTAACGACAACCGAACGCCCATCACCTACGATGAATTACCCCAAAACATAGTTGATGCACTGATCGCTACCGAGGATGAACGCTACTATGACCACGCTGGAATCGACTGGCGCGGTACCCTTAGGGCCCTATTTTACCTCGGAAAAAAAGGCGGTGCCAGTACCATCACCCAGCAGTTGGCCCGACAGCTATTTGTGGGGGTGCGTTCCCGTAACAAAAAAGAAGCAGTACTTCAAAAAATCAAGGAATGGGTGTTGTCCGTGCAACTGGAACGCCGATACACCAAAAATGAAATCATAGCCATGTACTTTAATATTTACGATTTTGGATACAATGCCGATGGGGTGCGTTCGGCGGCAAAGATCTATTTTGACACCACTCCCAAAGCTTTGCGTTTGGAACAATCGGCGACTTTGGTGGGCATGCTAAAAAATTCGTCCCTCTACAACCCCATCCGCCGGCCTGAAATGGTCAAAGAACGCCGAAATGTGGTGTTCCAACAGATGCTCAGAAATGAAATGATCACCCCAGAAGAGAGGGATTCCCTAATGTCCCTTCCCTTTGAGATCGACTATTCGCCGGAGTCCCACCGCGAGGGATTGGCCACCTATTTCAGGGCCCACCTTCAGGAATTCATGAAAAAATGGATTCGCGAAAACCCCAAACCTGATGGCAGTTCCTACAACCTTTATCGCGATGGGCTAAAGATCTATACCACCATCGATTCACGACTCCAGTCCATTGGAGAAAATGCGGTGAGCGAACACATGAAAAATTTACAACAGGAATTTTTCCTCCAAAATACGGAGGAGCTGAACCCGACGGCTCCATTTTTGGATTTGCGGGAAGGAGAAATCGATACCCTTTTGATCCGGACGGCCTACCGCAGCGAACGCTGGCGAAAAGGCAAGGTAGCGGGGATGGACGAGGAAACCCTTTTGGAAACATTTTATCAACCGGTACCCATGCAGGTCTTCAGTTGGAAAGGAGAAATCGATACCATCATGACCCCCATTGACTCCATCCGCTATTACAAACACTTCCTGCGGGCTGCCATGATGTCGATGGAACCCCAAACAGGTCATGTTAAAGCTTGGATAGGGGGCTTCAACTACAAACATTTCCAATACGACCAAGTCAAGCAAGGCCGAAGACAAATCGGTTCAACTTTTAAACCCTTTTTGTATGCCACCGCCATCGATCAGTTAAAACTCTCCCCCTGCGATCAGTTGCCCGATGCTCTCTACTGCATCGATGCCATGAGACATGGCAATGTGGATCCTTGGTGTCCCAAAAATTCGGGAGACCGCTATGGCCGTACCCGCACCTTAAAAAACGCTTTGGCCAACTCTGTCAATACCATCAGTGCCAGAATTATGGATAAGGTAGGGCCACGGCCTGTGATAGATCTGGTGCGCAAGACCGGGATTACTTCTTACATCCCCAAAGTCCCCTCTATTGCCTTGGGGACTCCCGATATCAGCCTCTTTGAGCTGGTGGGAGCCTATGGGACATTTGCCAACCAAGGCATCTATATCGAACCCATTGTGATCACCCGAATTGAGGATAAAAACGGGATGGCACTCTTTGAGGTGGTTCCCAAAACCAAAGATGTCATCAGCGAGGAAGCCGCCTATGTTACCATCAACCTGATGGAAGGGGTGACCGAGCACGGTTCTGGAGCTCGATTGCGACATGCCGGACTGGAGGAGACCAATTACATCTACGAAAATGTGGTCACGGGTTATCCATATATCTTTGAAAATCCCATTGCCGGAAAAACAGGAACGACCCAAAACCAGAGCGATGGTTGGTTTATGGGCATGGTACCCAACTTGGTTACCGGTGTTTGGGTGGGCGGAGAAGACCGTTCCATCCACTTTGAGGAAATTGGATTTGGTCAAGGGGCAACCATGGCCCTCCCTATTTGGGCCTTGTATATGAAAGGCGCCTATGAAGTTGAAGAGCTTGGCATCTCAAAGGAGGAATTTTTAGCCCCTGAGGTGGTGAGTATCCCCTTGGATTGCGAGGAATACGACAATGATACCGACCCAACGGTACCGGCCAAACCCAAGGCCGATTTGGAGGAATTGGGTTTTTGATTTGTAGCAAACCTTAATAAATGTAGTTAGTAACAGAATGATTTATAGGCGTTTTGGAAGAACAGATTGGCAGTTGAGCGAGATTGGCTATGGTATGTGGGGAATGGGGGGCTGGAAAGCGTCGGACGATCAACAGTCCATGGCCTCCTTACACCTTTCGGTGGAGCGAGGGCTCAATTTTTTTGACACGGCTTGGGGCTATGGCGAGGGGCATAGCGAACGCTTGTTGGGTCAATTGGTCAAAGCGCATCCTGACACCAAGTTGTACACCGCGAGCAAGATTCCTCCAATGAATTTTCAATGGCCAGCAAAACCCGAGTATCCTTTTGAAGAGTCTTATCCCGAACAACACATTCGAGAATACATAGAGAAAACCTTGACCAATTTGGGGTTGGAACAAATAGACTTGATGCAGTTCCATACCTGGGACGATGTTTGGACCGAAAAAGAGGAGTGGCAAAGGGTGGTGGAAGATCTCAAAAAAGAAGGGAAGGTGGCCGCGATGGGCATTAGTACGAATCGATGGGAACCCCAAAACGGGATCAAAGCATTGGAGACAGGACTCATCGACACTGTGCAGGTAATTTACAATATTTTCGATCAAGCGCCCGAGGACAAGCTATTTCCTTTATGTCAAGCACTTGATATCGGAGTCATTGCCAGGGTTCCTTTTGATGAGGGTACCCTCACCGGAAACCTTACCAAAGAGACGGTATTCCCCGAAGGAGATTGGAGAGGGACTTATTTTGTTGCTGAAAACCTGAATGCCAGTGTGGATCGGGCCGATCGCCTTAGGCCTTTGATTCCCGAGGGCATGGACATGGCATCTATGGCATTGCGATTTATCTTAGAAAACAAAACCGTAGGAACGGTTATCCCCGGTATGCGAAAAGCGAGGAATGTTCATTCCAATATCGATTGCAGCGATGGCGTAGCCATGGATCAGGGACTCTACAATGCACTTAGGGAACACCGTTGGGATCGAAAACCAACAGCTTGGTCGCAGTAATCCCATTGGGTTTTCAAAAAACTTTATTGGTCTTCGGCATACCACTCCGCAAATGCGGTAGCAGTTTCTCGAAGTTTTAAAGAATACAGCTTGAGATATTTAGGTAATTTGGATTGAAGTTTTACTGCAAAGTCCAAAACCATCAATTCGCTGGTGGGTTGGTAGTTTACCCTAAGGATTTTGTGCCCCCTGTTTTCCATTTCATCGGCAATTTCTTTGTGGGGGGTATTTACATTGAGTACTGTGGCATGGTCAAAAGGGTGTACGATCTCCTGGTTGACAATGGCCTTGAGGTCACCAAAGTCAATGACCATACCGTTTTTCACATGTTGGGGATCGTTGATGGGGTAACCGATCACGGTTACATCGAGTTGATAACTGTGGCCGTGTACATTTTTACAAAGGCCGTCATAGCCGTATAGGGCGTGACCGGTTTCGAACTTAAACTGTTTGGTTACACGAACTTTTTGATCCATTGTTATAGCGATTTGATTCTATTTTGTGTAAAGTCGGAAAGGGCCAATTGGGCTGTAATTTTAGCATTTTCGGGCAAAAGGCTATCCCAATTTTGGGTGTTTTTCCAATGCAATTGGCGCAAGGCACTACAGGCCGCAGGGGCATATCCGGCCCACATTTCGGCTTTTTCGTTTACCGCTTCCGCCAAGGCTTTTTGATCCTGAACGCATTGAGAGTAAAGCCCTTTTTCAACACCCCAATGGGCATTTTTCCAATTGGCGCTGTCTAGGGACAGCTGCGCAAAAGCGGTGGTTCCAATCTTTCGGCTTACCGCAGGTTCGATCACATAGGGCCCCAACCCGATGGACAGCTCCGAGAGTTTGAGGGAAGCAGTTTCCGTAGCAAAAGCATAGTCACAAGCCGAAACCAGTCCTACCCCTCCACCAACGACCTTGCCGTGTACGCTGGCCAATACAAATTTTGACATTTTCCTAAGGGTATTGAGCAAATCGGCAAAGCCCATAAAAAAAGCTGTGGCCTCCTCTAAGCTCTTAACGTTTTTCAATTCGCTTAAGGAGGCTCCGGCACAAAAGGCATTGCCGTCACTTTCGAGCACCACCACATGCACCTCGGGGTCTTCATTGGCCTTGCCTAACGCCTCGATGAGTTTTTGTAAAAGGGGGCTGGGCAGGCTATTTCCCTTAGGATGAGAAAACTTGATCCTACCCACCTTGTTCTTTTTTTCAAAGTAAATCTTTCCTTCCATAGGCATTTCAAAAATAGCCAATCTATTTTGTTTTCCAGACTACCGACCAAATTGAAATGTTTTTGACTCAACTTTTCCAAAAATGATGATTATTTTCACAACACTATAAGTTGCTATGAGGCCTATTTTTTTATTGATGTTGACCATTGGAATTCTACTTCCAAAATGGGCTTCTGCTCAACAATACCTCAACCTTTCGGTGGATAATGACCTTTATTTCGGTCTGGATCGCTATTATTCGAGTGGTATTTTTATAAGTACGGGCAAATTAAAGAAAGAAAATGAGGGGGGATTTCCCAAAAAACATGTGCATTGGACCTTGGGTCAGGAAATTTACACGCCCAAAAAAAGATATACCCAAGATGAACGTCAATTTGATTACCCCTATGGGGGTTGGTTGTTTTTGGAGCGGGCTATAGAATATTACAAAAGTTCCTTTTCGTCATGGGGGATCTCTCTGAAGACAGGGGTGACCGGAAAGGCTTCATTGGCCCCCTTTTTCCAGAATCTCTATCACGAAAGGGTTTTGGGCCTACCCGATGTGACTTGGGAGCATGCATTACCGCAACGCTTCCACCTCAACCTCAACGGCATTCACCGAAAGCGATTGCCCATAGTTGATGGGCTCGCGTTGATGTATGAACTCTTTGGAAATTTGGGTACCCAACGGACGGCCCTTGGCGGGCGTTTGGGATTATTGCTGGGCAATGCAAAAGTCTTGGCATTTTTGGGGAATCCTCTGGAAATGCAAAGCAAGGGATTTGGGATTTATTGTGGAACCCGACACGAGTATCGTTTCCACGACTATATGATCTCGGGTAGTTTGTTCGACAACGACGCTCCCTTTGTTTTGACCTCTATTCCCTACAAAAACAGCCTGGAGGCAGGCTTGGCCTTTTACGGCAAAAAATGGAGGGCCTTGACCCTTTGGAACAGCATTTCCAAAGACAACGAACGCCAAGCTAGCCGTCGGCATTATTACCTCAACATTTCAATCACCCGAATATTTTAGCAGACCTACTTGGGTTTTTTTTGAGGGTTCAATATATAAAAGTGCAGACCCAACTGGAAAGCCTCAAAATGGTTTTTTTGAAGCCGTTGTGGATCGGAAGCTTTTTTTAGAAAACGGTATTGCAGGGATACATCCAATCGTTTCCAAACATTGTATTGTACCCCAAACAGCCAACCAAAAACATTTTTGAAAACCCCCTCAGGATAAAGAGGACTCTGCTTTCTCAGATCGACGATTTCTGTATTTCGGGCTTCGATCAAATGGTGGTAGAGCAGGCCGGTTTCAAAGTGGAGTTTTCGGGAGGGAAATACCCTTATGGTGAGAGGGAAACTGAGGAAGGTTAGTTCATCATAAGATTGATTTTTATTAAGATTATACTGATAGTTCAGTTGGTAATAATCAGCACCCGAACTCAGCGAAAAGGTTTTGGAGAATTTGAACTGAACATAGGCCCCGGCGGAATAAGAAATTTTGTGAACGACATAATCCTCTTTAAGCTTGCCATAGATCATGTGGGCGTGAAGATCAAAATTCCATTTGCGATAGAAGCCATCCAAATCGGGTCCTTTGTTGTATTGCATAAGTAGATTGTCGTCGCCTTGTGCTGCAACTGTCGAAAGAGACAATAACGATACCCAAAAACCTATTTTTTCCAATAACGACATTAAACTAAAGATAGAGAATAAAAGACGAATGTTGGTCAGCGGGTTTTTAAATTTAAACCTTTGTTGTATTTTTGAACCCAGCCAACTTTGGGGATGTAGCTCAGCTGGCTAGAGCGCTTGACTGGCAGTCAAGAGGTCGTGGGTTCGAGTCCCATCTTCTCCACAATTTAAGCTCCTATTACATTTTAAATCAATGTTTTAGGGGTTTTTTATTTTATTTTTGTACGGTATTTGTACGGCTTCAATATTTTAAACCCTAAAAACTTCCTAACCTATCTGATTACCTGACGGTGG
>CBFIIP010000012.1:0-47561 GCA_965662705.1 Flavobacteriaceae bacterium
CTAAATAAGAAAGCGGTCGGCCCTGCTCTCAAAGGAGTTTCCGCAAAGTACGACCGAGAATGGCTCTACAGCTGGATCAAAAACAGTTCAGCGATGATCAAGGCCGGAGATGCGCAAGCGGTTGCTGTATGGGAGGAGTACAATAAAGTGGCGATGAATGCCTTTCCCATGTTGTCCAATGCGGACATTGACAATATTTTAGCATACACTGACTACACCCCTCCGGCACCAGTTGCCACGGCTGCGACGCAGCAACCTGCTGCTGCTGCCTCCGGATCGGGAGCCAGTAATGATTTGATCTTGGCAGCATTGTCCTTGGTTTTCGTCATTTTGCTGGTCATGTTGTTTTTAGTTCAGAAGACACTGAAGCGTATTGCTGTTGCCAGTGGTGTTGACATTACTCCACCAGTCAAAGAAAAACGTCCACCGCTTTGGAAGGTGGTGGCACAAAACCAATTTTTGATATTCTTAATGGTCATTGGTTTTCTTCTCAGTAGTGCCTATTTTGTTTATGGTTATCTGATGCAGATTGGAATTGACCAAGGCTATATGCCGGTTCAACCCATTCATTACTCTCACAAAATACATTCCGGAGCCAACCAAATTGAATGTAAGTATTGTCACTCCTCTGCAAGGGTTTCCAAACATTCCGGAATACCCTCCTTAAATGTCTGTATGAACTGCCATAAAAATATTGCAGAATATAACGGGGATGAGGATGTTGAAAACGGATATACTAAAGAGTTTTACACCAAAGAAATCAAAAAACTTTATGACGCTGTTGGATGGGATGAAGAAAACCAAGCCTACACTGGCGAGTCTAAACCTGTCAAATGGGTAAGAATTCACAACCTTCCTGATTTTGTTTATTTCAATCACGCACAACACGTTCAAGTTGGGGGTATAGAATGTCAAACTTGCCATGGTCCTGTTGAGGAAATGGAGGTCATGTATCAACATTCATCATTGACCATGGGTTGGTGTATCAATTGTCATCGAGAAACCAATGTGAAACTCAAAGACAATGAATATTATGCCAAAATCCATGAGGAGTTATCTAAAAAATATGGAGTTGAAAAGCTGACTGTCGCGCAGATGGGTGGTTTGGAGTGTGGTAAATGTCATTATTAATAAACGTCAAAATAAAATATGTCGTCAAATAAAGTTTATTGGAAAAGCACAGCGCAACTCGACAAGGACAATGAGTTGGTGAAGCGGCTGGAACAAAATGAATTTGTAGACAAAATTCCAGTAGACGAGTTTTTGGGAGATGAACAAACCATGAGTGAATCCAACACCAACCGTAGGGATTTTTTGAAATACGTTGGATTCAGCACTGCTGCGGCAAGCTTGGCTGCTTGTGAAGGCCCAGTGATCAAATCTGTGCCCTATGTGGTACAACCCGAACAAATTATTCCTGGTAAAGCAAATTATTATGCCACAGCCATTGCTGACGGTTATGACTTTGGGAGCATTCTTATCAAAACCCGTGAAGGTCGCCCAATAAAGGTTGAAAACAACAAACAGGCACCCACCATGGGGGGAGGAAATGCGAGGATTCATGCCTCCGTACTCTCTTTGTATGACATTCGGCGGTTGCAAGGACCCAAGGCGGGAGGTAAAGACGTAAGTTGGAACGATTTTTACAGCCAAGTTGGAGACAAGTTAAAAGCCATGTCCCTTGCTGATAAGCCCATTGTATTGCTTACGCAAACTTTTGCTAGCCCCACCACACAAACCATCATTGAAAATTTCCTTGGACAATTTCCCAATGTACGTCATGTCATTTATGACCCGATCTCTTGCAATGCGGCTTTGGAGGCCTTTGAAAATATCTATGGTGTTCGTGCTTTGGCGGATTATGATTTCTCTAAGGCGGAGACCATAGTGTCTGTTGGAGCTGATTTCTTGGGAGATTGGCAAGGGGGAGGATTTGACGCTGGATATGCGAAAAGCCGGGTTCCAAAAAAGCACCACGGCAAATCAGAGATGTCCTACCACATTCAGTTTGAGTCCAATATGACTCTTTCCGGATCCAATGCAGATCATAGAATTCCTGTTGATCTAGCTGGACAGAAAAAAATTATTGCCCAGATATATGCACAGTTAACGGACTCCTCATCAAGCAGTAACCTGAGTCCTCAACTTCAAAAAGCAGTAGCCAAAGTGGTGAAAAGACTCAAAAAATCTGGATCCAAAGCAGTATTGGTCTCCGGAGTCGAAGATGTTGCGGCTCAAGAAGTTGTACTGGCCATAAACGACTATTTAGCGTCATCGGTTATAGACACCGCCCAACCTAAATTGATTCGTCAAGGGAACCACAAATCGGTTGCCCAGTTGGTTGACGATATGAAAGGTGGGAAAATCAAAGGATTGATCACTGCAGGAGTGAATCCAGCTTATACGCTTCCCAATGCAGCGGCGTTTACGGCTGCCCTTTCCCAATTGGAATTGTCAGTTGCCTTTGCGCCTAAAGACGACGAAACTGCAGCAGCTGCACAGTTTGTTGCCGCCACGCCTCATTATCTTGAAAGTTGGGGTGACTATGAATTCAAAAAAGGACACTATGCGTTGGCTCAGCCCACCATTAGACCCCTTTTTGAGACCCAACAATTTCAGGATGTCCTTTTAAAACTTTCAGGAAGTGATAGCTCCTATTACAAAGAAATCAAATCCCATTGGACGGAAAAAATGCTCAACGGAAGCTCATGGAACCAGACTTTACACGATGGTTTTATTTCCGGGGATGATTCGATGGTTTATGAGAATGTTTCTTTTGAGGTCAGTAACCAAGTAGCAGAACTATCCAAAGCAACTTCCGTTCCTATGTCATTGGTTTTATACAGTAAAACCGGTATGGGTGATGGACAACAGGCCAATAACCCCTGGCTTCAGGAATTCCCTGATCCCATTTCAAGGGTGTCTTGGGACAATTATCTGACCGTATCCGCCAGTGATGCAGCGCAAATTGGATTAAAGAACGTCAATGTAGCCGATGGTGGTTTAAATGGCAGTTATGCCAATGTAACGGTTGGAGAAAAAAGCCTCGTAGTACCTGTCTTGATCCAACCCGGTCAAGCCAAAGGCACTGTGGGCTTGGCATTTGGATACGGAGAGAGAAGAGGTTTACAAGACGAAATGCAGGTAGGGGTGAATGCCTACACTTTCTATAACAACTTTGATTCGGTTCAAAACGTAACCATATCCCCTGCGGACGGCTATCATGAATTTGCTTGTGTTCAGTTGCACAACACCATGATGGGGAGAGACATCATCAAAGAGACCACTTTGGAGATATTTAATACCAAAGACAAAGAATATTGGAACCCCATTCCTAAGGTTTCCAAAAATCATATCGAATACGAAGTTACCTCTTCTGAGGTTGATATGTGGCAAGCATTTGATCGTTCTGTCGGGCATCATTTCAATATGTCCATTGATTTAAATGCCTGTACTGGTTGTGGTGCTTGTGTAATTGCCTGCCACTCAGAAAATAATGTACCTGTAGTAGGTAAAAAAGAAATCAGAAAGTCCAGAGACATGCACTGGTTGCGGATTGATCGTTATTATTCTTCGGGAGAAACTTTCGCAGACGACAACCAAACCAAGGAAGACATCTCCGGATTGGGTGATTCGTTGACCACTTTTGGAGAAATGGAAACCGCCTCAGAAAATCCTCAAGTGGCCTTCCAACCTGTCATGTGTCAACATTGTAATCATGCTCCTTGTGAGACGGTTTGTCCAGTAGCGGCATCTTCACACGGGAGACAAGGTCAAAACCATATGGCCTATAACCGATGTGTTGGAACGCGTTATTGTGCAAACAACTGCCCCTATAAAGTTAGGAGATTCAACTGGTTCCTCTACAACAAAAACGACGAGTTCGATTATCACATGAACAACGACTTGGGTCGTATGGTTCTCAATCCTGATGTAGTGGTTCGTTCGAGAGGAGTAATGGAAAAATGTTCGTTGTGTATTCAAATGACACAAAAAACAATATTGGATGCCAAGTTGGACGGAAGACCCATCGAGGATGGTGAGTTCCAAACCGCTTGCTCCAATGCCTGTAGTAGTGGCGCTATTGTTTTTGGTGACATCAATGACAAAGAAAGCAAAGTAGCAGCCTTAAAGAAAGATGACAGAATGTATCACCTTTTGGAAAGCGTTGGTACCAAGCCCAATGTTATGTACCAAGCGATGGTAAGAAATACAGACGAATCTTAGAATTAGAAAAAAATAATCGAATGGCATCTCATTACGAAGCACCTATAAGAAAACCTTTAGTTACTGGCGACAAGACCTATCACGATGTAACGGTTGACGTTGCTGCTCCAGTTGAGGGAAAAGCCAATCGCCAATGGTGGATCGTTTTTGGAATTGCGCTTACTGCCTTCCTTTGGGGGCTGGGGTGTATTGCCTACACCATAGGTACTGGTATCGGTACTTGGGGATTGAACAAGACCGTAGGATGGGCTTGGGACATTACCAATTTCGTATGGTGGGTTGGGATCGGTCATGCCGGAACCCTTATTTCCGCCGTACTCTTATTATTCCGACAAAAATGGAGAATGGCCATCAACCGCTCTGCGGAAGCCATGACCATTTTCTCTGTGATTCAAGCTGGACTATTTCCCATCATTCACATGGGAAGACCGTGGCTGGCCTATTGGGTATTGCCCATTCCAAACACCTTTGGATCCCTGTGGGTAAACTTTAATTCACCCCTTCTATGGGATGTGTTTGCGATATCTACTTATTTGTCCGTTTCCTTGGTCTTTTGGTGGACAGGCCTATTGCCGGATTTTGCAATGATTCGTGACCGAGCGATCAAGCCTTTTCAGAAGAAAATTTACAGCCTCCTGAGTTTTGGATGGTCGGGTAGGGCTAAAGACTGGCAGCGTTTTGAAGAAGTTTCATTGGTATTGGCAGGATTGGCAACACCTTTGGTACTCTCTGTACATACCATTGTATCCTTTGACTTTGCCACTTCTGTAATTCCTGGCTGGCACACTACCATTTTCCCACCCTACTTCGTTGCAGGTGCAATTTTCTCCGGTTTTGCAATGGTACAGACCCTTTTGATCATCATGCGAAAGGTCTCCAATTTAGAGGATTATATTACCATACAACATATTGAATTGATGAACATCGTCATCATGATCACAGGATCCATTGTGGGGGTTGCTTATATTACTGAGCTGTTCATTGCTTGGTATTCAGGGGTGGAATATGAACAATATGCCTTCCTCAATAGAGCGACCGGACCTTACTGGTGGGCCTATTGGTCCATGATGACCTGTAATGTATTTTCCCCACAATTCATGTGGTTTAAAAAACTGAGAACCAGTATTGTATTCTCCTTTATCATTTCCATAGTGGTAAACATAGGCATGTGGTTCGAGCGATTTGTTATCATTGTAACTTCCTTACACAGGGACTATCTTCCTTCCTCATGGACGATGTTCTCTCCCACTTTTGTGGACATAGGAATTTTCATAGGAACCATTGGATTTTTCTTTGTATTGTTTTTACTCTACTCCAGAACGTTCCCTGTCATTGCGCAGGCAGAAGTAAAAACTATCTTGAAATCCTCCGGTGAGAAATATAAGAAACTAAGAGACGGCGAATGAGCAGTAACCAAGTAATACACGCTTTATACGATGACGATGACGTACTGTTATCGGCAGTGAAATCGATCCGTGATGAAAAACACCACATCGAAGAGGTTTACACCCCTTTTCCAGTGCATGGTTTGGACAAAGCCCTGGGCTTGGCCGAAACTCGTATATCGATTATGGCCTTTATTTATGGATGTATTGGTTTTTCGGTAGCTGTGATGATGATGAACTACATCATGATCGTTGATTGGCCTCAAAACATTGGAGGGAAGCCCAGTTTTTCTTATTTGGAAAACATGCCAGCATTTGTCCCCATCATGTTCGAGATGACCGTATTTTTTGCAGCCCACTTGATGGTGATCACCTTTTACTTAAGAAGTAAACTTTGGCCTTTCAAAGTGGCCGAAAATCCAAATCCATTGACCACAGATGATAAATTTTTGGTCGAAATTGAGTTACACGACAACGAAAAAGATCTAAAGTCACTGTTGAAAAAAACAGGAGCCATTGACATTCAAATCATTGAAAAAACAGAAGATGATGAATAGAACTATTGCTTTTGGATCGATCATGGTATTGCTTTTGGGCATGCAGTCTTGCTTTAACCCTTCCAAACCCAATTACCAGTATTTTCCCAATATGTACGAACCTGTAGGTTACGAAACCTATGCAGATTCGGATGCTTTCGCCAATGGTATTGAAGCGCAGCTTCCCGTTGAGGGTTCTATCAACCGAGGTTGGGTACCCTATGATTATTCGGACTCCAATGAAGGCTATGAAGCAGCCAAAGCAGAACTGAAATCTCCGATTCAAGTGAGTGCTGAAAATGGCAAGCAAGGAAAAGAACTATACGGAATCTATTGTGCAGTATGTCATGGCAACAAAGGCGACGGACAAGGAATTCTGATGACCCGAGAAAAATACCTGGGGGTTCCCAGTTATGCCAACCGCGACATTACCCCCGGAAGCATTTACCATGTTCTGATGTATGGTAGGAATGCAATGGGATCGCACGCAGGACAAGTCAATGCCACCGAAAGATGGCAGATTGCTCAGCACGTCATGGAGTTGAGAAAGAACCTAATTAAATAATTTATTGGAAAACGGTATGTACACTTTTACAAATAAATTAAGAAACTTCTCCATCATTTTGATGGTCGTTGGATTTTTAGGTTTGACTTATGGTTTTCTGACTTCCCCCGATACAGTTGAAGAAGCCCAAGCTATGGTGGCTGATGTCCACCATGATGGGCACGGTGCAGATCACGGGGAAGCTCACGACGATCATCACGAAGCTGCCTCCTCTCATGGGGAAGAGCATGGCGAAGATCACCACGGGGAGCACTTACTCCACCAATTACAAAACAAACCTTGGGCAGCCCTATACGTAGCAGCATTTTTCTTTATGATGATTGCTCTTGGTACATTGGCGTTCTACGCCGTCAATCGTGCAGCCCAAGCCGGTTGGTCTCCTGCTCTTTTTAGGGTCATGGAAGGAATTACGGCCTATTTATTGCCCGGTTCATTGGTCGTTTTTGTTATCCTTGCCCTTTCAGGTATGCACTTCAACCACCTATTCATTTGGATGGATCCTGAAGTGGTGGCCCACGACAAACTCATACAAGGTAAAGTAGGCTTTCTCAATGTCCCTGGTTTTTTAATGCGTGCATTGTTCTATATCGCTGGTTGGACGACCTATCGTTACTTTTCCAGAAAATTTTCTTTAGCCCAAGACCAAGCAACTGATATATCCAACCACAAAAAGAACTTTAGAATCTCCGCCGGATTTTTGGTCTTCTTTATTGTGACCGAATCCATGATGTCTTGGGATTGGATCATGTCTATTGATCCACACTGGTTCAGTACCCTATTCGGTTGGTATGTTTTTGCCAGTATGTTTGTTTCTGGAATTACTACCATTGCACTGGTTGCCATTTACCTCAAATCCAAAGGGTATCTGGAGAAAGTCAATGACAGCCACATCCATGATTTAGGAAAATTCATGTTTGGAATTAGTATTTTTTGGACCTATTTGTGGTTCTCTCAGTTCATGCTCATCTGGTACTCCAACATTCCTGAGGAGGTTACCTATTTCATTACCCGAATTGAGGATTACAACTTGCCGTTTTTCGGTATGTTGGCCATGAATTTTATTTTCCCACTACTGATCTTGATGAATAGCGATTACAAACGAATGAATTATTTCATCGTAATGACGGGAATCGTTATACTCTTGGGACATTATATAGACGTTTTCAATATGATTATGCCTTCGGCAGTCGGTGACCAGTGGTTTATCGGTATTGCCGAATTGGGAGGGTTTGCCTTCTTCTTTGGTTTATTCATTTTTGTGGTATTTAAAGAAATTTCGAAAGCACCACTTCATGCTTCAGGAGATCCCCTGATGGGAGAAAGTGAGCGTTTTCATTATTAATCAATTAATGGCAGGATAAATGACGATATTATTGACACTTGTAGTTTTAGTATTGATTGCGATTTCCATTTGGCAAATCACTAAGATATTTGAATTGTCACAAGCCAAAAAAGAGAATACACAAATTGCTGATGACGATGACAATCGTTGGAATGGCCAATTGATGTTTGCTTTTTTGATATTTATTTACGCTATCACCCTGTTTTCTTTTTGGAAGTGGGGGGATGTCTTACTGCCCGATGCCTCCTCAGAGCATGGTATAGAGTATGATAATCTGATGTGGATTTCATTTGCCATCATCTTTTTTACCCAAACCGTTACCCAAGCTCTTTTACATTATTTCGCCTATAAATACAGGGGTGAAAAGGGCAAAAAAGCTTTATTCTATGCAGACAATGACCGTTTGGAGGCCATTTGGACCATTATTCCTGTGATTGCTTTGGCTGGACTGATTCTTTATGGACTTTATACTTGGACCGATATCATGTCGGTAGAGGAGAATGAGGATGCTCTGGTAGTAGAATTGTATGCACAGCAGTTCAATTGGAAAGCAAGATATGCTGGAGAGGATGGTGTCCTTGGCGACGCTAACGTTCGTTTTTTACAAGACTTTGACGGTAAAAATCTTGTGGGAATCGATGCGACTGACCCCAACGGCTTTGACGATGTAGTGGTTCAAGAATTGCATTTGCCTGCTGGTAGGGAGGTCATTTTTAAAATGCGTTCCCAGGATGTATTGCATTCAGCCTACATGCCTCATTTCAGAGCTCAAATGAATTGTGTTCCCGGAATGATTACAGAATTTGCTTTTGTTCCTACTGTCACTACAGAAGAAATGCGTCAAACAGATGACATCAAGTCCAAGGTCAAAAAGATCAATGCCATCCGAAGAGAAAACAGCCAAGAACTCTTAGCAAAAGGAGAAGAAGCATTAGAGCCATATGTCTTCGATTATTTGTTACTTTGTAATAAAATTTGTGGTGCTTCGCATTACAACATGCAGATGAAAATTGTCGTAGAAACACCTGAAGAATTTCAAAAATGGATGGACGATCAGCAAACCTTTGCGGAAGTCATTCAATAACCTATAAAAAAAAATTAGATCATGTCAACAGCAGCAGCGCAAGTACACGAAGAGGATCACGGACATCATCACAAAGAAACCTTCATTACCAAGTATGTTTTCAGTCAAGATCATAAGATGATCTCAAAGCAATACTTGATCACGGGACTATTCATGGGAATCATCGGGATAGCCATGTCTCTATTGTTCCGATTACAACTGGCTTGGCCAGAACAGCCTATGGGCATCATGTCAGCCTTATTGGGAAAATGGGCTCCTGACGGGGTCATGGATCCCAATGTATATCTGGCACTGGTAACCATCCACGGAACCATTATGGTTTTCTTTGTCCTTACAGCAGGACTGAGTGGAACTTTCAGTAACCTTCTCATTCCATTACAAATCGGAGCAAGAGATATGGCCTCTGGATTACTCAACATGATTTCCTACTGGTTGTTTTTCTTATCCAGTGTTATCATGGTATTGTCCCTTTTTGTGGAGGCAGGACCTGCAGCAGCAGGCTGGACCATTTACCCTCCATTGAGTGCCTTACCTCAAGCCCAACCCGGTTCTGGTTTGGGGATGACGCTATGGTTGGTCTCTATGGCCATTTTCATCGCCTCTTCTCTTTTGGGATCGTTGAATTATATTGTTACCGTATTGAACCTCAGAACCAAAGGGATGACCATGAGTCGATTGCCTTTGACCATCTGGGCTTTCTTTATCACTGCCGTTATAGGTGTGGTTTCCTTCCCAGTGCTTTTGTCAGCCGCCTTGTTGTTGATCATGGACAGAAGTTTTGGAACTTCCTTTTTCCTATCCGATATTTTTATTCAAGGAGAAGTCTTGCATTATCAAGGAGGATCACCCGTATTGTATGAGCACCTTTTTTGGTTTTTAGGACATCCTGAGGTATACATAGTACTACTGCCTGCCCTAGGGATCACTTCCGAAATTATAGCTACTCATTCGAGAAAACCTATTTTTGGATACCGTGCCATGGTTGCTTCCATTTTGGCCATTGCCTTCTTATCCACCATAGTATGGGGACACCATATGTTCATTTCAGGAATGAATCCATTTTTAGGATCGGTATTTACTTTTACTACACTATTGATTGCCATCCCTTCTGCGGTGAAAGCCTTCAATTATATCACCACCCTTTGGAAAGGAAACCTGCAGCTCAACCCTGCCATGTTGTTTTCCATTGGCTTGGTTTCTACCTTTATCTCTGGAGGGTTGACTGGAATTATTTTGGGAGACAGTACCTTAGACATTAATGTTCATGACACTTATTTTGTTGTA
This sequence comes from Flavobacteriaceae bacterium, assembly GCA_965662705.1. Lineage (GTDB taxonomy): Bacteria > Bacteroidota > Bacteroidia > Flavobacteriales > Flavobacteriaceae > UBA8316. The sequence continues at coordinate 10,424 of CBFIIP010000012.1, forward strand.
GCCCACTTCCACTTGGTGATGGGTATCTCAGCACTTTATGGTTTGTTTGCTGGGGTTTACCATTGGTTCCCCAAAATGTTCAAGCGCATGATGAACAAAAACTTGGGTTATCTCCATTTTTGGGTCACTGCCATTTGTGCCTACGGGGTCTTTTTCCCCATGCACTTTATCGGTATGGCCGGACTTCCCAGAAGGTATTACACCAACACTGCTTTCCCTTATTTTGATGATTTGGCCAATATCAACGTAGTGATTACAATTTTCGCTTTGATTGTAGGAGCAGCACAGCTGGTCTTCCTCTACAACTTCATCCACAGTATTTTTTACGGAAAGCCTACAGAACAGAATCCTTGGCGTTCCAACACCTTAGAGTGGACAGCACCCATCAAGCACATTCACGGCAACTGGGAAGGGAAAATTCCCGAAGTACACCGCTGGGCATACGACTATTCCAAACCCGGACACGATGAGGATTTTGTTCCTCAACACATTCCATTAAAAGAAGGAGAAGAAGAACTCCAACACTAAGTAAATAAGAAACCAAACAAAAAAAGCTGCCCTAAAGCAGCTTTTTTTGTACCCTATTCTCATTGATATACATACAATTTTCGGTTGCGTCAACTGTCGTTATTTTTAGAGCATGTTCGGTTGGTGAGAAATAAGAGATCCCAATTATGTGGGGGTTACCGTGGAACCGACCATTAGAATGTTAAAAGATTTTGAGCATAGACGTTTAATATTACTCAATGGAAAATTCCTTAAACTGATCGACTTCTCTGGTTTGGAGCACATTTCCAAAGGTTTTAAAATTTAAGCGTTAAAACATTTATCTTTGTTAGAGATGAATGAGTTTTTAGACCCATCGGGAGACCAACTTAGTCCAGAGGAAAAAGACATTGACAGAGCTTTACGACCAGAAAGTTTTGATGACTTTGCGGGACAAGAGAGCATTCTGGAAAACCTTAAAGTATTTGTTGCTGCAGCCAATCAAAGAGAGGAAGCCTTGGACCACACGCTTTTTCACGGCCCTCCGGGTTTGGGAAAAACAACCTTGGCTTATATTTTGGCCGGTGAGTTGGAAGCAGGTATCAAAATGACCTCTGGTCCTGTACTGGACAAACCAGGAGATTTGGCAGGTCTGCTGACCAATCTCCAACCCAGAGATATTTTATTCATCGACGAAATCCACCGTCTCAGTCCCATCGTAGAGGAATACCTCTACTCGGCGATGGAGGATTATAAGATCGATATCATGATCGAAACCGGACCCAACGCGCGAACAGTTCAGATAAACCTCAACCCCTTTACCTTGGTAGGTGCCACAACGCGATCTGGACTGCTGACTGCCCCCATGCGTGCTCGTTTTGGAATTACCAGCCGATTGGAATACTACAATACTGAACTCTTGTCCACCATACTGGAGCGCAGTGCCGCCATCCTTAATGTCGCCATTACCTCACAAGCTGCCATTGAGATTGCCGGTAGGAGCAGGGGTACCCCTAGAATTGCCAATGGTCTGCTCAGAAGGGTCAGGGACTTTGCACAAATCAAAGGAGACGGAAAAATTGATATTGAGATAACTCAATATGCCCTTAATGCTCTGAATGTGGATGCCCATGGCCTTGATGAGATGGACAATAAAATACTCACTACTCTTATAGATAAATTCAAAGGAGGACCGGTGGGCATTACCACATTGGCCACTGCTGTTTCTGAAAATGATGAAACCATAGAGGAGGTCTATGAGCCATTCTTGATCCAAGAAGGTTTTTTGGTTAGAACACCGCGGGGAAGAGAAGTGACCGCGTTGGCCTACAAACATCTCGGTAGGATCAAGGACAATCAAGGGGGGTTGTTCTAAGTTTTTTCAACCTTATTGCTATAATGGATCACATTGCAGTCGGATTGAACTTTGTGATAATTTCTTATCCGCTTTTCAAATCATTATAGTCAGCATATTATCAAACTTCTAAACATTAATAAATATAGTTAATAAGGAATTTTTTATTTCACCTCTTTGTTTTTTCTCTTAAATTGCATTTGTCTCAAATATTAAATGCTTTAGATTTAAGAAAAATGATGTCTTTATCTCAAAATACAACCCTTATCAAGTCTGCCGCCAAAGATCTGGGGTTCCTCTCCTGTGGAATTTCCAAGGCCGATTATTTGGAGGAGGAGGCCCCGCGCTTGGAAGAATGGCTCAAAGCGGGCAAACACGGCAAGATGGCCTATATGGAGAACCATTTTGACAAACGTTTGGATCCCAGACAGCTCGTTCCTGGTGCCAAAAGTGTGGTCTCTCTCTTGCTCAACTACTACACCGAAGCGCAACAAGTGGGAGGGGCTCCTAAAATTTCCAAATACGCCTATGGCACTGACTACCATTTTGTGATCAAAGACAAGCTCAAACAACTTTTTAGAACCCTACAAGAGCAAATAGGGGAGGTCAATGGCCGGGTTTTTGTCGATTCTGCTCCGGTGATGGACAAGGCATGGGCCGTACGAGGCGGTTTGGGATGGATGGGTAAAAACACTAACCTGATCACCCAAAAGGTAGGGTCTTTCTTTTTTATCGCCGAATTGATCCTTGACCTTAAATTGGAATATGACACGCCGGTTACCGACCATTGCGGAAGCTGTACCGCCTGTATTGATGCCTGTCCGACTGAGGCCTTGAACCCTTATGATATTGATGCTAGTAGATGTATTTCCTACCTCACCATAGAGCTTAAGGATCAAATCCCCACCGAGTTTCAAAACAAAATGGACGATTGGGCCTTTGGATGTGATGTTTGCCAAGACGTATGTCCTTGGAATCGCTTTTCCAAATCCCACAAAGAGCCCTTGTTCGACCCGCAACCCGAACTACTGGACTATACCCAAAAAGACTGGCAAGAACTGACCCAAGCTACCTTTGATACAATCTTTAAAAACAGTGCGGTCAAAAGAACCCGATACGAGGGCCTCAAAAGAAACCTTTCATTTATCCGTCGATAGCCAAAGCAATTTATCTGCTGAGTTTTAGTTTCCCATTCCCCTGGTTTGGGAATATTTGTTGGAAGCTACATTTGGAGGACGAGGGGTTTTTTTCGATTGGGGTGGATCGATTTTTAAACTACCGCAAGCGGTGATCCAGACACTAACGCATACAAAAAGAGCAAAACGTAAGATTTTAAGTAGGGGCATAATTAAAAGATTTACTATAAAAATTAATGCATTTCAGACATAAAAAAATCAGTCCAAAGGCGGGAGGAAGCGAAATTATTATAACTGCTTTAAGTTGATTGATTATTTTCAAAAAACAGGCGATTCAACAGTCATAGAAAGGAAAAAAAATTAACTAATTTTGAAATTCGTAAAAACACCACACCAACCAACGGCTACTATGAAATTATACAAAATATCATTTTTGGTGATGCTTGCCTTTATTTTGGGATTTACCCATTGTCAAAGGCAGTATTCACCCATTGAAATTTTATCGGAGGATTTTCATCAGGCGCAAGATCAGTTGACCTCGGTGATGGTTCACGATATTTTTTCGCCCCCTTTGGCCAGTAGGGTATATGCCTATGCCAATTTGGCGGCCTATGAGATTTTAGCACAGGAAAAAGACAATCCCCACGGCACTTTAAAAGGGGTGCTGAGAGATTTTAAAGGCGTTTCTTTAGCAAATGATAGTTTGGTCAACCCCAAGCTTGCTGCCTTGATCGCCTATCTGGAAGTGGGAAAAAGTTTGATTTTTTCGGTGAACAGGATGGCCGAATATATGGATGGATTGTACCAAGGATGGAAAGAACAAAACCCAAATGTGTACGCCTCCTCCCATGCCTATGCCCTCCAAGTGGTGGGAGAGGTCAAAGCCTGGTATGATCAAGACCATTACAAACAAACCCGAACCTATCCCAAATTTTATGTGGACTATGACAGTCCTTCCCGATGGCAACCCACCCCACCAGACTATATGGATGGGATTGAACCCCATTGGAGCAAACTCCGACCTTTTATACTGACTTCTTCCGAACAATTTCAACCCGAGCCTCCACCCCCTTTTTCGATGGAGCCCGAATCCGATTTCTACAATGAGTTGATAGAGGTATATGAGGTGGTCAAAGACATACAGCAAAATGAGGAAGCGGATGAAAGGGAGGAAATTGCCAAATTTTGGGATTGCAACCCCTATGTTTCCACCCATAAGGGCCATGTGATGTTTGCCCTTAAAAAAATCAGTCCTGGTGCCCATTGGATCGGTATCACCAAAATCGTTTCCCGAAATCGCCAAGCCGATGTTCATACTACGGTTGCGGCTTATGCCAAGGTAGCACTTGCCATTGCAGATGCTTTTATCAGTTGCTGGGACGAAAAATACAGAAGCAACCTTATCCGTCCCGAAACCCTTATCAATAAAGTGTTGGATGAAAATTGGTATCCCCTGCTACAAACCCCTCCCTTTCCTGAATACACCAGTGGCCATTCTGTTGTTTCAGGAGCTGCCTCTGTGATTCTTACTGATTTTTTTGGGGATAATATTGCCTTTGATGACGATACCGAATTGCCTTATGATTTGCCCATTCGTTCCTACCGCTCCTTCAATCATGCAGCAGAGGAAGCAGCTGTCAGCAGGTTGTACGGTGGGATTCACTACCGTAAAGCCATTGACGAAGGCCTAAAACAAGGGCGAAATGTAGGCAATTACATCAGCCAAAAACTGGGCTTAAAAAATTGAACCTTCAGATCGACTCTAAGAAGGTGGCCAATTTCATCACAAAAGCCTTACTCCATTCTACTTTAGGGTTTTTGTAATAAAATTGAATCAACGCCTGGGTAGAAGGGGTGGCTCCGTGATCGGTGGCCAACAATTGGCCAATAAATTGCTGTACCTCTTCTTCTCCTCGTATTTGTTGTAGGGCATAAATTCCCAAGAGGTGATTTTTGGAGGGACTAAAAAGTTGCGCTTTAGAATATTCCGCCACTTCCTCCAATGCAGATTGCATTGCCCCTTTGCTGCCTTTTTGTTCATGGAGGTAGGCCATTAGAAATTTTTGGAGCCGTTCTTCCGGATCAAAGGGTTTTCCTACCCCTAAATGTTCGGGCCAAAGCAAGGCCGTTTCCAATCTCGATTGGGCTTGATTGTACTCATTATTGGAAATATAGCTCAATGCACTGCCCATATAGGCATCGGTGTATATTTTACGGCCTTCGGTAGCGTGCTCATAGGGTAAAATTCTTAGCTTTTTAAGCAGTTCGATGGCCTTGTCATAATCTTCCAGTTGATTGAGTACTTGTGCCAAAAGCATCCCTGCGAAATAATTGTCATTGTCTTGTTTGTAGGTTTTTTGAATGATCTTTAAAGCCACTGATGGATTTCCGGATTTAAAATGATCTTCGGCCAGCGAAAAGGCATACCGCCAATTGTTGGGGGACTGCTGATAGGCATATTGCAAATCTTTTTCGTATCCAGCCTTTTGATGCTCTTTAAATAACATTCCTCTGATATAATAGAAGAGGGGGTCGTTGGGGGTTTGTCCCAAATCCCTAAAAATTTCAATGCCTTTGTTGGTCTGTGATCGGCCCAATAGGTTGAGGCCCAATAAATACCGAGCTTTCCAGGAGGAATGATTCGTTGTTACCCAATCGAGCATGTTTAGGCTTTCTCTTCTAAACGGAAAAACAAAAGCAATGGATTCCTTCTCTAGAGAACTGAGTGCAGCTCGGTCTTGTTTGAGATAGGCCAACCAGAGGGAGTTGAGCAGATGTTTTGGACCCATTTCCAAAATATTAATGGCCTCAGCATTATGGTTTCTATTGTGATAAAACAAGGCCAATTCCATGAAGGTTTGATGGGGAAACTCGGATCGATGGGAATCGATGACCGCTTTTTGGTCATTTTCACCCAGTAAATATTTTTCATAGACCACAAAATGATTGATAGGGTCAATGGCTTCAATTGCTGAAAGGGTTTTGAGGGCATTTTTTTTATCGTTCATCTTTCGATAAAGGAGAGCTTTTTGTGAAAGGGCATTGATGTTTTCGGTATTAAATTTTAGGGCAATGTCATTGTAGTGTTGGGCATCGCCTAATTTTTTTTCAATAAGATGGATTTGCGCCAGCAAACTGTTAGCCGATGAACGATAAGCTACGGATCGGGCCGCCCAGCCCAGGTGTTCTTTGGCATTGATCCAGTCTTTTTCTGCCATATAGGCTATCCCCGCTGTGTAGTTGAGTCCGTTGTGATAGGCATCGATTTGTAAACCTGTATTGACAATGGACAGTGATTGGTCGTAATCACCATTTCTGTAATAGAGGAAAGCCAATTCTTTTCTCGCTTCGAGATGGAGGGGGTCTTCTTGTAGAATCTGCGTGAGCAATTCCTCTGCCAATGGGTAATCCCTATACCTTTGGGCATCTTTGGCCTTTAAAAAAGTTTTCTCTAAGGTATTTTGAGCAATTACCTCGGGATTATCAAAGCGTCTTTTGATCAAGGGGGGTTGTCGGTCATAGTGCAGTTCCAAACCGGGGACATCAATGGTGTAGTCAGCCGATGGTTTGAGGAAAGTGAGAGTATAGGTGCCATTAGGGACGGTTTCCAAAGATTGACTTTGGTTTTTTCCTGATGCGGAGAGGGTTACTTGGGTGGTAGCCGTTTTAAAAGCATTGATTTTTACTTCTAATTTATGTTCAGTTTCAACGACATTCATCGCACCAAAGGGGGAGGCCTCTTTGATCCCTCCAATTTCCTTTACGGGAAACCATACCTCGGTCCACTGGTCGGTCAGATGAGGATCAAAAGTGGCTTGGCTGATGGGGTTTTCCTCTCCAGGGAAATATTGAACATAAAGTCTTCCTGCCTGATATTCTATGTATTGTCCATCGGTATCGGTGAGGAGGTCTTCCCAAATTCCTCCAGCTCGGGAGAGATTCCAAAGCCACAATTTTTGCCCAGGGATTTCGTCATATCGCCCCCAATGGCCAAAACCTATGTCACTATTCTGATAATAGCCTCCGAAAAAATCGTTGTATTCTCCAATCACATGGTAGGATTTGCTGGGGCCAAAATTATTTTGGTTGTAGTGAGAAAGATCCCTGTTGAGGGGGTCTTTGGGCCAAGGCTTTGCCATTCCTCCGTGGGTGAGGAACTGATCACCGGGGGTATAGAACACCAGATCTTGTTGAGCGGCAGCGGCTGCAGTCATCCAATTGTAATAAGCTTGTTCTGTGTCTGTGGGATTGTACCATATCGCTTGGGTGGTAAAAGCACTTTGGCCTTCGGGCAAGATTATTTTAACCCGCCATTGGGTTCTAGAAGGCAAATCAATACCGCCAACGGTACACATCACACTGCCATCCGGACGTTCATCTAACCGATAGTCTGTCGGAGTACCTGTACCGGGATGATGACCGAACACGCCAAAATTAAACTCTATCCCTCCCGATGTCCATGGGCCACGCATGGCGATATTCCTAAATTTGGCCACCTCGTTTTTGTAAATGAATTCATTGCCGTTACTCTTATCAACGGCACTCCATACTTTTCCACCGACCTCTGGGAAAACCTGTACTTCAATCCAATCGTTTTCAAGTGTAACGACTTTGAGACTTTTTTTGGTCTTTTCAAACTCATAGCCCTGAAATTTGTGATAAGGGTATATTTTGGGATTAAAAACAAAAGCAGGCAGTGGATTGGGGTCTCCAAAATAATAAGTTGGAAAATCAACTTTCTCCTCACTTATTTTTTGTTCTTGGGCAGTCAAAAATAAATTAAATCTTACATAAAAAATTAAAACAAAGATTATGAATGAGAATCGGATAAGCTTAATTTTCATAGAATCAATTAATTTATAATAATAATTATCCAAATTACAATAATAATTTTATAAAGTCATTTAAAGTGAATGACTCTTCTGAGCGTCGTTTTAAATCAAGAGTTTAAAAAATATTTTATAAGAAAACTTTAGCATTTAAACAAGAAAACTTTAACATTTAAATAAGAAAACTTTAACATTTAAAATTTGTTTACTATATTGGTGTTCTATAATGATTATTATAGATTTTTATAACTAACTAAATTATGATGAAACAAAAAACTATTAAACATGCATTTTTGAGCCTATGTCTAGTATTCAGTGGTTTGATTATTGCACAACAAACTGTAAATGGTACAGTAACTGATCAAGACGGAGTGCCACTACCTGGCGCTACTATTATTGTTCTTGAAACAAATGATGGATCCACAACCGATTTCGATGGAAATTACTCTATCTCTGCTGATCAGGGCACAACAATTGAAATCAGTTTTGTAGGTTATGAATCTCAACAAGTTGTTGTTGGTTCTGACTCCAATTACAATGTATCTCTTCAAGAGGGAAATGCGCTAGATGAGATTGTCGTAACTGCATTAGGTATTAAAAGAGAAGAAAAAACGCTAACCTATGCAAGTCAAACAGTCAAGTCAGAGGATTTAGTTCAAGCTAGAGACATAAGTTTCGCGAACAGCTTAACTGGTCGTGCTGCTGGTATAGAAGTCAGAAAAAGTACTTCAGGTGCTGGTGGATCAACTCGAATTGTTCTCAGGGGTAATAAGTCCTTGAGTGGAGATAGTCAGCCCCTTATTGTAATTGATGGTGTTCCTATTGTTAACAATCGAAGCTCGCAGCCAGGCACATGGGGTGGCGCTGACGCAGGTGATGGTTTATCTCAAATCAACCCCGATGACATTGAAAGCGTAAACATCCTAAAAGGTGCCAACGCTTCAATACTATACGGAAGTCAAGGAGCTAATGGAGTAATACTAATTACTACCAAATCCGGTGAAGAAGGTAAAACTAAAGTAACCATCAATTCAGGTGTTACTTTTGAAAACGTTATTGAACTTCCAGAGTTGCAATATACTTACGGCGCTAGCGGGGGTCAAAACAGCTGGGATTCAACTTCTGGAAACTATGATTCAAGTTTTGTAGAAGATTTTTTTCAAACTGGAGTGAATTATGTTAATTCTGTTTCTATTAGTGGTGGAGGAAAAAGGACTAAAGCATATTTTTCCTATTACAATACTACCTCATCTGGAATAATGGAAAATTTTAAATATCAAAAAAATAATATTTCATTTAAACAATCAACCAAGTTCCTTGATGATAAAATGACCATTACCTCAAATATCCTTTTGACAGATGAAAACACTGACAATAGAGCACCTGCTGGATACTATTTGAATCCATTGACGGCACTATATATGCACCCTAGGGAGAGAGATTTCAACGATTTTAAAAATTATGAATTTTTGGGATCAGATGGGGTAATGCAACAAAATTTCCCTTTTAATTATCACTTTTTGTCCAATCCCTATTGGATAATGAACAATCAGCCTAGTGAGGACAGCATCAAAAGAGCTATCTCAAGTTTGAATATTTCATACGCTATAACTGACAATTTATCATTTCAAGCGAGAGCTAGTTACGATTTTTCAAGCAAGGTAAACGAACAAAGACATGCTGCTTATTCCAATCCAACTAACGTATCTCCCAATGGTAAGTGGGAATATGCTAAGTATACTGATGAATTATTTTACACAGATGCGATCTTAAATTACAGTGAAAATATCACAGAAGATTTAACTCTTAATGCAGTGCTAGGAGCCTCACTACAAAAAACTACTTTCGGTGATGGAGTAAGTGTTAATACAGGGAATCCAGGGCTATTCTATGCCAATGAATTCAATTTCCAGAATGTTCACACTACCAATCAGATTGCATCTACTTTGAGAAGTAGAGTTGAGAAACAAGCTTTGTTCGGTAACTTTGTTATCGGATTTAAGGATGCAATATTTTTAGACGTTTCTGGTAGAAATGATTACGCTTCAACTCTTGCACTTACTGGTAATGAGTCTTACTTTTATCCCTCTTATGGTCTTTCAGCAATTATTTCTGAATTAGTTACTTTACCAGAAGCTATAAGTTTTGCAAAGGTAAGAGTTTCCTCTGCCTCTGTTGGTAATGAAGTCCCCTTCAATGTTGTAAATCCTCAAAATAGTGTAACTGCTGCTGGTAATGTAAATAGGAATACTCAAAAGCCATTTACAGATCTAAAACCAGAGATGATTGAAACAACAGAGTTTGGATTGGACTTAAGGTTATTTAATAATAGATTTGGAATTGACCTTGCTGTTTATGACATAACAAGCACAGACCAATTCTTACGCCTAAGCGCACCATCTGGTTCTGGATATACTACGTATTTCGTTAATGCTGGTAAAATAACAAACAATGGAGTTGAAATTAGTCTTAGAGGAGATATTATAGAAAAATCCAATTTTACATGGTCTTCTATTGTTAACATTACTCAGAATCAAAATAAAATAGTTGAAATACACCCCGATTTAAATAATTTATCAACTGGTGCTGGAGAAGGATTTGGATCAAGAATGGTTGCGGGGGGTTCTATCGGAGATTTTTATGTTAGTAGATTTGATAGAGATGATCAAGGGAGAATTAAAATGAGTGCCAATGGTGAGCCATTAAAATTAAATGACACGGCATCTCCTGAGAATCTTGCAGGTAATGCTGAGCCCAAGTTAAGTGTTGGATGGTCCAATAACTTCACTTTCGGTGATAAGTTTTCGGCTGGATTTATTATAAATGGAAGATTCGGAGGAAAAGTTTTTTCAAAAACTGAACAGATGTTGAATGGATCCGGTACCTCCTTAAGGTCAGCAATAGATAGAGATCGTGGTGGTGTTCCAATTAATGGAGTTGATCCAAATGGAAATGCAGTAACAACTGCTGATCCTGCCGTATGGTATTCAAATAACGGTATTGGAGATCGTAATGGAATTAGTGAGCCTTACGTTTATGACAGAACCAATATAAGACTTTCACAATTATCTTTAGCGTATAATATTGATACTGCTTCTTTGGGTCTTCCTTTAGAGGCCGCTTCACTTTCATTAATTGGTAACAATTTATTCTATAGTGCTGAGGCACCTTTTGATCCAGAATTATCAATGAATACAGGAGCATCTTTATTTGGTTTAGATAATTTCAATCTTCCTTCTACAAGAACAATTGGTATGAACTTAAGATTAACATTTTAAATATTTAAATGATGAATAACAAAATAAATTACTTTTTACTTGCTCTCAGTTTAGTATTTTTTAATGCCTGTACTGATGATTTTGCAGAGCTAAATACTAACCCCAATCAGATTTCTTCTGAATCATTAAAGCAAAACAAAAATCATATTGGAGCATACTACCCTACTATGATTGCTCCATTGATTGGAGATCAAATCGAACATAATTTGATGAATGATTCATTTGTTCGACATCTTGCAACTCCAACTCCTTTTGTTGGAGGTGTTAACAACACTACTTACGTACCCGTTTGGAACAATCCTTACATGAATAACATGTACAATAGGGTTATGGCTCCATCCAAACAAGTTAAAGAAATTGCTGCGGCAGACGGAGAAGATATGTTTGTCCAATGGGCTAAGCTCATTGAGGTTACAGCAATGTCAAGAGTAGCTGCCATTCATGGGCCAATTATTTATTCTAACTATGGTACTCAAGGAGATGTTGCATACGATAGTGAGCCAGAACTGTACAATAACTTTTTTAGTGATTTGGACGCAATTGTTTCCACTTTCTCTGCAAATACATCTTACGCGCAATTCAAAAATTTTGATGCTATATACGGTGGTAGTGTTCCTCACTGGATTAAATATGCAAATTCTTTAAGATTGCAGTTGGCAATGAGACTTGTTAATGTAGATCCTACTTTAGCAAAAACACAAGCAGATAAAGCAATAAGCGATCCTGGAGGTTTGATTGACGAAAATTCTGAGAATTTCGACTTATTCCTATATGGAGGTATTTATAAAGAGGCACGTATTTGCTTTTCTTGGAGTGATACTCGTATGAGTGCCACTATGGAGTCTATTCTAGGAGGGTATGATGATCCAAGAGTTACAGCTTACTTTGAACCAGTTACTGATATGTCATTGGTAGCCGATCATCCCGACTTTCCTTATAAGGGAATAAGAAACGGAGCACAATTGTTGGCAAAGGGTGATAGAATCGTAATGTCAACAATTAGTGAAAACTTCAAAGACGTAACTCACAGAAGATTCTTTGATGCTGCAGAAGTTCACTTTATGTTAGCTGAGGCTAATCTAAGAGGATGGTCTACACCACTTACTGCACAACAACATTATGAAACTGGAGTTAACCTTTCTTTTGAATATTGGGGCGTCAGTGGAGCTGCTGATTATTTAGCTGACAATACAAAAACTCCACTAGATTATGATGACCCTACGGCAGAAGGTCCGATTAATGATTTTACTTCCAGAATAACAGCTACGGTTGCTTGGGATGAAGCTGGAACTAACGAAGAAAAGCTTGAAAAAATCATGACTCAGAAATGGATTGCTTCATATGGAAATACTATAGAAGTATGGGTTGACCACAGAAGAACAGGTTATCCTAAACTTCCTTATAACTACCAGAACAGCAGTAAGCCTGACACTGGATTAATTCCAGCCGATGGGTTTATCAAGAGGATGTTATTTAATCAAAACGAGAGAACTAATAATCCAACTGGATACGCAGGAGCTGTTCAGGCCCTTGGAGGCGAAGATTTGGTTAGTACACGACTCTATTGGGATATTGAAGGACCTAACTTCTAAAATATTTTTATATACATTGAAAAAAAGCCTGTATTATTACAGGCTTTTTTTTTCAATGTTTTATCTCTAATATTGTAAATTAAAGTATCACTATGAAAATAAATTCTTTTTTAAAGATGCTATTTCTTTCTTCATTCATGGTCTTTATTTCATGTGCCCCCTCCAGTGATAAAATGTTTACATTAATGCCTTCTAGTTTTACAGGAATAAAATTTAGAAATCCTCTTCAGTATACCGAATCTTTTAATGTTTTGACCTATGGTAATTTTTATTACGGTGGAGGGGTATCCATTGGTGATATTAATAATGATGGACTTTCTGATATTTATTTTACCGGAAATATGGTGGGCAGTAGATTATATCTTAATCAAGGTAATTTTAAATTTAAAGAAATTGCTCAGGATGCAGGAGTTTTTGCTGAAGGACTATGGAATACTGGTACCACCATGGCCGATGTTAATGGTGACGGTTTAGTAGATATCTATGTATGTCGTTCTGCAGCGAGTAATCCTGAAAAAAGAAGGAATCTGCTATTTATTAATAATGGAGATCTGACTTTTACAGAGATGGGTAAGAAATATGGAGTTGATGATTCGGGTTTCACTACGCAGGGTGCTTTTTTTGATTATGATAATGATGGAGATTTAGATCTTTATGTGCTAAATCATTCAGTTCTAGAATATTCAACACTTGGAAAAATGACTAATTATCATAAAAAAGTAAAAAATTATGCATATTCTGATAAATTATTAAGAAATGACAACGGTAAATTTGTTGATGTAACTGACGATTCGGGATTAATTTCTAATATTCTCGGATTTGGATTGGGTATTGCTCTATCAGATATTAATAATGACGGATTCGCTGATATCTATGTTTCGAATGATTTTAACGAACAAGACTATTTATATCTGAATAATGGAGATGGTACCTTTTCAGAAGGATTGGAAGACTATATTGGCCATACACCACTATATTCAATGGGTTCTGATATTGCTGATTTTAATAATGATGGTTTTACCGATATTATGGCCTTAGATATGCTACCTGAAGGAAATCACAGGATTAAAATGACATCAGGTCCGGATAATTATGAAAAACTTAATCATCTCAAGCAGAATGGTTTTTATAATCAGACGATGAGAAATATGTTACAACTCAATCGAGGAGGAGAGTATTTTTCAGAGATTGGACAGTATTCAGGTGTTTCCAATACCGATTGGAGTTGGGCTTCGCTTTTTACCGACTTAGATAATGATGGTTACAAAGATCTTTTCATCACCAATGGTTATTTAAAAGATTATACCAACATGGATTTTTTAAACTATATAGTTCAAGAAAAAATTAATGAAAGAAAGAATAATGTGAAAATGAAGCTTACTGAATTAATTGATAAAATGCCTTCTATTTTAGAGGAAAACTATACCTACAAAAATAATGGTGATTTGACATTTACCAAAATGAATAATGATTGGGGTATTGACCAGAAAACCTTTTCAAATGCTGCCGCATATGCAGATTTAGACAATGACGGAGATATGGATCTGATAGTTACAAATCTTGAAAATCAAGTATTCATCTACCAAAACAATTCAGAAAAATTCACCCAAAACAATTATATAAAAATAGCTTTAAAGGGAAGTGGAAAAAATACTTTAGGTATTGGAGCCAAATTGAAAGTTACCGCGGGAGGTATGACTCAAATTCAGGAAATGTTTAACACAAGAGGTTATCAATCCTCTGTAGATTTTAACCTAAACTTTGGGATCGGTAGTTCGAAGATAATTGATGAGGTGGAAGTGGTGTGGCCCAATCAAGAAAAGCAAATTATAACGGCAGTTCAACCCAATCAAAAATTAACTTTATTTCAGAAGAACGCCACTCTTGATGTCAAAAGGAGCAATCCACCTAAAAACAAACTTTTTGAGGAGATAAACCCTATTAACTTTACGCATAAAGAAAACAACTACAACGATTTTAAAAGAGAGATCATGCTTCCACATATGCTTTCCACTTTAGGGCCAAAACTAGCCATAGGCGATGTGAATGGAGATGGATTAGAGGATGCTTTTATCGGAGGTGCCAAGGGCGCCGTTGGAGGAATTTTCTTACAAACCCAAAGTGGTTTTGTCAGATCCAATAAAATTGATCTTCAAGCCGATGCTACCTCTGAGGATATTGGAGCTTTATTTTTTGATGCTGATGGTGACAAAGACTTGGATCTCTATATAGTTAGTGGTGGAAATGAGTTTGAAAAAACAGATACTGCCCTTAAAGACCGACTTTATATCAATCAGGGAAAAGGAAATTTTGTCAAATCAGAAAACAATTTACCTGATTTTACTTCCAGTGGATCTGTCGTAAAAGCCACAGATTTTGACAATGATGGCGATCAAGACCTTTTTGTTGGCGGGAGAATCCTACCCAATGAATACCCCTATGCACCCAACAGCTATTTACTCGAAAACAATGGAAAAGGAGTATTCAAAGACGTCACTGAAAATAGGGCCAAAGGCCTAAAAAATATAGGGATGGTGTCCGATGCCCTTTGGACTGATTATAATGGTGACAAGCAAATGGATCTAATGTTGGTAGGGGAGTGGATGCCCATCACCCTATTTTTGAATCAGAATGGAAGTTTTAAAAATGTTTCAGAGGAGCTAGGATTTAAAGATACCGATGGTTGGTGGAATTCTATCGCTCAAGCCGATTTCGATCGTGATGGAGATATGGACTATGTGGCTGGAAATTTTGGACTTAACTCACAGCTAAAAACTTCCCTAGAGCATCCCATTAGCATCTATGCAAAAGATTATGATAAAAATGGTTCTGTTGATCCCATTCTATCTTGTTATGATGAAGGAAAAAATTATCCCCTATTTTCCAAAGACGATATTCAGCAACAATTGACGATCCTAAAAAATAGATTTGTAAGGTATAGCGAATACGCCGATTTGACCATCGACCAAGTCTTTACCCCCGAGGAATTAAAAGGCTCTAAGGTTCTATATGCCAAAACCTTTGAGACCAGTTTTATAGAAAACTTGGGCAACGGCCAATTTAAAATTACTGCACTTCCCAAAGAGACTCAGTTTTCACCCATTTATGGATTGACCACAGGGGATTTCAATCAAGATGGGAAACCAGATATCATCATGGGGGGAAATTTTACTGCATCAAGGGTAAAGTTTGGTCACTATGATGCAATTAAAGGGATTTGTCTCTTAGGTGATGGCTCAGGCGGATTTACTTATTTGGATGCATCAGAGTCGGGTTTGATGGTAGGTGGAGAAGTAAGGGACATTCAAAAGATTAACACAGCCAATGGGGAAGAACACCTAATTTTTAGTAGAAATAACAACAGCCCAAAGATTTATAAGAATAACTTAAATTAAAATACCATGATTACCCACAAACAAATTTTATCTTTTGAAGCCGAAGGTTTTTTGGCAGTAGAAAGTCTTCTGAACTCAAATGAAATGGAGTTTTACTCTAATACCTACAATGCATTCATTAATAATGAATTCGATATCTCAGATTTACGATCCGATCTCTCTGGAGCTGAAGATCAAAATGTGGAATACATTACCCAAATCATGCTTCCCTCAAGGATTTATCCTGTTTTACTCGATCGACCCATGCATCAAAGGGGTTTACAAATCGCAAAACAACTTTTGGGAGAGGACATGGTTTTGGATTTTGATATGTTAATCAATAAAGCTCCTCATACAAACAAACCTACTCCATGGCATCAAGATGCAGCCTATTGGATAGACATGCCCGATAAAAGAGCATTGAGCATCTGGTTTGCCATCGATGAGGCTACCCTTGATAACGGTTGTATGTGGTACACTCCAAAATCCCATAAACTGCCATTAAGGGAACATTTTCAGCCCGTAGGCAAAGGAGCATTACAGTGTAAAGGTTCAGAGGAGGAGAGTGTTGCTGTTCCACTGCAACCAAGTTCTTGTGCCATTCACCATGGACATACATTGCATTATAGCCGTGGAAATTCTACGGCTAATAACCGGAGAGCATTCATCCTAAATTTCCGACCAGAAAAAATGGTGGAACTCGAAAGAGCCCAAGGTTTCGATCACTCCGGTAATAGAGAGGTAAGGGTCTAAACCCTTAGTTAGCTTGGAGGGCAACATCCAAAATATGCCCCCTAATGCCGAGACGATATAGGCTTTTCTGTTCGCGTGTTGGATAAACCCGATTGGAAAGAAAAACCATAAAACACCGTTGAACAGGATCTACCCAGACCAAGTTTCCTGTAAATCCGCTGTGGCCATAGCTCTCAGGACTGCATTTTTCAGAGGGATAGCGTTCCGAAGCAAGGCTGTCAAGGGAAGGTTTATCAAACCCCAAACCGCGACGGTTGTCGGAAAGGGGGTAGACCCGAGATGTAAAAAGCCTAACCGTCTCTGGCTCCAAATATTTTTTACCTTCAAAAGTACCCTCGTCCAGTAATAGCTGTAATAATTTGGCCAAAGAAGTGGCATTGGCAAACAATCCGGCATTTCCCGATACACCACCCATGAGAGCTGCCGCTTCATCGTGAACCCAACCTTGCACCAAGGTTCTCCTGAATAGGGAGTCTTTTTCAGTAGGGATAATCTCCTCTTTGGAATATTTAAAACTGGGATTAAATGTCAGTCGTTCTATACCCATGGGCTTGTAAAAATGACTGTCCAGAAATGTTTCAAAGGACTGTCCGCTCATTTCCTGAACCATACCCGGTAAAAGAAAAAATAATAGGCCTGAATAACGGTATTCCCCAATTTTTTCAACCGGAGTCCTTTTAATTCTTCGCATTATTTTTCTCTCATATTTTCTATGGATAAACAGGGAGTCGGAAAGGGGATCAGGGTATCGTTTACTTTTTGAAGGGGAAAGGGTTCTGGCTCTAAATTTCCCATTTTTACGCCTTACGGTATTTTGGTGAGTGATATAGGGCAACCATCCAGCTTGATGACTGAGGACCTCCCGAAAAGTGCTGTTGTTTTTATTGCTGTTTTTGATCAGTGGAATGTAGTCCGCAACCTTACGATCCAAGTCAATATCGTAAAGCTCATACAATTTCATAAAGGCCAGGGTACTGGCCAATATTTTGGTTACGGAAGCGAGGTCATACAGATGATGGTTTTCTACCCGAACAATGGAATCATAAGTATGGAAGCCATAACTTTTATTCAGTCGAATACCATCATGTTTATAAATCAATACTTGAGCCCCTGGATAGGCCTTTTGTTGAATTCCCATCTGGACAATGGAGTCAATTTTGTACTCCAAAGCGTCACTGGATGGGAAGGAAAGGGAATCTTGAGCTTGAATCCCAATAATCCACAGCATTGAAAAAAGGAAAATCACTTTTTTCATAGGGATTGTGTTCTATTCAATTTCGACGATCAGATCAATCTCCACCGCAATATTGAAGGGCAATGATCCCATCCCTACTGCAGCACGGGTGTGCTTTCCCTTTTCGCCAAAAACAGCAACCATAAGGTCTGAAAAACCGTTTACGACACTGGGGTGTTGTGTAAAGTCGGGGGAAGCATTAACCATGCCTGTTACCCTTACGATTCTTTTGACTCTACTGAGATCTCCAAGGGCACTTTTGAGAACTCCTAGTTGATTGATACCCGTGAGTCGAGCAGCTTCATAACCTTCTTCTATGGTTAAATCTGCTCCCAGTTTGCCAGTGATGAATTTTCCATTGGCTTTTAAGGGACCATTACCGGAAAGGAAAAGTAAATTACCTGTCTGAACAGAGTTGACAAAATTGGCAACTGGAGTGGGGGGTTGGGGGAGTACAATTCCCATGCTATCCAATTTGGCCTCGGGATTGTAATTGGGATCGATGGTAACAGTTTTGTTCTGAGCTTGGGGAACATTACAGCTCCCTATAATTACCCCAAAAGACAATGAAAGAATATAAAAAATTGATTTCATTTTTAGATTTTTCATACAGCGGATGATAAAATTTCTTTCACCCGCTTGGCTACAATACGCTCTTGACCGGGAACCATCATCCAAGTGGTTATGCCCACGCTTTTGGAATCTCCCACGGTTTGAATGGATGGATGCCCATCTCTGAGTTGGTTTCTTACTTCATTTGGACTTATTTTCACCTTTTTTTCATCCCATCGAATCCGTAAACTGGGCACATGATTTGCGTATTTCGGTACATGAATTTCGGTTTCTACTCCTGCTATTGATGTGGCGCTTTCGCTGATCAATTGAATTTGTGATTCCCACATTTTCCATTCTTCAGCATGGTCTTTTTGTAAGTATAATTCCAGCGCAGCCAACATGCCCAAGACTTCTTCTTTGTTGACTTTCATGCCCCGTCCGATGGTTTCACCGCGAGGTGGGGTGTGCATTCGTGCGGCTTCGATATACTCTCTTTTTCCCAAAAGTAAACCGGCACTTTGAGGGCCTCTCAATCCTTTACCCCCGGAGAAAGCCACCAAGTCAAAACCCATTTTGGTAAAGCGAAATAGATTTTCGACAGGCGGTACATCTGCCGCACAGTCGATAAAAGTAGGGATATTGTGTTTTTTGCCTAGGGCAATAAACTCCTCCCATTTGATTTCTCCCTGATCGGTATGTGCATTGAGAAACCAAAGCATACAGGTTTTATCTGTAATTGCCTTTTCTAATTGTTTAGCGGTTTTTACTTTGACTACCTTGGCACCGACATTGGTCAATGCTTGGGCATAGCCAATGGTGTGAGATTCTTGCATGATGACCTCATTTTTCATCCCCTCTGTATTGGGAAGTTGTTTTACCTTTTGAGGGTCTTTACCTGTGAGTATTCCCGCCATGCCGATACTCATGGCACCAAAACAACCAGAAGAAACAGTAGCGTATTCACACTCCAGTAATTCAGCAATACGTTCTCCCACCTTGTCCTGTAAATCATCTAGGTTGACGTATTCATCGGCTCCATAGCTAATGGCCTCTATAACCTCTTTGGGCATCAATGAGCCAGTCATGGAAGTATAGGTTCCAGCGGCATTGATAAATGTTCTTAATCCGAGCTCTTTAAAAAAATCTCGCCTCAAACTGGAGACTACTGCAGCAGTTTTGGATTGAGCAGATAACGAATTAGTACCGAGCAAACTTCCTGCAAAGGGAAGGCTGGCCAGTGATTGAAGGACTTTTCTTCTGTTAATCATCATTTTTTGTTTTTATGGTTTATTCTATTGCAGCAATACAATCCATTTCTACCAATGAATCGCCGGGAACACCACCATAGGTGGCAACGGTAGTCCTTACGGGTGGGTTTTCGCCAAAACGCCCACGGTAAACCTCGTTCATCTTGTGATAGTCTGCTAGATCAGCCAAATAAACATTTACCTTTAAAACTTGTTCCATAGAAGAACCGTTTCTTTCCAATTCTTTTTGTAATTCGTTCAAAACATGATCGGTATGGGCTTTGATATCCCCGTCAAAATGAGCACCTTTTCCAGCAATGTATAGGGTGTTGCCATGTCTGACCGCTCCGGAAAACAAGGGCATTTTTTGATCTTCGACAATCTCACCGACCACTTCTTTTTTGCTTTTTACGGGAGCCGCTTTTACAGTTGCTATGCCAAATAAGCCCGCCATTCCCATTCCAATATTCTTTAATACTGATCTTCTTTTTTCGTTGTGTTTCATCTTTTTAAATTTTTTGTTAAACTATTACCACATTATTTTTTTAATCAATTCTTTTATTTGGTCTTTGGGAACGGGCAACTCATCCATATGATCCCTGATCCACTTAGAGAAATCTTTTTCTATTTCCTCAGACCATTTATTGTCAATTTGTCCTGGGGTGTATTTGCCTTCTTTCAATCGGGTGATACCGAACAGATCCCTGAGTCGGACAACCTCAGAGGTAACCACTACTTTCTCTGCCAAATGTGCCGGAATAAAAATGACCCCTTCTTTTTTGGCCAATACCACATCTCCAGGAATGACGGTAGCCGCTCCAATTCTTATGGGGTCATTGATGCTCAATAACATTACCTCGGTGAGAAATGAAGGATGCCAAGCCCTAACGAAAGCATTGAACCCCTCGATTTCGGACAGTCCTTCCATATCCCTACTCGAGGCATTGAATACCACTCCTGTTTTTGATTTAGCGTATATGGAATTCCCCAGGTTGTCTCCAATCAAAGTCCCGTCCACTATTTTCCCAAATCCATCGGCTACATAAACATCGTGTTCTACCAATCGATCTATGGGCCATGAATTGGTATTTCCGATTTCTCCATCGGCCAATCCTTTTTGTTTGATCTGGTCGGCTACATCGGGTCGGTTGGGCATATATTGAACGGTGAGGGCTCTTCCTACAACAGTTACATCGTCGTGTAAAGGTTGCCATCCACCTTCAAATTGGTTGTGGAAGCCTTCGTTCCTCAAAACGCCCCAAGCTTCTTCAATGGTTACTTTTTTCATCCGTTGCAGGATATCTGAAGGTACTTTGGGCCTACCGTCATCAAAGCGTTCTCCTTCCCACTGGTGGGTAAGAAATTTCATTTGATCGACACTCAAGTTTTGGGCAAAAGTATTATTGAGTATCAAAAAAAAGAGGAGAAAAAAAGAAACGGTTGTAAATTTTTTAATTGTCATTCGGTTTAGATTTAAATTTTATTTTTCTTTTCAGGGTCTTTGTCTCTCCACCATGTGGCCAGTGAGGAACCAGAAATATTCATCCAAGGACCAAATACAGCTGGCGCCAATCCAACGGTGGAAACTTTACCCATTTCAAGGGCAATTCCAGAGGCCAAGCCTCCATTTTGCATACCCACTTCAAGAGCAATGGTTCTGCAGTCTTGTTCTTTCATTTTCAACAAACGGCATCCCCAGTAACCCAAAAGATACCCCATCAAGTTGTGGAGAATGGCGGCTATTATCAGCAAGATTCCAATGGATAAAAGGGAATCCCTACCCGCAGCTGTAATGATCATAATAATCAAGGCAATAGCAGTCATCGATACCACAGGCATCGCTTTGTCCAACCATTGGGCTTTTCCATGGAAAAAGTGATTGAAAACCAAGCCTAAAACAACAGGTAATATAACCATTTTGACAATACTCAACATCATGGCTACAAAATCAATAGGAACAAAAGCTCCTGCAAAATACTTCATCAATAGGGGGGTCATAAAGGGAGCTAATACTGTGGCTACGGCTGTAAGGGTAACAGATAGGGCCACATTGGCCTTCGCCAAATAGGCCATCACATTGGAGGCCAAACCACTAGGAGACGAACCGATCAATACCACTCCAGCAGCGATTTCTGCAGGAAAATTAAATAAGGTCGCCAAGCTGAAACCCAAAAAAGGCATGATACTGAACTGGCAGATTAAACCGACCAAAACCCCTTTAGGCATTTTGATGACACCATAGAAATCTTTGAAGCTCATGGCGGTACCCATTCCGAACATGATAATTTGTAGCAGAGGAACGATGAGTTTCTTTAGTTGAAAGTCACCCCATTTGACAAAGGTTTGAGGATAAAACATCGAGAGACTTACCGCAGCAAAAATCAATATGGTAAAGGAAAATCCTTTCAGTTTTTCTGTACCCCTCATTCCCAATGCAAGGGAAAGAAAGAATAAAATCAGCGGTGGACCAGTCATGACTATATTACCAGAAAAATAAAGTCCTAAAGCAAGGACAAACATAAATCCAGAAAGTGCAAAAAGATATTTGGAGAGTGTTTTCATCATTATTTCCAATCATCGCTGGCCAAGCCATTTAAGTCGTAAACTACTTTTCCATTTCTAAGGGTGAGTTCACACTCCAGTTTTTGATTCCCTTTCATTCTTTTTCCACGGGTATCTATAAATCCAAAATCTCCTTTTCTGAGATTGTGAATCGCCACATCGGCAAGGGCACCTATGGACAAATGTCCCAAATCTTTTCTTTGAATGTAGTGGGCGGGTTTAGAGGTAGTTGCAGCGATCACTTCTTGAATGCTGAGTCCCATATTCAGGAATTTTGACATGACATTATTCAGGGTTTTCATTCCTCCGTTCATACTACCCGTGTGAAGGTCGGTGCTGATAACGTCAGGTTTTAATCCTTGTTGGATTGCAGGCACGGCCTGCTCAAAAATAAAACTTCCCCCTCCATGTCCTACGTCAAAAACAATGCCCCTTTTTTGGGCTTCAAAAACATAGTCTCTTACTTTTCCGTTTTCTGACACAATGGGGGTTCTTCCATTGACATGAGCATAGGCATGGGTAAAAATATCTCCAGGTCTTAGCTTTTCTAAAAATAATTTATCGAGAGGTAACTCAGGGTTACTCCCTCCAAAATCAATCATTACAGGGATACTACCCAATTCACCAGCTTGAACAGCAAGTTCTGTTGGAGTCCAATCAAATCCATGAAAATGGGCGAGTTTGACACCAACAACATGGTCTTTATTTTGTTTTGCAACCATAGCGGTCATTTGAGGATTCATATCAGCAATATGTTGCTCTCGGGGACCGCCACTCATTCCCGCCCCCACAATGTTTAAAAAACACAGAACTCTGGTTTTTGAAGCATCTATAACTTGAGACTTATAAAGCTCAAAATTTCTCCATCCAGGACTTCCAGCATCAACTACTGTCGTAACTCCGGATCGAAAAGTAAATCCATCTGGTGGAACAGCATGAAAACTATTGGCCAAATAGCGGTTGGGAACCGTTCCGAAGAAGTTATGAGTGTGCATATCAATCAGTCCAGGACTGACAATGAGTCCAGAGGCATCTACTACTCTTTTGGACTGTGTAGCGGGAATATTGTTTTTTACAGCTGCAATTTTCCCGTCTTTAATGGCAAGGTCCATTATTTGATCAATATTATTTAATGGATCGATGATGTGTCCTCCTTTGATCACTATATCATAACTCTGTGCAATGGTTGAGGAGCTCAAAAGAACTAGAACTAAAGACAATAATTTTAGTTTGTTCATGATTGTTGGTTTAGTTTACAATTTACTACAATTATTTTATGTTTGTTTTACGGTAATTTTCTATTTCCTCAGCGGATAAACTTGAGGCTTCATTGCCAAAATTAGTTCTGATGTAAGTCAAAACATCAGCAATTTGATCGTCGTTTAAAAAAGAATGTTGTGGCATCAATCCATCGTATATTTCTCCATTGACTACTATTTCCCCTTCCATTCCGTTGAGGATGAGGTGAACTAATCTTTCTTTATCGCCTATTACCCAATCTGTTCCGTTTAGGGGAGGAAACCTTCCTGAAGCCCCCATACCGTTGGATTGGTGGCAGGCCATGCAATATTGATTGTAGATTTTTTGACCAATGGCTAAATCTTTGGGTTCAATCCTGTCGTTGACTATATCTGGGGTTCTGATGTGGCTAAGTTTTTTTCTTTCCTCCATTTGAGCCAACTGAGCTGTTCCAAAGTTTTCTCGATCTCCTTTGAATTGTACTTTCCAAATCCTGCCTTTTTCAGTTTCACCAATATACATGGAACCATCAGGCGCAAAAGCAATACCCATGGGACGAAATTCTGCATCTCGGGTATTGACAATGGGATCTACTCCTGCAAAACCATCGGCAAAAATTTCATATTCACCAGAGGGTTTTCCATCCATGAAAGGTACAAATCCAATGAAATAGCTCGACTGAGGGTAGGGCGCTCGGTTGGTGGAGCCATGAAAAGCTATAAACGCTCCATTTTTGTAATGATCGGGAAAGGCATCACCTTTGTAAAAAACCAAGTCGTTGGGAGCCCAATGACCTGGAAAACCAACTACAGGATCTTTATAGTCTGCACAACGGCCAATGATACTTCCGTTTCCACCGTATTCTGGAGCCAGTACTTTTTTGCCCTGCATCTGATCATAAAAACAATAAGGCCATCCAAAATGGTCCCCTTTTTCTATTTTCACGAATTCTTCTGACGGAAGAAGTGCGCTTTCCCATTGGCTAAAATGATTGGGCCAAAGTCGGTGTAAATCATCTCTTCCATGCACTACAGCATAAAGGGCTTGATCCGAGGTGTTCCAGTCCAAGGCTACAATACTTCTCAAACCACTGGCGTAAAATTCTCCGTCTTTTTGAGTTTGTCCTATTTTTTCTGCATCAAAACGCCATATTCCTCCATGGTCAACCAACAGAGGACAGGGATCTTGACCAGGAACCATAGGTGTTCTTTTGGGGTTTTGGCAGGCGTTGTTAGGTGCGCCAAATGGGACAAAAATGTGTCCTTGTTCATCAAATGCAATGGGTTTACCTATGTGCTCATGAGAGCCGTGCGCATGATCGTCATCAACGATGATTTCTGCCTCTCCCACAGGTACAAGATTTTCGTCTAGCTTCACCCTATAAACGGTGAGTTGAGAGCTATAGTAGAGATATCCCTTGTAAATTCTAGCCGCGGTAGAATAATTCCCTCTTTGGGGTTTGTGGTATTCACCAAACTTGATCAAAGAATCTGCAACGCCATCCTTGTTGAGGTCTCTAATAGCGGCCATAACCCCTGCTTTGCTCGGTCGTTTGAATTTGGCATATAAATCTCCATTTTCATTAACGGCCATATGGCGCACCGTTTCAGCGATGCTATCTACAAAAACAGTAGCTTCAAAACCTTGGGGAAGAAAAAGGGGAGCTTGAGGGGCTGGGCTTTTACAACCCAAAATTGTAACTAACAAGAACAGGTGTACTACTCCAAATTTATTCAACATCAATTTCATCATTCTATCAATCATCTTCATTTGTATCATCAGTATTTATTTAAAATTTAAAGTTCCGAAATATTCGGGACGGTGAAAATCTGGGTTTGGAGTTTTGACCGGATTCCAACTTAAGTAATGCCGTATTGAGGTATCGTCTCCGCATTTATAAAAGTTGGCATTGGAAATCAATTTAGAAAAACGTAAACCCTCATTATGAATGAAAATGGAGGAAGGAATGACCACTACCATTTCCCATTCAAACGTCCCTGACTTTTCTTCAAAAGGTGCCTTGCCTAGTGTGGACCAGGTTTTAATTTTTTGTTTGATCAATTCAGGAGGAATAAAACTGCGCTTCCCACGATGGGGGCCATAGGCCAAGTGTGTTGTGCCAATACAATTGAATTCAAAATTATAGTAATTCCCATTTTGGAGGGGATCAACAAAAAACTCAACACAACTGTCTCTGTGTACCGCTGTGTTGGGATCGGTTTGTCGCGCCAAAATATGATTTTCTTTAACATAGTATTTCAAAAACAAAAGACTGTCATCGTGAGCAATACGGAAGCTTACCTCAGGTTGGTATGGAAATTTTTTCCATTCCCACCAATTTATTTTTTTAAGAGGTGCATTTTTCTCTAGAATACTTGAGACGCTTTCAAAAGTTAGGGAGCCTTTGATGGAAATTTTTGAAACGTCAACACTTTGGTTTTTCGTTTTCATGTCGGAGCAACTCAATAATGAAATGAGGCTCATGAAAGCCATTAATTTGAGTTTAACCATAAATTAAATTTAAATTATTTAATTTAGAAATTCAAACTAATTCTTATGAAAAATTTAATCTCAGGGTTGCTTTTGTTTATATCGATCCTTTTTTCTTCTTGTGATAAAAAGGAATTGTACTACCAATCTCAGGATTTGGTTTTTGTGGGAGAGTACACTTCAGGACTTGAGGGGCCGGCAGTTGACCGCGAGGGAAATCTCTATTTTGTCAATCCTCTTCAAAGTGGTTCTGTTGGTAAAGTTGACACCATGGGGAAATTTAATTTATTTATTGAACATTTGCCTGAGGGAAGCACTGCCAATGGAATTCGTTTTGGTTCAGATCAAAGTATGTATTTGGCCGATTACACGGGGCACAATGTTCTAAAAGTAAATATTCAAACTAAAGAAGTGAGTGTTTATGCTCATGACACCTTATTGAATCAGCCCAATGATTTGGCGATCTGTTGTGGTGATCGGATGTTTGCTTCTGATCCCAACTGGAAAGAAAGTACAGGTCAGCTTTGGAAAGTTGAAAATGGAAAATTTCAACTGCTAGCAAAAGACATGGGAACGACCAACGGGGTAGAGGTCAGTCCAGATGCAAAAACCTTATATGTCAATGAGAGTGTTCAAAGAAATATTTGGGCTTTTGATCTGGATTCACAGGGGAATATCTCCAACAAAAGATTGTTCCACCAATTTGATGATTTTGGAATGGATGGTATGCGTTGCGATGTAGATGGAAATTTGTATGTCACCAGACACGGTAAAGGCACCGTGACAAAATTGTCCCCCGAAGGAAAATTACTTTTAGAAGTTAAGCTAAAAGGTAAAAAACCTTCAAATATCGCTTTTGGGGGTTCGGATGGAAAAACCGCCTATATTACCCTCCAAGACAGGGGCTATATTGAAACCTTTAGAGTGGAAAACCCAGGGAGGTCATTTAGACTAAATTAAATTTTAAAAGATCATGTATCTCAGCGGATTAGACTACGCCATTATCATTGCCTATTTTTTGATTGTTCTTGGGGTAGGATTTTGGATTTCTAAGTTGGCGAGGAACAACCTGGATCAATATTTTCTGGGTGGAAATAAAATCAAATGGTACTTTTTGGGCTTATCCAATGCTTCCGGAATGTTTGATATTTCAGGAGTCATGTGGACGGTAACCCTATTGTTTGTCTATGGTCTGAAGAGTGCTTGGATTCCTTGGTTGTGGCCGGTATGGAATCAGGTTTTTGTGATGATATTTTTGGCGGTATGGATCAGACGTTCCAATGTGATGACAGGAGCCTCATGGATTCTCACCCGTTTTAGTGGTAGGGGAGGCGCACTGTCCAAAAACATCATCATTGTATTTGCAGTCATTGGAGCCATTGGCTTTATCGCCTATTTTTTTGAAGGCATCGGTAAATTTTGTGCTGCCATTCTTCCATGGGATCTCACCGTGAATCATTCGCTCCTATCGATCAGTTCAGAAAATGTTTATGCCCTTATTATAGTTGGAATTACCACTTTATATACCCTTAGAGGGGGCATGATGAGTGTGGTGGCGACAGAAGTTTTTCAATACATCATCATGACCATTTCCAGTATCGCCATTGCGGTGATTGCATTCAATGCAGTAGGCTATACTGACATAATGGAGGTGGTGCCCAAAGGATGGGATGAAATGTTTTTTGGGTGGAAGATGGATTTGGACTGGTCGGCTTCACTCCCTCAACTGAATGGTAAAATAGCAACAGATGGTTTTGAGTTTATAGGGGCACTTTTTATGATGATGTTATTCAAAGGTTTTTTTTCTAGTTTGGCTGGTCCCGTTCCAGGTTATGATATGCAGCGTTTACTTTCGACGAGAACTCCTTTTGAAGCTGCCAAAATGAGTGGTTTCACTATTGCGGTTTTGTTTTCACCTCGCTATTTGATGATTGCAGCTTTTGCTGTTTTGGCCATCGTTTTCCTTACCCCCGATATGGCCTCCAATCCCCAGATCGATTTTGAAACCATTCTTCCTAATGCTATTGCATCCTTTCTTCCCGCTGGTCTGAAAGGTCTTCTTTTGGCGGGACTGATGGCCGCTTTTATGGGGACTTTTGCTGCTGTAATCAATGCTGCACCTGCCTACATTGCCAACGATTTATTAAAGAACAGTTTATTACCCGGAAAAAATGAAAAAACCTATGTCCGTTATGGCTATTTGTCTTCTTTTTTATTGGTTTTGATTGGGGTGTTTTTTGGCTTTTTTGCCTCTTCGCTCAATGCGATTACTTTGTGGATAACCGCTTCTTTGTATGGTGGCTACACTGCTGCCAATGTATTGAAGTGGGTATGGTGGCGGTTCAACGGGTACGGTTATTTTTGGGGTATGTTGGCAGGCTTATTGGCCTCAACCGTCAAGCTCATCTTCTTTGGAGACTGGATTGATATTTACTTTTTCCCTATCATTTTTGCTTTTTCTATTTTAGGTTGTCTATTGGGATCCTATCTCAGTTCACCCGATGACATGAAAGTCCTCAAAAATTTTTATAAAAATGTGAGGCCTTGGGGTTTTTGGAAACCTGTTTTGAAAGAAGTTCAAAAAGAAGATTCAACTTTTAAACCCAACGACATGTTTGGGAGAGATATGCTGAATGTAGTGATAGGTATTGTTTGGCAAATGGCCTTGGTGGTTTGGCCTATCTTTTTGATGATTAAAAAGTGGGATGCTCTTGCACTATCACTTGCTGTGGTTGCTATCACCTCATTGGCATTAAAATTTTTATGGTACGATCCACTTAAAAAAGAAGCGATTCAAAATGGCTGAAAAGGTTTTTATAAAGGGTACTTTTTTGGATGAAATCAGTCATGATATTCCCCATCAAAATTGGAGTGAAAAGGAGTGGTCTATGGATTTCAAACATATGAAATCAGTTGGAATTGATAAGGTGATTCTGATCCGTAGTGGTTATAAAAACTGGATCACCTATCCCTCCAAAGTATTGGTGTTAGAAGAAAAAGCGATTTTACCCACTACAGATTTAGTGGAAATGTTTCTTAGGTTGAGTGAAGAAAATAAAATGGGTTTTTATTTCGGCCTGTATGACTCAGGAAAATATTGGACTTCCGGGGCGTATGAAAAAGAGGTAAAGCTCAACTGTAAAGTCATCGATGAGGTTTGGGAACGATATGGAGCATACAAGGCTTTTAAAGGATGGTACTTGTCTCAGGAGTGTAACAAAAATATTGGTGGAATCATTGATCTATACGCCGGCTTGGGACAATATTGCAAGCAGGTTTCCGGAGGGCTTCCTGTACTGATTTCTCCCTATATTGACGGGGTAAAAAACCTATCTCAATACACCAATCAAAGCCAACGGGAGCAATCCATAAGTTTAGATGAACATTACAAAACTTGGGAGTCTATCTTTAAAGGAATACGGAAAAGCGTTGATATAGTGGCTTTTCAAGACGGTCATGTCGATTATGACCAATTGAAAGATTTTATCAAGATTAACAAATCACTGGCGGATCAAAATCAAATCACCTCTTGGATCAATTCAGAGACTTTTGATCGGGATATGCCCATCAAGTTTTTGCCGATCAAATGGGATAAGTTGAGATATAAATTAGAGACGGCGGGTAAAGTGGGTATTTCGGAGGCCATTACTTTCGAGTTTTCTCATTTTATGAGTCCACAATCGGCCTATTTGCAGGCGGGACATCTCTATCATCGTTATCTTGAATATTTAAACGAAAAAAAATGGAACTCGCCGATCTAGCAGGTTTGTATTTAAAGGAGCTGACCCAAGAGGTCGTTCCGTTCTGGGAGAAATACAGTATTGACTCTGATCATGGAGGCTATTTCACCTGTATTGACGCTGAGCATAAGATTTTTGATACCGACAAATTCGTTTGGTTACAAGCCCGTCAAGTTTGGATGTTTGCGACCTTATATGACGGTTTAGAAAAAAAAGGATCATGGTTAAAAATGGCGCAATCCGGCTCCGATTTTTTGGAAAAAAATGGTCATGATGGGGAGTATAATTGGTTTTTCTCATTGCAAAGGGATGGACAGCCTTTGGTGGTTCCGTATAATATTTTTTCCTACACCTTTGTCTGCATGGCTATGGGAAAAATGCATCGCATCACTGGGGAGGAAAAATACAAAACAGCGGTCGAGTATACATTAAAAAAAATTTCAGAAAGGTCAGATCAACCCAAGGGGAGATGGGATAAGTCATATCCCAATTCACGTGGGCTGAGAAACTTTGCCCTGCCCATGATTCTCTGCAATTTATACAATGAACTTGGAGACCTGGTGGAAGCGACAGAAAAAAAGCAACGAATGCACGCTTGTGTCAATGAAATATTTGATCTTTTTTGGAATGAGGAACGAGGGGTAATATTGGAAAACGTTTCTCCGGAGGGGTATTTTTCCGACACTTTCGACGGTCGCCTGGTCAATCCAGGGCATGGCTTGGAGGCCATGTGGTTCATTATGGATTTGGGAGTTCAATTGGATCAAAAGGATTGGATTGACCGGGCAGTAGAAATGGCCTTGTCGATAGTAGCAAAAGGTTGGGACAAAGAACATGAAGGGATTTTTTATTTTCTGGATGCCGATGGTCATCCCCCTCAACAATTAGAGTGGGATCAAAAGTTGTGGTGGGTTCATTTGGAAGCCATGATTTGTTTCCTAAAAGGTTATGAATTGACGGGGTCCAAAGCCTGTCTGGAATGGTTTGAAAAAATTCATCAATACACTTGGAGCCGGTTTAGGGATCCAAAAAGGGGTGGAGAATGGTTCGGTTATTTAAATCGTTCGGGAAAGGTTTTACTTCCCCTGAAAGGAGGGAAATGGAAAGGTTGTTTTCATGTCCCTCGTGCATTGTATCAATTGCATTATATTTCCAAAAAATTATAAAAGATGAACAGGATTTTAAACATTTATTTAGTCGTTATTTTTCTTTCCATTTTTTCTTGTGCTAAACTCGAGTTGGAGACCGATGTTTTGGTGATTGGGGGAAGTACCAGTGGGGTAGCGGCAGCATTGTCCTCTGCCCGACAAGGGGTAGAGACCACCATATTAGAGGAAGGACCATGGCTGGGTGGAATGCTCACTGCTGCAGGGGTCAGTGCAGTGGATGGTAACACCAAATTGCCTTCGGGCATTTGGGGAGAATTCCGTGACAGTTTGATCATTCGTTATGGGAGTAATGAAGCTTTACAAACTGGCTGGGTAAGCAATCATCTGTTTGAACCATCTGTGGGAAATCAAATCTTCCAGAACATGGTCAAAAATGAACCCTTAATTGCCCCCTATTTTGGAGTAAAGGTGACCCACATTGAAAAAAGAGATAAGGGTTGGAAAATTGAGGTTAGTAGCCCCAAAGAAAAGTTCACACTTTATGCGAAGATTGTAATCGATGCCACCGAATTGGGAGACATCGCTGCTCAGGTGGGGGTACCTTATGATGTGGGAATGGACAGCAGAGCGACACACGGTGAGGAAATTGCTCCTGAATCGGAAAATGATGTCATTCAGGATTTGACCTATGTTATGGTATTAGAGGATTTCAACAGAGATATGACTATAGATCAACCAGAGGGATATGATCCTGAACTTTTTTATTGCAGTAGTGAAAGTGACAACTGCCAAAAGGAATCCATGAACAGAACCTTGTGGCCCAAGGACAGTTTGTTGTCTTATGGGCGATTGCCAAATGGCAAAGTAATGATCAATTGGCCGATTAACGGAAATGACTATTATGTTAATGCGGTGGAACAAACTCCGGAAGAACGAATCAAGTCCTTTGAAAAAGCCAAATTGAAATCCCTACAGTTTTTGTATTATTTACAAACTGAATTGGGTTTCAACACCTATGGGCTATCCCAACGGGAGTTTCCCACAGAAGATGGATTCCCTTTGATCCCCTATCACAGAGAATCAAGGAGAATTAAAGGGCTTACTACATTGACAGTCAATCATATTGCTCAACCTTATGAGCAGTCACAGCCCCTTTACAGAACGGGGATCGGTGTTGGAGACTATCCTGTGGATCATCATCATGAAAGTCATCCCAATGCAGCACAGTTACCCGAACTTCATTTTTATCCCGTTCCCTCTTACAACTTGCCAATGGGGTGTTTACTCCCACAAAATATTGAGAATTTTATTGTGGCTGAAAAATCCATTTCGGTCACCAATATCGTGAATGGAACCACCCGCTTGCAACCCGTTGTTTTACAAATTGGTCAGGCTGCAGGAGTTATGGCGGCATTGAGTATTAGGGAAAATATTTCCCCAGCAAAATTAGAGGTTAGGAAAGTACAAAGCCAATTATTGGAAGCTGGAGGATACCTTTTGCCTTACTTAGACGTCCCGAAGGATCACCCCCGTTTTAAAGTATATCAACGTATAGGAGCTACGGGTATTTTGAAAGGCACTGGAATGAATGTGGGTTGGGAAAATCAAACTTGGTTTTTTCCTGAAAAGCCAATCACAAATTCTGATTTTAATGATGCAAAGGGAGTTTTGTCTCAATATTTATCATTTGACACTCCAGAGTCTCTAAAATATCAAGATTTAATTCCTTGGTTTCTCCAAACTTATAAGACTTTTCACCCCAAAAGATCCCAACACTATGGATCAAATAAAGACTTATTGGAAAAGATTTTAGATATCGAAGATACACCTAAGGGGATTATGTCAAGAGGAGATTTTGCTCTACTTTCAGATTGTCTTTTCGATCCTTTTCACAAATTATCTGTAGATCTTTACGGAAACCCGTGAAAAATTTGGTGGTTTCTAATCAAAAAAATCATTTTTTGATGAATTAGGCTGATTCTGAATAAAGAATTAATTTATTGAATGTCCGTAATTAATCATAACCCTGTAATGCCAGCAATAACCACCCTATCGAATAGTTTTTCACCGAAATATCTTCTGTTGAGTTTGTATACAAACTCATTGAGATAAAGTTGAAGGTACTTTCCTTTTATTTTGTGATAGTTTCCTAATAGGTTTCTTTTGGCGTTGCTGATAAAGATGTGAACCCATTGTAAAGTTTCCTTGGTTGATTCTTTACTGGACTTCTCTGTAATATGCATTTCTACATAATCGGCAATATCCACATAAGAGGTACTTTTATCTGAAAACACGATGGTTTTATGTGCCAAGAAATCTTCTAGGGTTTGATTAATTTCTTCGGATTTGTGACTCTCTAGGACTTTAGCCTTAAAATAACGAACATGCTTAGACTTCTCCCCTGTATGAGGATTCTCCAACGGAGTGCTTTCTGCCATTACAGCTACATTCTGCTTCCCTGAGGCACCACGTCCTCTCTTGCCTTTTGATTGTTCTATTTCAGAGGATTCAATAGTAAAATAACCCTCATCTATTTCGGTCATCCCCTCCAAAGTGTATCTGGTATCTCTATTACCCATAGCTCTTCTAAGTTTATGAACCATAGCCCATACAGGCTCATAGCGTTTAAGACCCAGATGGCGTTGCATCTCCTTAGCCGAAAACCCTTTCTTTGTCGTACTGATCAGGAACATCGCTTTGTACCATGTCAAAAAAGATAGATTGGAGCTTTGTAGGATGGTACCACTACGTAAAGAAGTGCGACTTCTACATTTCTTACACTCATAACTCCAACGGCTCTTGATCCAATAATGTTCCGTATGACTGCATCTATTACAAATCACTCCTACCTTGTCTCGCTCGGCTTTAAAATGCTCCCGACAGGCTTCTTCTGAACTAAAATGGGCGGTAAAACTGAAAATATTCATATTCTATTACGTTTAATATCAGGTAAATATAAAAATTATGGATAATTACGGATATTCAATTAATTTATTTATACTATGAATTTTAATTGAGAAATTTCCCGTATGATGCATTAATTAACTCCTGATTAATAAAATTAACTTAACATTATGATTTAAATTTATTTACTACATTTGGCCTCAAATTAAACTTTTTAAACATTATGAAACAAAAAACAATTAAACTCGCATTTTTAAGCACTTGCCTGCTCTTAGGGGGTGTTTTATTTGCACAACGAACGGTTAATGGAACCGTTTCAGATGAATCAGGTGTTCCTCTTCCAGGAGCTACAATAGTTGTTCTTGAGACCAATGAGGGCTCTACTACTGACTTTGATGGAAATTATTCAATCAGTGTATCAGACGGTAACACCATTGCAATTAGTTTTGTTGGATACGAAACTCAAAATGTTGTTGTTGCTGATGGCGCTCAATTTAGTGTCAGTCTCCAACCCGACAACTTGTTAGATGAAGTTGTTGTAACATCTTTAGGTGTCCTTAGAGACAAAAGAACGCTTTCTTATGCTGTAACGCAGATTGGTGGAGAAAAATTTCAAGAATCGCGAACCGCAAATATCGGTAACGCACTTACTGGTAAAATTGCTGGAGTAAGTATTTCATCACCATCAACTGGTGCTGGTGGATCAACTCGAGTGACAATTAGAGGGGGGTCCTCTCTAACCGGAAACGATCAACCTTTGTACGTAGTTAATGGTATTCCAATTGAATCAGGTACTTTCGGTCAAGCTGGACTTTGGGGAGGTAATGACAGTGGAGATGGGCTTGCTTCCATCAACCCTGATGACATTGAGTCCTTAACTGTACTTAAAGGAAATACTGCATCTGCATTATATGGTGCAAGAGCCGCCAACGGTGTAATTCTTATTACAACTAAATCTGGTAAAGCTCGTGAGGGAATGGGAATTAGCTTCAACTCCAACTTTACAGTAGATACTGTTATTGACCAAACTGATTTTCAAAGAGAATACGGTCATGGTGTTGACGGTGAAAAATTTACAAACGTTACCGACGCCAAAGACCGATCTTTCTACAGATGGGGGCCAAAATTTGACGGAACCAATACAATTCAGTTTGATGGAGTTTCAAGACCTTACACAGATTTGGGTTATGAAATGACAGACTTTTATGAACCAACCTATACCTGGAATAATTCTATTGCTTTTTCAGGGGGTAATGAAACGGGTAATTACAGACTTGCTATCTCTGACTTAAGGAACAACGATATGATTCCTAATTCAAAATTCAATAGAAATACTGTAAACCTATCCGTTAACTCCAAATTAGAAAAGTTAACAATCAATACAAGTATAAATTATACCATCCAAGAGGGTATTAACAGACCAAGGGTATCTGACCTTCCTGGTAATACAAACTTTACTGCAATGTTTAACCCTTTGAATGTTCCATTGGAGGCATATATGGGTTCCACTGGTAAACTAGGTGCTAATGAAGATGGTGTTGAAATCAATCACAACGGAAACGTATTTATTACAAACCCATATTGGGCTGCCTATCAGTGGGTTAGAAAAGATGTAACCAACAGAGTCATTGGCGCATTGACCATGAAGTACGACATTACAGATTACTTGTATGCTCAAGCCAGAGTCGGTACTGATGTTTCCTTCAGAGACAACGCTCAATCGGAAGCTTATGGAACAGCTTTTAAACCTCAGGGGGATTATACCGAAACTTTCCAAAAAGTATATCAGAACAACGCTGAATTTATTTTGGGTGGTCAAACCAGTTTCGATGCCTTTGAAATAGACTATCTTGCAGGTGTGAGTGGATGGAGAAGCCAAAGAGAAACAAAAGGAGCTGGAGGAAATAATCTAGTAGTACCTTTCTTTGGAAGTTTGAACAATGTTCAGGCACCAACCAAAAGGTTTAGTTTTTCTGAAACAGGACAAAACTCAATTTTTGGATCAGTTAATGTAGGATATGACGATTGGATTTATTTGAATTTAACAGCTAGGGAAGATACATTCTCTACTTTAGATCCTACAAACAACAAATTATTCTACCCATCTGTAGGTACGAGTGTAGTCATTAGTGAAAAGGTGAATTTACCCTCAGTAATTTCTTTTGCAAAAGTGAGAGCTTCATGGGCTGAAGTTGGAGGCGGAGGTCCTAATCCCTATGCCACGCTACAGACCTATTCACTTGGAAATCCGCACAATGGTGCAAACACTGGAGGATTCTCTAGTAATACTCTAGCTAATCCAACTTTAGCTCCCTACACCTCTAGTGAGGTTGAAATTGGAGCAAATCTTAGATTTTTGGATAACAAATTTGAGGTTGACGTAGCTGTTTATGATAGAAAGACTACCAATGATATCCTAAACGCGGGAATCTCAAGAACTTCAGGGTTTAATTCTACTGCCGTAAACGTTGGGGAATTAACTAACAAAGGATTTGAACTCTTAGTATCTGGTCAACTAATCTCAAAAGGTGATTTTTCATGGGATGCTTCTTTCAACTATGCTAAGAACACTTCTGAGGCAGTCAACCTTGGATTAACTGCTGCTGGAGAACCTATTGAATTCTTGAACTTTGGAGAATCTAGAGTAAGAGGTGGAGAAAGAGTAAGACACGTACTGGGAGATCAGCTTGGTGTTCTTTATGGATACAAACACAGAACCAGTGCAAGTGGAGAGAAATTCTATGACACTAATGGTGATCCAGTTAGATCAGCAGGTGTTGAGAAACTAGGTTATACAAGACATCCAGTTATCGGTGGATTTTCTAACACTTTCACCTATAAAAACTTCAGCCTTTACTTGTTGGTTGATTACAGAGATGGTGGTGTTCTTTTCGCTGGAACCAATAATCTAGCCTATATGATGGGACTTCACAAAGATACCTTAATGGGAAGAGATGGATCAATGTCTGTTAGTGGACTATTATTTGATGGAGGTGCAGAAACTTCCACAGCGATCAATCAAACAATACCTGTGGACAGAATTGACAATTATTGGACGTCTTATGGTGCTATTACGGAAAATTTGGTACACGATGCTTCCTATGGAAAATTGAGAGAACTGTCATTAAAGTATTCATTCCCTCGCTCAATGCTTGAAGGAACTTTTATTCAGTCAGCAAACCTTGCTTTGGTGGGAAGAAACTTGGCCCTTTTATGGTCAAATGTTGATAATGTTGACCCAGAGTCAGCCTTTTCA
>CBFIIP010000013.1:0-21875 GCA_965662705.1 Flavobacteriaceae bacterium
CACTTTGGGAATATTCATCTCCACGATGAGATCTGAGCAGGGGGGTGTTTTGCCATGATGGTTGCAGGGTTCTAAGTTCACATACAGGGTACTTTCTTTTAACACGGCAGGATCATTTATTTTTAGGATGGCTTCGCGTTCTGCATGGTATTGACCTGCTTTTTTGTGCCAGCCCTCCGCTATGATTTTTCCTTTGTGAACAATAACACAGCCCACCAATGGATTGGGGTAGGTGTAACCCAATCCTTTTTTGGCCAAATCGATACAGCGTTGCATGTAATGGGTGTCGTTCATCGACTTTGGAATCAAAAAATTTCAGTGTATAAATTTAGTCAAAAATGATTGTGTTAATTTTACAAATGCTTCTCAAAGAATACAGACGCCATTTTGCACTTTCATTGGCGGATCAATATCCTCAAACTGAAATCGAAAGTTTTTTTCGGAGGTTGACGGATTTTTACTTTGACTGGGATCCTACTTTCCCTGTTTTAGAGCCCAATCATCGACTTGCTAACAGTGAATTGGATCTACTAAATAAAGCTTTGGAAGCTTTAAAAAAATTCAAACCACTTCAATACGTTTTGGAGGAGGCCTATTTCTATGGGATGAATTTCTATGTGGATTCGCAAGTCCTGATCCCCCGACCTGAAACCGAGCAGTTGGTTGAATGGATTTTAATAGATCATCGGAAAACTGATTTGCAGGATATAAATGTTTTAGAAATTGGAACGGGGAGTGGATGTATTGCCATCAGCTTGGCCAAAGCGCATCAAAGAATGAGTATATCGGCCCTTGATATATCAAAAGCGGCCTTGGAGGTAGCCCAAAAAAATGCGAAAATCCATCAGGCCGATGTCGATTTTTTTCATCAAGATATGACCCATTTAAAATCATGGAAAAGTCCTTTGGACATTATCGTGTCTAACCCCCCGTATGTTCATCCAGAGGAACGTTTGGAGATGTCTGCCAATGTATTGGATCATGAGCCGCATTTGGCTTTGTTTACTCCAGATCAAGACCCGCTCTACTTTTATAGAAAAATTTTAAGTTTTGCTGAAAATACTCTTAAAAGCAGCGCTTGTCTGTATTTGGAGATCAACCCCAAGTTTCAGCAAGCTTTGGAGTTACTTATTAAAGAACATAGTTTTAGGTATATTGAAGTGAGAAGTGATATTTTTGGTAAAAATAGAATGCTAAAGGCAGTAAAATCATAAATGGAGATCAAAGAAAAAATTGAACAACTGCGGGCTTCGTTGCACGACCATAACTATCATTATTATATTTTGGACACGCCCAAAATCAGTGATTATGAGTTTGATCAAATGTTACAATCATTGATTGATATGGAAAATCAATATCCAGAATTTTTTGATCCCAATTCACCCTCACAAAGGGTTGGAGGAGGGGTGACCAAAAATTTTAAGACCCAAACCCACCGCTATCCGATGTATTCGCTTTCCAACACCTACTCAAAGGAGGAGTTATCCCAGTGGGTAGCGCGGGTGGAAAAGGCATTGGGAGATGAAAAATTTGAATTCACTTGCGAGCTTAAATATGATGGTGCCTCAATCAGCCTGACCTATGAAAACGGTCAATTTTTAAGAGGGGTTACTCGAGGCGACGGTGCGCAAGGGGACGATGTTTCTCTAAATCTAAAAACCATACCCACCATTCCTTTGGCATTAAAAGGAGATTACCCATCCTTTTTTGAAATTCGAGGAGAGATTGTTTTGCCCCTTGAAGGCTTCAATGCCATGAATGAACAACGTATCGAGGCAGGAGAGGAACCCTATATGAATCCCAGAAATACGGCTTCAGGCTCCCTTAAGTTGCAAGACAGCAGTTTGGTCGCACAAAGACCGTTGGAGTGTTTTCTGTACGCATTGGCAGGAGAAGATTTGGGTATTTATACCCAAATCGTGGGCTTGGAAAAGGCACGGTCTTGGGGGTTTAAAGTTCCTGACACCGCCCTATTGGCCGCTTCGATCAATGATGTGTTTGAATATTTGGATCATTGGGATAAAAATAGATTGGACTTGCCCTATGAAATCGACGGGGTAGTGATTAAGATCAACCGATTTGATCAACAGCAATTACTGGGTCATACGGCCAAATCTCCCCGCTGGGCCATTGCCTATAAATTTCAGGCCGAACAGGCAACGACTCGACTGGAGTCTGTAAGCTATCAAGTGGGCCGAACAGGCGCGATCACTCCTGTGGCCAATCTCTCTCCTGTTCTATTGTCTGGAACTACCGTTAGGCGAGCTTCCTTACACAATGAAGATCAAATTGAAAAACTGGCACTCAGAATAGGGGATAATGTTTTTGTAGAAAAGGGAGGTGAAATCATTCCCAAGATTGTGGGTGTCTCCCAAGATCAACGCCCTTCTGAATCTGCAGCTATTGAATTTATAACCCATTGTCCGGAATGTAATACTGAGTTGATCAAAGAGGCGGGTGAGGCCCAACATTATTGTAAAAATCATTATGGTTGCCCCACTCAAATTATTGGAAAAATCCAGCATTATATTTCCCGTAAGGCCATGGATATTGATGGTTTGGGAAGCGAGACAGTTGTTTTGATGCACCAAAATTATCTGATCAATAATATAGCTGATTTGTATGAATTAAAAAAAGATCAATTACTTCAATTAGAAAGAATGGCAGAAAAATCGGTGGACAATATTTTGAGAGGAATTGAAGCTTCCAAGAATAAACCTTTTTTCAAAGTTCTTTTTGGTTTGGGAATCAGATATGTAGGGGAGACGGTCGCCAAAAAACTTTCCAAAGCTTTCCCAAATATTCATCAGTTAAGGTTGGCCAGCCGGGAAGAATTGATAGCAGTGGATGAAATTGGGGATCGTATTGCAGACAGTCTGATAGATTATTTTAATGACCCAAAAAATATTGCCTTGATCCAACGTCTTGAAAGTCATGGAGTTCAATTGGAAAGGATTGAAGAAGATCCTACCGGATCGCTATTGGAGGATAAAAAATTTGTAATCAGTGGGGTCTTTGTCAATATCTCGAGAGAAGCCCTGAAGGAAAAGATCGAATCACTTGGAGGGGTTATCGTCAGCTCTATTTCCAGTAAAACTAACTATGTGATTGCAGGAGAAGGCATGGGTCCCAGTAAAAAATCCAAAGCTGAGAAATTGGGTATTCCCATCATTGACGAGCAAACTTTTTTCGATATGATTAGTGCCTGAGAGTAGAGCTTGTTATTTTTGTAACATTTTAATAGATAAATTGATATTAGAAAGATTTTGAGCCCAAGAGCAACTAAATTTTTACTTTTGAATTATGATTAAGTGGTTCCGCAATGTGGTTCTGAATCGCATCTATAAAAGCACGATTAGGAGTGCTCCAAAATTTGAAAAAAGAAAAAATTCAGAGGTCTTGAAAAGCATATCTATACTTCTGGATCACCGTTTGGGGGTAGATAAAGAAAATTTTAAAAAAATGGGAGAGGTGTTCAAACTTCCACGACAAAATATCAGGGTCTTGACCTATTATTCATACCAAAAGGAAATTGATGAAACCAATTTGCACAGCAGTTACACTAAAAAGGATATCTCAAATTGGGGGGCTATGAATGGGGTTTTAGATGATTTTTGTTCCTACAAATCAGATGTTTTGATTAATTACTATGATAAAAATGACATCCATCTTAAATATATTAGCTCAAAGGCCAATCGCAAACTAAGTATTGGCTTTGAAAGTGTTGACCATGCTGTCAATGATTTAATTCTTGATGTGAAAGCCGAAAACACAGATCTATTTGTAAACGAGTGCATCAAATATTTAAAAATCTTTTTCACCTACAAAAAATGAAAGAAATCCAAGGACACGGGGTTGCAATGATCACCCCCTTCAAAGAAAATGGATCGATTGATTTTGATGCCCTCCCATCCATCATTGAACATTTGATTGATGGAGCGGTTGATTACTTGGTGGTTTTGGGAACCACAGCAGAAACCGCTACCCTATCCAAAACTGAAAAAATTGAGTTGGTTGAAAGAATTATAGAAATCAATTCGGGCCGATTGCCACTCGTTTTGGGATTGGGTGGAAATGATACCCAACAAGTATTGGAAATGTTCGATTGGTTTGATCTGAATAGCTTTAAGGCCATTCTCTCTGTTGCTCCATATTACAACAAACCTAATCAAGAGGGGCTTTATCAACATTTTAAAGCAGTATCCAAGCATTCTGACCTTCCAATTATCCTTTATAATGTTCCCTCAAGGACAGGCACAAATATTGTCCCAGAAACGGTGGTAAGGCTGGCCAATGATTTTGAAAATATTGTTGCGGTTAAGGAGGCTGCTGGTGATTTTCAGCAAGCCCAAACCTTAATCAAAATTTGTCCCCCAGATTTTTTAATCCTTTCTGGAGATGATGAAATGTCATTGCCGATGATCTTGGCAGGTGCCGGTGGGGTAATTTCCGTCATCGGAAATGCCATTCCGTCTATTTACTCTAATATTATTCAACAAGGTTTGAGCGGAAATGTAAATGATGCTTATGAAGATCAATATAGAATCTTGGATCTCATTCGTCTGATCTATGTTGAGGGAAATCCCACAGGGATTAAAGTTTTGATGGAGACTCTTGGGATTTGTAAAAACCATTTGAGACTTCCATTGGTCAGTGCATCGGATGCATTATCACAGCAACTCAAAGCCGAATTAGAGAAATTAAACTAAATCAAGGTTAGGATTTATGCCATTGATTATGATTTTAATTAGCAATTTCAAGCCATAGGTTCTATAAATAATTTATTAATTTCGCAGCATGTTCAGAACGTCCAACCTATTCTTTTTTTCATCATTTGTACTGTTACTGTTCAGTTCATGTAATGAGTATCAGAAGGTGCTTAACAATGACGATATTAATGTTAAGTATAAAGCTGCTGAGGAATATTACAACAATGGTGAGTACAGGAGGGCCAACAGATTGCTAGAACAGTTGGTGCCTTCCTACAGGGGGAAGCCTCAGGCTGAGCGATTGGTTTATTTCTTTGCAGACTCTTATTTTCAGACCAAAAACTATTATTTGGCTTCCTATCAGTTTGAAAGTTTTATCAAATCATTTCCAAAATCTCAAAAATTAGAGGAAGCCAGTTTCTTGGCTGCCAAATCTCATTATATGATGTCACCGAGTTACAGCTTGGACCAAGAAGAAACCAATACCGGGATTGAAAAGCTCCAGATTTTTATGAACAATTATCCTGATTCAAAATTTTCAGAAGAGTGCAATCAATTGATCAGTGAACTTCAAAATAAAATCGAAAAGAAGGCGTTTGAAGTGGCTAAGCAATATTATACCATTTATG
The DNA here is from genome assembly GCA_965662705.1 of Flavobacteriaceae bacterium. GTDB lineage: Bacteria > Bacteroidota > Bacteroidia > Flavobacteriales > Flavobacteriaceae > UBA8316. The sequence goes on from CBFIIP010000013.1 coordinate 5,339, forward strand.
ATTATCGAGCGTCCATCAATGCCATCGACAATTTTATTGCTGAATTTGTGGGATCCAAGTTTCGTGAAGAAGCCCTTTACTATAAGTTTCTCGCTTCCTATGAAATTGCAGTAAATAGCATTGAGTCCAAAAAATTAGAAAGATTGAATGAACTCAAGAATTTGCATTACAATATTGTTCGATATTATCCTGAAACCCTATTTGAGGAGGACTTGACAAAAAAAATGAAGTTTGTCGAAAAAGAAATTAATACCTTTGCAAACTAATTCATTTACGTCATGACCAAATACAGAAATTCAAATGCTCCTATATCAACTTCAACTTACAACAGGGAGAAGTTGGAAGCCCCGACTGAAAATATATATGAGGCACTTTCTATTATTTCCAAAAGATCCAATCAGATCAACTTGGATATCAGAAAAGAATTACACGAAAAGTTGGATGAATTCGCCACCCACAATGACAGCTTAGAGGAAATTTTTGAAAACAAGGAACAGATCGAAGTATCCAAGTTTTATGAAAGCCTACCTAAGCCTCACGCCATTGCTATCGAGGAGTGGTTGAACGATAAAATATACCACCGTAATACAGAAGATCCTAATCTGTAAGCCATGGGTGTTTTAAGCGGAAAAAAAATCCTACTGGGTATCTCCGGAGGAATAGCCGCATACAAAACACCATTTATCGTGAGGTTATTAAAATCCTCTGGTGCTGAGGTAAAAGTAGTCATGACTCCCTCCGCCAAAGAATTTGTCACTCCACTTACCCTTTCGACTCTCTCCAACCAGCCTGTTTTTTCTTCTTTTACCGAGGAAAGCCATGACAATCCTATTTGGAATAATCATGTGGCTCTGGGCAAGTGGGCCGATCTTTTTCTGATTGCACCTGCAACCTCCAACACCCTCTCGGCAATGGTTCATGCCAAGTGCAACAACCTGCTCATTGCCACTTACTTGTCTTGTACTTGTCCTGTTTACGTAGCACCGGCAATGGATTTGGACATGTACGCCCACCCCGCCAATCAAAAAAACATGGAGCAATTAAAGCTTCTGGGCAATAAGATTTTGCCGGTAGGAGAGGGTTTTTTGGCCAGTGGATTGCATGGTAAAGGTAGAATGTTGGAACCCGAAGAAATGATTGAATTCATCAGTAATGACCTGAAGTCAAAACTTCCATTAAATGGCAAAACTGTTCTTATTACTGCCGGGCCAACCTATGAGCCTATTGATCCCGTTAGATTCATAGGAAATCGTTCGAGTGGTAAAATGGGATTTGCATTGGCGGAAGAAGCCGCTCGTTTGGGAGGGGAGGTAATCTTGATTACTGGCCCAACACATCTACAGGCTCCTTCAGTAGTTGAACGCCATGATGTTTTTACCGCTCAGGAGATGTTTGACCTCGCATTGAAAAAATACAAAGAAGTTGATATCGTCATTGCTGCCGCTGCAGTATCTGATTTTAAACCTGCACAATTAAGCAATCAAAAAATAAAAAAGGAAAGGGGGGCATCCTCGATTGACTTGGAACCCACGCAAGATATCCTTGCGCAGATGGGAAAAGCAAAACAAAAGCAATTTTTGGTGGGATTTGCCCTAGAAACAAACAATGAGATGAACAATGCCCTAAAAAAACTTAAATCAAAAAATCTTGATGCCGTTGTTCTCAATTCTCTTAATGATGAGGGTGCCGGATTCTCAGGTGATACCAACAAGATTACTTACATCGATAAGAATGAAAAACTCACTTCATTTGAGATGAAACCAAAATCCTCCGTTGCTAAAGATATTTTTTCCCAAATCCTCACTCAATATGCTTAGATTATCTCTATTGTTTTTTACGATCCTCGGCATACATAAGGTTGATGCTCAGGAACTTAATGTTCAATTTGTTGTTAATGCAGACTTAGTGAACCAAACCAACCAACAAATTTTTGAGACCTTGGAGCGATCCCTTAATGAATTCCTTAATTCACAAACTTGGACGGATCAAGATTTTTTTTCTCAAGAAAAAATTACCTGCAGTTTTGTTCTCAATCTTTCCAGTTACAATGCTTCAAAATTTGAGGGTACATTGCAAATTCAGTCCCAAAGAACCATTTATGACTCCAATTACGACAGTCCGCTCCTCAATTTTATGGACAAGGACATTTCTTTTATCTATCAGGAGTTTCAGCCCCTCTTTTATAGTCCTGCAACTTATGAATCCAATTTGGTCTCTTTGATCAGTTTCTACGCCTATATAATTTTGGGCCTCAATGCCGATAGTTTAAATTTAAAAGGGGGAGACCCCTATTTTGAACAAGCCCAGAGGATTGTAAATCTTTCCCAACAAGGCGGAGCCATTGGCTGGAAACAAAATGACGGGAATAGAAATCGTTTTTGGTTGATTGATACCATGAGATCAAATACTTTCAGAGAGTACAGAGAAACGATGTATTACTATCACCGCAAGGGGTTGGATGTTATGACCAAAACCCCTGAGCAAGGCAAAAAATCAGTTATGCAATCTTTTACAGGCCTTGAGAGGCTTTACAATCGCCGGCCTAATGCCATGCTTTTACAATTGTTTTTCGATGCCAAGTCGGCAGAAATTATCAACCTTTTTACCGACGGTCCTGAGGTAGATTTTGAACAAACCAAAAACATGTTGATCAAAATAGCTCCATTTTATCAACCGCAATGGAAGCAAATTAAATAGTTCTAATCTTGAAATTATTTTTTTTCTCGAGTATCTTTGAGGGTCAATCCAATTTTCACAGCAATTGATCATTAGCCTAAAGATTTCCAATTACGCCCTCATTGAGCATCTGGACATTTCTTTTGAAAAAGGAATGACTTGCATTACAGGTGAAACGGGTGCAGGTAAATCCATATTGATGGGTGGGTTGTCCTTGGTTTTAGGGAAAAGGGCTGATTTGAGTGTTCTCAAAAACAATAAAAAAAAATGTGTGATAGAAGCCGGTTTTCTGATTGAGAAATACAAACTCCAAAAGTTATTCGATGAACTGAATCTTGATTACGAAACCGAGACGCTTTTGAGAAGAGAGATCATTCCCAGTGGAAAATCAAGGGCTTTTGTTAATGATACCCCAGTAACTTTAGATACCCTAAGTCGTTTGAGTGAGGTTTTGATCGATGTTCATTCTCAATTGGAAAATCAGTCCTTATTCAAAAATGAATACCAGTTTCTGGTGCTCGATGCCCTTGCCAACAATCAAGCGATCATTGAGGAATACAAAAATAAGCTCAAAGCGTATCATCAAACTCAAAAGGAATACCATCACTTAAAAAGTTTGGGCGAAGATGCTACTAAAATTCAAGATTACAACCAATTCTTGTATGATGAACTTGCCGCTGAGGAGTTGTTGCCGGGGATGTTAGGCCCACTTGAAGATCAAATTGACCAATTGTCCAATGTGGAGGCTCAACAACAATATCTGTCTCAATGCATTCAAATCATTGAAGCCGAAGATTTTGGGTTGACAACACAATTTTCCACCTTGATAAGATTGTTGAGTGAGGCTTCCAAGAAATCCAATAGTTTTGATGTTTTCCATGACAGGCTCAACGCAGTATCCATCGAATTGAAGGATATATTACAAGATTTAAACTCCAAAAGTGAAACCTTAGAGAGCAATCCGGTTTTTTTGGAAAAACTTTCTGGACGTTGGGATAAAATTCAAAGTTTGTTTCAGAAACATCAGGTGGATAGTATTGAGGGTTTAATAAAAGTAAAGCAGGATCTGGAGAAACAATTGGAGGAAACCCAAGATCTGGACACCAAAATCAATGCGTTGAAAGATCAGCTTTTAGCCTTGGAAAAATCCCTTGATTGCTTATCGGATGAACTTTATCAGAACAGATTAGCGGCTTCTCCCAAACTTTGTGAACAAATGCAGCAAATCATCACAAAAATGGGAATGAAAAATGCAAGATTTAAGGTTGATCTCATTCCAACAGAGGGATTTACAAAGAACGGAAAAGAGCAAATCGATTTTCTTTTTTCAGCCAACTTGGGTTCGGAGTTTCGGCCGATAAAGAAAGTAGCCTCCGGGGGTGAGATGTCCAGGATCATGCTTTCTATTAAATCCATTCTCTCTCAATTCAGACAGTTGCCAAGTATTGTTTTTGATGAAATCGACACAGGGGTTTCGGGAACGGTATCTAATGAAATAGGAAATATCATGAACCAGATGTCTAGATACATGCAGGTTTTTACCATCACCCATCTTCCTCAAGTTGCAGCCAAAGGGGAACAACATCTTAAGGTTTATAAAGAGGTGAAGGGGGATACGACTGTGACCAAACTCAAAGAGTTGAACCAAGAGGAAAGAATCAAAGAATTGGCTCAGATGCTTTCCGGTGAGGAATTGACTCAAACAGCCCTAGATCATGCAAAGCAATTACTCAATTAACAGTATCTTTAGTAACAAATTAAAACTACAGATGGTATGTCTCACAAAATCTTAGAAGGAAAAAAAGGAATCATTTTTGGTGCATTGGACGATCAATCCATTGCTTGGAAAACCGCAGAAGCGGTCAAAGAAGCAGGGGGTGAATTCGTTCTGACCAATGCACCAGTAGCCATGAGAATGGGAGCTATCAACGATCTGGCTGAAAAAACAGGCAGTATTGTAGTTTCAGCTGATGCCACACTAATAAGCGATCTGGAAGAACTGATAGACCAATCCATTGCTCATCTGGGAGGTAAATTAGATTTTGTTTTGCATTCCATTGGGATGTCTGTAAACGTGAGAAAGGGGAGGCATTACACCAATTTGAACCACGATTGGATGACCAAGGGATGGGACGTTTCCGCAGTTTCTTTTCATAAGCTTTTACAAACGCTCTATCAAAAAGATGCCATGAACCCCTGGGGGAGTATCATAGCACTTTCCTATGTCGCAGCCCAAAGAACATTTCCCAACTATAACGACATGGCAGATAACAAAGCCTATTTGGAATCTATTGCCCGTAGTTTTGGCTATTTTTTTGGAAAAGACAAAAAAGTAAGGGTTAATACCATTTCGCAGTCTCCCACATTGACTACCGCTGGAAAAGGGGTTAAAGGATTGGATGGTTTTCTTCACTATGCTGAACAAACTTCCCCATTGGGTAATGCTACTGCTGAAGACTGTGCCAATTATATAGTGATGATGTTTTCGGATTACACCAAAAAAGTTACCCTTCAAAATCTATTTCACGATGGAGGGTTCTCCAATGTTGGAGTTAGTCAAGAGGTCATAGAGGCCTTGGAAAAAAGTCCATAGACCTTATTACACCCAATGAAATGCAGCGAAATTTTGAAGACCTCAGATTAAGATTTCCGGATAAGAAAAGACTGCGATTCTTTTCGTTGTTTTTCGCTTTATCATTTTTATTTTGGATCATCACCAAGCTCTCCAATACATATACCGGTTCAATTAATTTTCAAGTTGATTTTGTAGATGTTCCCGATCAGATTGTATTGGATGGAAAGCTCGAAAAAGTAGTAAAAGCCGAGATCACTTCCAGTGGAATTCAACTCCTGTTGTATCATTATTTTAAAAATCGTATCGATGTATCCATAGAAAATGCTGAATATGATGGGGGCGTTGCCCTAATCAATCTTATCGATCAAAAGTTTGCCCTTCAACAACAGTTGTTTCAAAATGCTATATTAAATTTTATCTCTCCCGCACAAATGCGCATTGAATACAACCAATTGAAGCGAAAGAAAATCCAAGTACTTCCTCCAATCAATGTTGATTTTCGGCCGGGATATGATCGTTCGGGTGATTGGGAGATTACACCGGATAGCATATGGGTTTATGGCCCTTCAGGGGCTATCGATAGCTTGAAAGGAGTTACTATTCAAGGCTTGTCTATAAAAAATATTGACGATGATATTAAAGAAAAAGTTTCGCTAAGTCCCTTGGATCCAATAAAGTTCGAAACCAAAAAAATTTTGATCAACGCTGCTGTCAGCCGTTTTACTGAAAAATCTTTAGAAGCTTTTGTCAATATCAAAAATCTACCGGATTCTTTGGCAATCAAGCTGTTCCCACAATCATTACAAGTTACTTTTTTGGTAAGGGTAAGTATGGCAGACCAATTACAAGCCGTTGATTTCGATTTTTATTGTGATTACAATCAAACGGGATTTGAAGATGGAAATTCACTGGAAGTATTATTGGCCAATAAGCCGGAGGGGGTAAGAAATATAAGATGGACTCCCAAAAAGGTTGATTATTTGATTCGAAAATGAAAGTGGTAGGGCTTACTGGAGGTATTGGAAGTGGAAAATCATCTATTTTGGAGGTGTTTTCTGCCAAGGGAATTCCATGCTACAATGCCGATGACCGTGCGAAAAAACTAATGCAAGAGGATGAAGAATTAATTTTTAAAATCAAAGAATTGTTCGGTGATGGAATCTATGATGCCCATGGATTGAATCGAAAAAAAATGGCTAGATTGGTTTTTAACGATAAAAATAAATTGAAAGGATTAAATGCGATTGTACACCCTGCTGTCCAAAAGGATTTTCAACTTTTTTTATCAAAACAAAATGCCCCTTATGTCATCAAGGAGGCGGCTATTTTATTTGAATCGGGTGGAGCCGATCAATGTGATACTGTAATTTTAGTTACTGCACCTGAGGAGATAAGGGTTAATAGAGTTTTGAAAAGAGAAAATACAGATGCAGAAGCGGTTAAATCTAGAATGAAACACCAATGGAGTGATGAAAAAAAGCTTCCTTTGGCAGATTTCGTCATTGACAATATAGATTGGGATCAAACGTTAAAAAAAATAGAGGAGGTTCATAAATCCCTTATTTTGGGTGAACCCCTAACTTAATTAACAATTCATTAGGTAATTTAAAAATATAATTTGTTGAAATTTATAGTATAAATAAAAGGTCTTGAAAAAAAACTATTTCTTTTTATTGGTTGGTTTAATGATCATCTCATTGGTGGCAGTAATTGTTGTTCAAGCTTATTGGATCAATTCGGCATGGGAGAATAAAGAAGAAGAATTCTCTTTGGCTGTGAGCCAATCTTTAAAATCTGTTTCAAAAGAAGTTCAGGACTTGGAGATATCTGACTATATCGCTGCCTATCAAAAGCTTATTGACTCAGTAGGAACTCCCAATGAGTCTAATTTTACGGATATATTTTTGTTTGTTGACAACGAAGATGACATTTCTTCAAATTTAACCTCCTTTTACGCTTTTGGTATCCTCGAAGAGGATTATAATATCAGTCTCTCTGATATTAATCGCAACTTGGGAGATGATAATGTGAAGGATTATAAACAAGTCAAAACAACCACCATATTGAGTAAAGACAAAATTTTTAACCGAGAAAATAGGGTGGCAACATCCATCACAAAATTGAAATCGGTTGAAAGAATGAGTATTTTTGATCAAGAAATTTTTCGTTCTGCCTATTTGGATTATTCCTCTACCCTTCCTGTTCACAAAAGGATCAGCCGGGAGGAGTTGAAAATATTATTGGATCGGGAGTTTAAAGCAAGAAACATAGTTACCCTCTATGAATTTGGTATTTATAACAATGGTCTGGCAACCAAAGTGAAATCGAATGAGTATACCGAAAATCAAATAGGACCCCGATATGAAACGTCCATTTTCACGCAAGACAATGGTCTATCTCCGTATAAATTAGTAGTCAGTTTTCCCAAAAGAGATCGGTTTGTGTTTTCCTCAATTTTGAGTGTTGCCGGACTGTCTGTTTTTTTGACCTTGTTTATTATCATTGTTTCTACTACGGCCATTTATCAAATCATCCGGCAAAAAAAGGTGTCGGAGATCAAGTCAGATTTCATCAACAATATGTCCCACGAATTCAAAACGCCAATTGCTACCATTAATTTGGCTTTGGATGCGATATCCAACCCAAAATCCCAAAGTTCCGGCAGCAAGTTGATGAAGTATGTCAAGATGATCAGAGAGGAAAATCAACGTATGTTATCCCAAGTAGAGAATGTTTTGATGATCTCAAGACTTGAGAAAAGCTCCAGTCCAATTGAGATGACCGAAATCAATATTCATGATGCCATCGAAGATGCGGTTCGACACATGGATTTGATCGCTAAAAATCAACAAGGTGTAATCCACTCCAACTTAAAAGCTACTCAAACACAATTCAATGGTAATTTGAACCATTTCACCAATCTTATCATCAATATATTGGACAATGCCATCAAATATTCAGACGGCCCTCCTAAGATTAACATATCAACTTCAAATGGGACCAAGTCCATAGAATTAAAAATTAGTGATATGGGAATCGGTATGGATACCAACACGCAAAAACTCATCTTTGTGAAGTTCTTCCGTGAACAAAGGGGTGATATTCATAATGTGAAAGGCCATGGATTGGGCTTGTCCTACGTGAAAAAAATTCTGGAACTCCATGGGGCAGATATTAAACTAAACAGTAAGCTCGGAGAAGGGTCTACCTTCACCATCATTATTCCATTGCTCTGACACTAACTTAAATCAATACCTATGAACACTGAAAAAAAGAAAATCTTGATTATTGAGGATGATTCAAATTTTGGAAATATCCTGAAAGATTATTTGATCCTAAATGATTATCAAGTAGTCTTGGCCAAGAATGGGATAGATGGGATGGAGAAATTTCTCAATGAAAGTTTCGATCTCTGTATACTCGACGTGATGATGCCTTTTAAGGATGGTTTTACACTTGGAAAAGAAATCCGAAAAAAAAATGAGAATATTCCATTGTTTTTTCTTTCCGCCAAAACACTTAAAGAAGATGTTTTGAGAGGCTTTAAAATAGGTGCAGACGACTATCTCAGTAAACCCTTTGACTCAGAAGTACTATTGGCCAAAATCAAGGCAATTCTGAATCGAAAAAATTTTGTAAGTATTCCCGAATCTGAAAACCACGAATTTACCATTGGTAAATTTAATTTCAATTCAAAACTTAGATTTCTAAATTTTGGGGAAGAGGAACCCATTAAACTTTCTCCCAAGGAAAATCAGTTGCTCAGACTTTTGGTATTACATGAAGACGAGTTGCTTCAACGCGAAATGGCTTTGAATAAAATTTGGAGGGATGACAATTACTTTACCTCCAGAAGTATGGACGTATATATTGCCAAGCTCCGAAAATATTTAAAGCGAGACCCTCAGGTTGAAATTTTGAACATTCATGGGGAGGGGTTCCGCTTGAACGTAAAATAGCTATTGGTTAATTTATTGATTTCTAGGATGAAATTTCTCCATGACTTTTTTGAGGTGCATGTTGTCCAAGTGGGTGTAGATTTCTGTCGTGGTGATGCTCTCATGTCCCATTAAAACCTGAATGCTCCTTAGGTCGGCACCATTTTCTAAAAGGTGAGTTGCAAAGGAATGCCTGAAAGTATGGGGGCTGATCATTTTATCTATTCCTGATTTTTTTGCACTGGTTTTAACGATAGTGAAAACCATGGCTCGGGTCATTTTTCTGCCGTTTCTATTGAGAAATAAAATATCGTTGTCCTCTTTTTTTATTTTTTTTTGGCTTCTTATTTCGTCGATATAAATTTGCATGTATTTCTTTGAGTAGCTTCCCAAAGGAACCAATCTTTCCTTGTCCCCTTTTCCACGCACCCTAATAATGTCCTCTTTAAAAAAAATATTTGATAAGGTCAAATTAACTAATTCACTCACCCTTAGACCACTTCCGTATAAGGTTTCAATAATGGCCCTGTTTCGATGACCTTGGGGTTGATTCAGCTCAATACCGTTCAAAATTTTTTCGATTTCAATTAAATTAAGAGTGACAGGTAACTTTCTCCCCAATTTGGGTCCGTCAATTAAATCGGCAGGAGATTCCGTTCTGATATTTTCAAATATCAAAAAATTGAAAAAACTTTTCAGTGAAGAAATTCTTCGGGCTTGACTATTGTTGCTAATGGATTTTGAATGCTTATGGATAAAATGTTGAAGGGTTTCCTTACTGCAATTATCAGGACGTTCTTCAAGATTATTCTCCTCAATAAACCTTATCAATCCATGGATATCAAGACAATAACTCTTAACGGTATTATCCGAGAGCCCTCTTTCGATTTTTAGATAAAATTCGAAATCAAGAATGACAGTTTTCCATTCCAAAAGACAGTGAAATTAAGTTTTCTTAAATTTCAAACTTAATTTTTAATTGAGAATGTTTATTTAGAAGTTTCTACATTTTTTTTTGGGATTGAATCCACCATATTATTTTTTTCGGGGGTCGTTATTTTCTTGACTATCTTTTTTCCTGTTCCACTAAGTTGCTCGGTAAATGGATTGGTAATGACATCACTAGGGTTTTTTCTAGAAGAAAATACGTTTTCATAGAACAACCCTCTAACCTTTGAAAGAATTTCATCAGAGGTAAGTCCTATTTTAGTGTTGAGTTCTCCAATAATTGATTTTACTTCTGAGAGTGTTGTGTGGTTAGGGATTTGCACAACGAAATCAGAATCCTCTTGGGTTAAATTTTTAAATGTTGAGGTGTAAATTTTTCCATTGAAAACAGATCCTTCTGTGAACTCGACGTGTCCACTACAAAAAACATTACCATCCATTTTACCCTCCAATAAAAGATTATCGCAGATTGCATCACCTTTCATCCTAGCTGATTTTTCAATTACCAGTTTTTTTGAGGTAAAGATGGTTCCAGTATAACTGCATTCAAGCTTAATGGATTTGCTTGATTTAAGATAACCTTCGATATAACTTTCAGATGGAATAAAAATTGGGGTTTCTTCAATCGTTGATGTGAGTTCATCATTTTCGTAGAATTGTTCTTTTGGTGGTATAATGATAAAATTTGAGTTGTTCAAATTTATGTATAAAAAATAAATAATGGTTAATTTTGAGAAATTTTAGCAATGAAAATAGTTATCATCAATGGACCTAATCTTAATCTCTTGGGTAAACGAGAGCCAGGGATTTATGGAGATCAATCTTTTGAGCAATATTTTAAAGTATTAGAATCCCATTTTCCAGAGGTTGATTTTGATTATTTTCAATCCAATATAGAAGGGGAATTAATTGATCGCATTCAAAAGGAAGGTTTTTCCAGTGACGGAATTCTACTCAATGCGGCGGCCTATACCCATACCTCCATTGGAATTGGTGACGCTATAAAGTCGATCGATGCCCCCGTTATTGAAATTCACATTTCCAATACCTTTTCCAGAGAGGATTTTCGACACAAATCCTACATTACGCCCGTGGCGAAAGGGATCATTGTTGGTTTTGGATTGGATAGCTATCGTTTGGGTGTTGAAGCTCTTTTGAAATTTTAAAGGTGTATGACCTCGTCGTAGGCATCTGCCACGGCCTCCATCACAGCCTCACTCATGGTCGGGTGGGGGTGAACTGATTTGAGAACTTCGTGGCCGGTAGTTTCTAATTTTCTACCCAATACCGCCTCAGCGATCATGTCTGTAACGCCAACGCCAATCATATGACAACCCAGCCATTCTCCGTATTTGGCATCGAAGATAACCTTGACAAATCCTTCTGAGTTACCTCCCGCTTGGGCTTTTCCAGAGGCGGAAAAAGGAAATTTACCCACTTTGATGTCCAGTCCTTTCTCTTTGGCCTGGGCTTCTGTGAGCCCAACCGAAGCGATTTCAGGGAAGCAATAAGTGCAACCAGGAATATTTCCATAATCAAGTGACTCAACCTTATGTCCTGCAATTTTTTCTACGCACAAAATCCCCTCGGCAGAGGCTACGTGAGCTAGTGCTTGTCCTGAAGTAACATCACCAATGGCGTAGTATCCTGGCAGATTGGTTTGGTAAAAATCATTGACCAATATCTTGTCTTTATCAACGGCAATTCCAACTTCTTCCAAGCCTAAATTTTCGATATTGGATTTGATACCTACTGCAGAAAGTAATACATCTGCGCTAAGGGTTTCCTCACCTTTTGCAGTTTTTACTGTTGCTTTAACGCTCTTAACCGAAGTATCGACAGCGGTTACTTCAGCACCAGTCATTATTTTAATACCACTCTTTTTAAAGCTTTTTTCCAATTGTTTGGATACTTCTTCATCCTCAACAGGTACAATGCGATCTACATATTCTACAATGGTGACCTCGGTTCCCATAGCGTTGTAGAAATAGGCAAACTCTATTCCAATGGCACCAGAACCAACCACAATTAATTTTTTGGGTTGCTGTGGAAGGGTCATTGCTTCTCGATATCCGATTACTTTTTTGCCGTCTTGAGGTAGGCTGGGTAATTCTCTGGATCGTGCTCCCGTGGCAATGATGATGTGTTTGGCTTTGTATTCTTCTGACTTTTCACCGTTGGTAACATTCACTTTTTTTCCTGCTAGGACTTTACCGTGGCCCTCTATGACGTCAATTTTATTTTTTTTCATCAAAAACTGAACCCCTTTACTCATCCCTGCAGCTACATTCCGGCTTCGGTTGACTACAGCATCAAAATCTTTGTCGTATTCCTTTACTTTCAATCCATAATCCTCTGCATGTTTAAGATACTCGAAAACCTGTGCGGATTTTAACAATGCTTTGGTAGGAATGCATCCCCAATTGAGGCATACCCCTCCTAAACTTTCTTTCTCTACCACAGCAGTCTTGAGTCCCAATTGAGAGGCTCGGATGGCTGTGACGTAGCCACCGGGACCACTTCCTATTACAATTACGTCGTATTCATTCATTTTGGAGTGCAGTTTAAATTCAATACAAATTTAAGAAACTGTAATTGATTTTGGGGCTAATGTTTGCCTATGCTTTTTCGTCAAAATCAATACTTGCAGAATTGACACAATAACGCAAACCGGTTTTGGTGGGACCATCATTGAAAACATGACCCTGATGTCCACCGCATTGAGCACAAACGATCTCGGTTCGAATCATTCCTGCCGAGTGATCCGGAACCAATTCTAAGGCACCCTCAATGGCTTGGTCATAGCTGGGCCATCCACAATGGCTGTCAAATTTACTTTCGCTGTGGTAAAGTGGATTTCCGCATGCTTTGCAGTTGTAGGTACCCTTTTCGTAATGATCGTTAAATTTTCCCGTGAAAGGATACTCTGTTCCTTTTTCTCTAAGAATTCTATATTCTTCTGGACTCAATTCATTTTTCCAATCCGCCTCAGTTTTCTCTATGGGATATTTTTTATTCATTGGGAATAAAATTTAAGGCAGCAGAATTAATACAATGTCTTTTTCCAGTAGTTTCTTTAGGTCCATCATTAAAAACATGTCCCAAATGTCCACCGCATTTGTTGCATTTGAGTTCAGTTCTGGCATAGCCCAGTTTGTAATCCACGTCGTATTCTATGTTCGATTCCACTGCTCTGTCAAAAGAAGGCCATCCGCATTTTGAATCATATTTATTTTCTGATTCATATAGCGGAGTATTACAACCAGCACAGGTGTAAGTTCCTTTGCCCTTATGATTATTATATTTCCCCGTAAAAGGGTATTCTGTTGCAGCCTTTCTCAAAACCAAATACGACATTTTGGGCAATTCATTTTTCCATTCTTCGTCAGTTTTTTCTACGGTGTACGATCTCGGCTCAGCGGTTTTTTTTGATTGTGATAACCCACTACAACTCACTAAAAAAAATATAACAAATAGAACGGTAAGGTTTTTCTTTTTCATTGGGTTAGATTTTAGATTAAAGTTAAAGCTTTTTAAAAAAAGATCACTTAACTGAGTGTGAAAACAAATGAATTCATAAATTGTGACATCTTGATTAAAAATCAAATGAAAAGAGGAAATCAGTTGGAGCGGGGCAGTAACAAGTTAATCAATGCCTGGGCCTCCTATGATTGGGCGAATTCCGTATACCCATTGGTCATCAGCTCAACTATTTTTCCTATTTATTATAGTTATTTATCTGAGGGGGTCAACACCATTGGTTTTTTGGGTTATGATTTCAAAAATACGGCTCTGATCAGTTTTGTGACTGCCATGGCTTTTGTGGTTGTTGCTTTCAATTCTCCTTTGCTTTCTGGAATAGCCGATTATATTGGTAACAAAAAACGATTCATGCGGATTTTTGTTTATACGGGATCGCTTTCCTGTATGGGGCTTTATTTTTTTGAATTGGAAACCATTTACATGGGGATGTTTTTTTATTTTTTAGCGTTGATTGGATTTTGGGCCAGCTTGGTTTTCTACAATTCTTATCTGCCAGACATTGCCCTTCCTGAGCAACAAGATTTTGCCAGTGCGAGGGGATTTTCAATGGGGTATATAGGGAGTGTTCTTCTGCTGTTATTCAATCTTTCAATGGTACTTCAGCCCAATTGGTATGGCATAACAGGATCTTCTGAGGAAGCTTCAATGAAAGCGATGAAATTTTCATTTATCACAGTAGGGATATGGTGGGCTCTGTTCAGCCAATATGCATTTTATCACCTCCCCAAAGGCAATAACAGTGGACGGGTTACAAAGGATGTCATTTGGAATGGGTTCTTAGAATTAAAAAAGGTTTGGAAACAACTAAAAGATTACCCCATCCTCAGAAAATTTCTACCGGCTTTCTTTGTCTACAGCACTGCACTGCAGACCGTCATTTTAATTGCAACTTATTTTGGTGAGCAGGAGATTCTTTGGAAGAATGGTGAACAAAAAACAATAGGGCTCATTGTAAGTATTTTATTAATTCAGATTGTTGCAATTTTTGGAGCTTATGCTACAGCTTATGCCTCCAAAAGCTTTGGAAATATTTCAACTTTGGTGGTGGTGAACCTAATTTGGGCAGGCTTGTGTATTTTTGCTTTTTTTATTCAAACGCCGACGGAGTTCTATATTGCTGCTGCAGGGGTTGGAATGGTTATGGGGGGAATTCAATCTCTTTCGAGGTCAACCTATTCTAAACTGATTCCTAAAACCGATGACACGACTTCCTTTTTTAGTTTTTATGATGTTACAGAGAAAGTGGGAATTATTTTCGGAATGGCAATGTTTGGAACCATTGATCAGATTACAGGAAGTATGCGTAATGCGATCCTTTTCTTTTTAATTCTTTTTGTTGCAGGGGCAATTTTATTGACTCGTATTCCCAACAAAACCATAGATGCCTGAATTCGTTTAATTTTATTTGGCACAACAATTGAACTTATATATTAAGGTATACCATTTGTTGTGCAATCCCTGAAAAAGCAATTGAGGCGGTTGAAAAATCATGACAATTTGACACAAATAAGACATATGGCCAAATCTAATTTTACGTCGTTTGACAATTTGACACTTCAAGATATTGAAGCAGAAGCTGAGCTAATCCCTTTATTAACGACTGAGGACGAGAAAGCCTTGCGTAATGAGGAATTACCTAAAGAGGTTCCTATCCTCCCTTTAAGAAATACCGTCTTGTTTCCCGGAGTGGTCATTCCTATTACCGCAGGCAGGGATAAATCTATACAACTTATCAAGGATGCCAATAAATCGGATAAGATCATAGGGGTGGTTGCACAAAAGGATCAAAGTGTTGAAAATCCAAGCCTTTCAGATATTTATTCGTTGGGTACTGTTGCCCAAATCCTAAGGGTGCTTAAAATGCCTGATGGAAATACAACCTTAATTATCCAAGGGAAAAGAAGGTTTGAAATTGAAAGTGTTGTAACAGAGGAACCCTATCTGAGGGCAAGCATCAAAGCGGTTGAGGAAACCTTTCCTCCCGATGGAAATTCAGAGTTCAAGGCCATTATTGATTCAATTAAAGACTTGGCTTTACAGATTATTCAGGAAAACCCTAACATTCCTTCCGAAGCCTCATTCGCCATCAAAAATATTCAGAGCCACGCCTTTTTGATCAATTTTGTTTCCTCTAACATGAATCTCTCCGTACAGGAGAAACAAAGGCTTTTATCTATTTCAGATCTTCAAGAAAGCGCAATTGAGTGTTTGAAATTGATGCATGTTGAGTACAAAAAACTAGAGCTGAAAAATGATATTCAATCCAAGGTTCGAACCGATCTGGATCAGCAACAAAGAGAGTATTACTTGAACCAACAGATGAAAACCATTCAAGAGGAGTTGGGTGTGGTTTCCTATGAACAAGAGGTAGAGGAAATGCGCCAGCGATCAAAAGATAAAAAGTGGGAGAAAGCGGTGAATCAACATTTTGAAAAGGAGTTGTCTAAGCTACAGCGGATGAACCCTCAGGTGGCTGAATACTCGGTACAAAGAAATTATTTGGATTTGTTCTTGGATCTTCCATGGGATGATTTCTCTGTTGACAAGTTCGACCTCAAAAAGGCTCAAAAAATATTAGATCGAGATCATTTTGGCTTAGAGGATGTCAAAAAACGGATCATTGAATATTTGGCGGTATTAAAGCTTCGTAACGACATGAAATCTCCTATTTTATGTTTGTACGGCCCTCCTGGCGTAGGAAAAACCTCACTGGGTAAATCCATCGCCGAGTCGCTCGGTCGATCCTATGTAAGAATCTCTCTGGGAGGAATGCGAGATGAGGCTGAAATCAGAGGACACCGAAAGACTTATATCGGTGCATTACCGGGTCGGATCATCCAAAGCATAAAGAAAGCAG
>CBFIIP010000014.1:0-18768 GCA_965662705.1 Flavobacteriaceae bacterium
CTCAATTGGGAGAT
The DNA here is from genome assembly GCA_965662705.1 of Flavobacteriaceae bacterium. Taxonomy (GTDB): domain Bacteria; phylum Bacteroidota; class Bacteroidia; order Flavobacteriales; family Flavobacteriaceae; genus UBA8316. Next base: position 15 of record CBFIIP010000014.1, read on the forward strand.
GCTTTCCAGCTTTCGGGTCAACAACTTGGATTCATCAATTCGATGTGGTTTTTAGGTTTTCCGATCTCGATGGTTTTGGGGGGTTTATTTTACCATCAACTGGGTCCAAAAAGAATCATGGAGTTTGCTTTTTTGACTCATACTCTGGGTATTATTTTGACGATCTACTCAGGAGGATACACAGGATTGTTGATTTCTACACTTTTGATAGGAATAGGTAATGGCTGTACCGAAGCGGCTTGTAATCCGATGATAGCCGATGCCTATGAAGGCAAAACGATGAATACACTATTGAATCGTTTTCACATGTGGTTTCCTGGAGGAATTGTAGTGGGGAGTTTGGTTTCCAAATTGATGACGGATTTGGATATGGGCTGGCAAGCCCAGATATGGATCATAATGATTCCTACCTTGATTTACTTCTATCTTTTTTATGGCCAGAAATTTCCCAAGCCCAAATTGGAAGCGATCAGTTCAGTAGGAGAAAACCTCAAGGCTATGGCCACACCATTGTACATTTTTATGTTGGTTTGTATGGCTTTTACCGCCATTTCAGAATTTGGTCCACAACAATGGACAACCCTTATTCTGAGCAGTAGCGGAGCACATCCGATGGTTATTTTAGCCTTGATTACCGGTTTGATGGCCGTAGGGAGATACTTTGGAGGAGACATGGTTCACAAATACGATCAAACAGGAGTGCTTTTGGGATCAGCAGTATTGACCGCCATCGGAATATTTTTATTCAGTACACAGACAGGAGGGATGACCTATGTAGCGGCGATATTTTTCGCATTAGGGGTTTGTTATTTCTGGCCGAATATGATAGGTTTTATTGCCGAAAAAATTCCATTAAGTGGAGCACTTGGGATGTCAATCATTGGAGCGATGGGTATGTTTTCGACTTCGATTTTCCAACCCATAATCGGGGGATGGATAGATTCTTCGACGGCTCGTATGGAAGCCGATGGGCTAAGTGGATCTGCATTGGAGTTGGCCTCTGGGCAGGCAACCCTGACTACGATGATAAGCTTTCCAGTAATTTTGATAGTATTATTTACGATTCTGTATTTTTGGCAAAAGAAGTTAAAAACTGCTTAGTAATATAATTTCAAACCAATGGGAAGACTTTTGGTTTTCCCATTTTATACTCCATTCGATAACATACATATTATGAGACACTTTTTTATTCTATTAGCGACTTTGCCATTATTGGCGCAAAAAGACATCAAGCCTGAAATGACTGAGTTATGGGAACCGGTTCCCCAGGTCATCAATCCTGGTGATCATTCCACCCCACCCAGTGATGCTATTATTCTCTTTGATGGCAGAGATCTTTCCCAATGGATTAAGGCCGGTACGGATGAATTGGCCCATTGGCAAATCAATCCCGATGGATCCATGACGGTACAAAAAGGTGGAGGAATTGAGACCAAGGAAGAATTTGGATCCGTTCAGCTTCATATTGAATGGAGGGCTCCAGAGGAGGTAAAAGGAGATGGGCAAGGAAGAGGCAATAGTGGTGTCTATTTTCAAAAGGTTTATGAAGTTCAAGTTCTGGACAGCTATAACAACCGAACTTACTCCAATGGTCAAGCAGCCTCTATTTACAAGCAGTCCATTCCATTGGTCAATGCCACCAGCCCCCCTGGAGAATGGCAAACTTATGATATCATTTTCAACGAACCCCAATACGACCAACAAGGTAAACGACTCAAAAAGGGATCGCTGACGGTTTTTCACAATGGAGTTCTGGTCCAAAACAATGTTGAAATTCAGGGAACTACGGTCTACAGAGGTCAACCCCAGCTGAGAGACGTCAAAACACCCAAAAGGCTTTATCTTCAAGACCATGGCAATCCCGTTTCCTATAGAAATATTTGGTTAAGGAAACTTTAATTTAATATGCTTTTTGACCGCTTGAAAAAAAATCAACTTTTATTATCAACGGCTCTTTTCTCGATGCTATTTTTCCATTCCTGTGCTCAAGACAAAGGGTCGATTCAACAAGATCAAGCAAAGGTTTTATTAGAAGAAATGGAACAAAACAAGGATTTTTTTGATGCTATGAGGTTGAGAACGGATTTGAACCTTGGAGCCAATAAAAGAATTTTATATACCACTTTAGAAGACATAAAACCTTTTCATCAGAAGTACAAAGGGACTGAAATGTCTTTAGAATATGTGATCAGAGACCGTTTGAATACCGCCATTTTTCTCAACCAAAAAAACAATCAAATTGAATCCATGGATGGCTCTGAATTTGGTTTGCCTGAGAAACTATCTGCTGTTGAGTTGACCAATGAATTGGTTTCTTTGATTGGCAAGATGTATTACGGGGCTGATGAAGTAAAGGCTTTAGCCCAATAATCCACCAAAAACATATTTCATTTCCGTTGCAATCTCAAGGGAGCGTTTGTCATACATTATGGTTTCTTTTGAAGTATTGTCAAAAGCTTTTGGATCTTCATAAGGCAGCGAAATTCTTTTTTCTACCCCAGGAATAAAGGGACAGTTTTCTTCGGCATGGGTACAGGTCATAACTGCTGCAAAATTAATTTTCGGATTGGGTGGATCGTCATAAATTTTTGAAAATAAGACCACGGGTGCTTTATTTTCATCATATTTTACCTGATAGTGAGGATTTTCTCCTCCCGGATTGATCACTCCAAAACCCAGACGCTCCAATGAGGCAATCGTTCGCTCATTACATGCCGTAATTTCAATCCCACCGGAAAAGGAATTAATGTTTAGACCATAAAAATCAGCGATCACTTTGGCCCATATTTGGGAAAGTTGGCTTCTGCGGGAATTATGGGTACAGATAAAATTCAGACTAATCTCGGTTTTTTGTTTGATTTTTTGGGATAAATAATCCTGTAGGGGTTTTAGTAAATCTTTTCGATGATTTTCGATTTTCGAATTGTCTAATTGACCAATGAGTTGGAATAAGGCTTCGTTCATAAAAGCAAATATAAGTTTTAAATCACATGAAATGTGAGAAATTCACCAATGGGTAGTCACTAATTAACCTTTTTTAATCAATATTAATTCATTTTAGCAAGTAAATTTGGAGGGGGCCCTAAAAAAAACTAATTTGGTCTTCAAACAAATAAAAAATGAAACATATCAAAAAACAATTACACTTATTAACTCTGTTTTTGTGTGCGAACACGATAATAGCTCAAACTAGTATTTCAGGAAATGTAGTTGATCAAAATGGTCAGCCCATTCCAGGAGTAACTATTTTAGACAACAGTAATAAAGACAATGGAACCGTTACAGACTTTGATGGGAACTTTTCAATCACTGTGCCTTCTGATGGAGAACTAACTGCAAGTTTTATTGGTTTTGAATCTCAAACCATTGCGGTCTCAGGACAAACCAATCTAAATATTTCACTTGAAGAATCGGTATCCGCATTAGATGAGGTTGTTATTACTGGTTACGGTTCACAAGTTAAAAAGAGTGACTTGACCGGTTCCATCTCATCCATTGGTTCTGAGGATTTTGAAAGCCAACCTCTAATTAGGGTTGACCAAGCCCTGCAAGCGAGAGCAGCAGGAGTTGCTGTAACGCAAACCAGTGGTGCTCCAGGAGCGGGATATAAGATTAGAATTCGAGGAGCGAACTCAATTACTGGAAACAACAATCCGCTGTATGTCGTAGATGGCCTTGTGATAGGTAACATAAATAATATAAACGCCAGCGATATCAGTTCGATGGAAGTTTTAAAAGATGCATCCGCAACCGCCATTTATGGAAATAGGGGAGCTAATGGTGTTGTACTAATTACTACAAAATCTGGTAAAAAAGGCAAAGCTAAAATTCAAGTTGATTCTTTTTTTGGAACTTCAGAAGTAGTTCAAAGAATTCCTGTTATGACGCCAGCTCAATTTGCGGAAGGAGTCAATTTAAGAGATGCTGCACCAGGAAAACCTCCGACTATTGATGCAGCCAGAATCGATGAATTGAGAGCTGGAGCAGGAGTAAATTGGCAAGACCAATTCTTCAGAAGTGCACCCTTCTCTAATATTGTTATTTCTGCTAGCGGTGGATCAGATGATGTAGATTATTATATTTCTGCAAATACATACAAAGCAAAGGCTACAATTATTAATCAGGATTTTAACCGATTAAATTTAAGAGCCAATATTAACGCCCAATTAAACGACAATCTTAAAGTGGGGATCAATAACTTTATAAGTCGTTCTGAGAACACTGGACAGAGAGCTGATTTAGCCTATGGAATCCCATGGGATATGAATACTCCACCTCGAGATGAAAATGGCGAATACAATTCTGTTCCATTAATCTCAGCTGTAGGTAATGGTTCAAATATGCCCCTTTTAGCTCCAGAAAATAATTCAGTAGAAAATATTTCAGATCAATTGATTTCAAGTATCTACGCTAATTATAAGTTCACCGATAACATCACATTGAATATCTCTGCTGGAGTTGAAAAAATTGATTTCACTAACAGCAGATATGTACACGGTGTAACTGGCCCTAACAGTGCAGTAGTTAGAGATCAACAAGCGCTTCGCATACAAAATACCAATAGACTAACATACAAGAATGATAATCCAGATCACGCCTTCCAGGCTGATTTAGTTCATGAGCAGCAGTCTTTTGAAATGAGCTTCAGAGAAGCAACAGCAAATAATTTCTTCTCTAACTCTACCACCTTTAAAGAGTTATCCTTGGCAGGAATTCAAAACACGGACAGTGGAATTTCCAACGAAAAGTTGGAGTCTTTCCTAGCACGGGTTAATTATTCTCTTTACAACAAGTATCTGTTTACCGCCTCTGTAAGAGCTGATGGCTCAAGTAAATTTAATGAGGAAAACCGATGGGGAACTTTTCCCTCCGGTTCAATTGCATGGAGAATCTCTCAAGAAGATTTTCTTAAAGATAACGCTACCATCAATTCATTAAAAGTTCGAGCTAGCTTTGGAGTTACGGGTAGCCAGGCTGTTAGTCCATTTTCTACTATTTCAATCCCAGGTATTTCTACTGCTAATAATTATCCTTTTACAGGGGGTGTGCCAAATATTGGTGTGGCGCCGTCCACCAGGATGGCTAATCCAGACCTTACATGGGAAACCACTACTCAATTCAATATTGGATTTGATATAGGTCTTTGGGACTCTAAGGCATTACTATCTGTAGATTATTACACCAAAAAGACAGAAGATATTCTTTTGACCAGAGTTTTACCTGAATTTGTTGGACCTACGTCGATTACACAAAATGCAGGAGAGGTTGAAAACAAAGGATTTGATATTTCATTAAGTACTGTATTGTATGATAAAAACGATTTGTCAATCAACTCTAATTTCAACATTTCTGCCAACAAAAATAAAGTTGTAAAATTGGTTGATGGTATTAACAGTATGGTTTTAGGGAATGTATTTTACGACTCCACCTTTCCTGTAAATCCAACCAGAGTTGAAGTCGGTCAACCCATCAGTATTTTTAGAGGGTACCTCTTTGATGGTGTTCATCAAACTGGAAATTCCGATGGAGGGACTCCTGGTCATGCTAAATACCGTGACCTTGACGGCGATGATCAAATCACTTCTGAGGACATCGGTAATATTGGAGACGGTAATCCTGACTTTACTTGGGGATGGAATTTAAATCTTGATTATAAAGATTTGAACCTAAACATGGTATTTGAGGGAGCACAAGGAAACGAAATCTATAATTTCCAAAGAATGAAAATGATGGGACTTGGATCAGGTCAGTTTCATGCTGTTCATGCAGATTTCCTCGACAGTTGGACTACTACCAATCCCAGCAATACTATTCACTCTGGTTCACAAGCTGCGCGTGATGCAAATAACTGGTTGTCCTCACAGTGGCTTGAGGATGGCTCATATACTTCACTGAGAAGCGCTTCTTTAACCTATAACTTAAAAGATGTGTTAAGTATGATGGGAGTTGAGCAGTTAAAAGTTTTTGTGAATGCTGAAAATTTATTCATCATCACAGATTACTCTGGCTTTGACCCAGTAACTACAGCTTCTGGAAATTCTGATGTTGACCTTGGGATAGATTGGAATACTTTCCCAATTTCAAGATCATTTTCAGTTGGATTTAATCTTACATTTTAAAAATATTTAGACATGAAAAATACATATAAAACATTTACACTTATTGCTTCGCTTTTATTTGTTTTCTCTTGTAGTGACCTAGAAGAGGACAGAAGTGGAATCTTATCTTTAGATAACCTTCAATCAGAGGCCGATCTTTTGGCTGCACTGACTCCAGTATATAAACAACTTCAGTCTGCTTACCGAGGTTTTCGAATCAGAACCAATACCTTTGGATCTGATGATCTTACTACATGGTGGGGAGGAAATAAAGCACCTTTAAGGGTTTTTGATGGATTCAATTATGGAAACGGAGAAAATGCTGACATCAATTGGTTAGATTACGATTGGAAAGAGTTTTGGAAACTTATATACCATGCCAATTCACTAGTAGAAGGACTTAAGACCTCTACTGCCCCCGACGCTTCAAAAGCGGTCATTGAGGCTGAGGCCAGGAGCTTAAGGGCAATAGCCTACCTTAGTTTAGTTAAGGTTTATGGAAATTTACCTATTATTTTGGATGGCATGACTCCTACAGGAGATGAGCAGCGCGCTACAGTGCTGGAAAACTACCAGCATATCGAAGCAGATTTATTATTTGCCGAGGCCAACTTACCTGCTCCTGGTGCAACCGCGAATGTTGGTAGAGTATCTTCTTCTGTTGCAAAGACTGCTCTTGCAGATCTATATCTAACTTGGGCTGGATGGCCTGTAAAGGATACTTCTAAAAATGCTTTGGCCGCAACTAAAGCTAAAGATGTCATAGATATGGGGTATCACTCTTTGTTACCCATTGATCAACTATGGTCGATGGAAAATGCCAATAGCAAAGAAAGCATTTTATCTGCTCAATACTCTAAAGACGAAGGTAATACTGGTAACCAAATGCCTGCAGCCACAAGTTTTCACATGGCCAGAGGGTGGTCCGATATGTATCCTGAATTACAGTTTTTCAGAGATTTCCCAGAGGGAGCTAGAAAAGATGCCACATTTGTGACCGATATTCCGAATCGTGGGTTTTCAGGGGGTAAAATTATCACTAAAACTCCCCCTACACAGGAGTGGAGTATTGCCCAGAGATTCCACCCTATGTATGGAAAGTGGACTAAATCTGAAGATTTAACAGTAGGGCCGCGAACTATCGGGTTTAGAGCCCAAGAGGTTTATCGTTATTCTGAAGTTTTACTTATTTATGCAGAGGCCAAAGCTGCCTCAGGATCAATGGATGCTTCTGCATTAGAAGCATTAAATCAAGTAAAAAGAAGAGCTGCAGGTCTCGATCCCAATACTGCCGATGCCTCTGTTGACGTTACCACTGCTACGGTAAACGATATTGTAACAGAAAAAGGATGGGAGCTGGCCGGAGAGAATAAAAGATGGTTTGACCTCATTAGAACCGAAACACTTGAAGATGCTATCGCTAAAAGAGATCCTAATGAGCAGGTTCCTTTGGTTAGACAACCTACCAAAGACCAATACATTACACCACTTCCTGCTGAAGCGATTGCTACCAGTAAATTAACCCAAAACCCCCAAGGGTTTAAAGTTCAATAAAGGGAGTCTTTTATGATAAAAAAAAAAGGGAGTGAGAATTCACTCCCTTTTTTTTATGGATTTTCTTTTGACCTTTTCTTCCACCGATCGGTATGTATCAATCCTAAGAAAACAGGGTCGATCAATTGTTTATCCCAATTTTGACGCAGGGAATCCAACCTTTTAACAACTTCAGGAAACGCATCTGCCAGATCATTTTCTTCTCCCAAATCCTCCTGGAGGTTGTATAATTCTTTTACGCTATTCTTTTTCTTGGTCACCAACTTGAGGTCTCCATCTCTTACTGAATAGAGACCGTCGTCAAATTTCCTGACGTAAAGTGTTTGGTGAGGTCTACCTTGCTTTTCCCCTTTCAAATAAGGAATGATATTGACACCATCTAGAGGCTTGTCCTGAGCAATAGGAGTTTGTGTTAATTCGGCAATGGTAGGCAGTATGTCTAAACTTGAAATAGGGTATTCATAAACCATGGGAGTAATTTGAGCGGGCCATTGCATCGCAAAAGGAATCCGATTTCCTCCCTCATAAATAGAAGATTTTCCCTCTCGAAGCGGGCCGTTGTTTGATCCGTTTTTAGGTTCGGGGCCTCCGTTGTCCGACAAAAAGAAAATCATCGTATTCTCGGATATTTTCAAGGCTTCCAATTTGTCCAAAAGGCGGCCTACCCCATCGTCAACCGCACTGACCATGGCGGCATAGGTTTTCCTTTTTTTGTTTTCGATCTGTTCGAAACGATCCAAGTATTTTTGTGTGGCCTGCAGGGGACCGTGGGGAGCATTGTAGGCCAAATACAAAAAGAATGGTCCCTTTTGATTCTTTTCTACGAAGGCGACCGCTTCATTGGAAAATTCATCCGTCAAATATTCATCTGTTTTTTCTGGCTGATGATCTCTCATGATCCAACTTCTATAGCTCATGGGTTCGTCACTGAAAGAGTAACTGTCCTTTATGGTCAATTCCTCAGGAAAGTAACGGTGTCCTCCGCCCAAGTGTCCATAAAAAAAATCGAAACCACGGTTTAGGGGATGATTGGAGATATGTGCTCCTAAGTGCCACTTTCCAATAATCCCAGAGGTATAACCCGATTGTCCTATTACTTCGGGAATGGTCTTTTCGGTTTGTGGTAGCCCCATATTGGGGTCGTTGGGACGATACTGGGCATTTCTTTCATATCCAAAACGCTGTTGGTAGCGGCCAGTAATAAACCCAGCCCTACTCGGACTGCAAACGGAATAGGGGGTATATCCATTGGTAAATTTGACCCCATTTTGGGCAATACGGTCAATATTGGGAGTGGGAATGTCTTTGCTTCCATTGAAACCCACATCAATATAGCCTAAATCATCGGTCATGATAACAATCACATTGGGATGATTTTTTTGGGTGATTTTCTTTTGACCTTGTTCGCAACCCAAAAAGGCAAAAACAACCATTATCAGCAAAGAAATCATCAAGATTTCCGATTTGTCTTTTTTCATGTTTTAATAAATGATTTATCTAAAGTAGTTATTAATCACTAATTTAGATGATTGAAAAAATACAATTAAACCATTATGTTTTTAAAATTCAAATTGATCTCATTAGTTTTATTTTTAACCTTAAGCTTTGTCTCTTGTAACCAAAAGGAAACTCCGATAAAACCCAATATTATTATTGTTTATTTGGATGACTTAGGCTATGGAGATGTCAGCTATAATGGAGCTACAAAATTAAAAACGCCCAATATGGACGAGATGGCTCTGGCGGGAATGAGATTCAACAATGGATATGCCACTTCTGCTACGTGCACGCCCAGCCGTTATGCACTCTTGACAGGTCTCTATCCTTGGCGCGAAAAACGAGCTAAAATTCTTGCGGGTACAGCCCCATTAATCATTGGCACAGACCAGATGACTCTTCCAAAAATGCTAAAACAAGAGGGCTATCAAACGGCTATTATCGGCAAGTGGCATTTGGGCTTGGGCAATGGGAATGTCAATTGGAACCAATTGGTCAGTCCAGGACCCAACGAGGTAGGCTTTGACTATTCTTATATTTTGGCAGCCACACAAGACAGGGTGCCTACTGTATATATCGAAGATGGAAACGTTGTAGGATTAGACCCTAACGATCCTATCGAAGTCAGTTACAAAAAGAATTTTGAGGGAGAGCCTACGGGTCTCGATAATCCTGAATTATTGACCATGAAGTGGCACCACGGACACAACAGCAGTATTGTCAATGGTATTCCGAGAATTGGTTTTATGAAAGGGGGAGAAGCCGCCAAATGGAGCGATATCGATATGGCGGATCATTTCTTGAATGGCATTCAAAAATACATCAAAGACCACAAGGATCAACCCTTCTTTTTATACTACCCTATGCAGCAACCCCACGTGCCGAGAACACCTCACCCAAGGTTTGAAGGTTTGTCCGAGTTGGGACCTAGGGGAGATGCTATCGTTGAAGCGGATTGGTGTTTGGGGGAATTGAAAAAAACTTTGGAAGCCGAAGGAATATTAGAAAATACCCTTATTATTTTTTCCAGTGATAATGGTCCAGTATTGAACGATGGTTATTACGATGATGCTGATGTCAAAAATGGCGACCACACGCCATGGGGCCCTGTCCGTGGAGGAAAATACAGCCTATTTGAAGCAGGAACTCACGTACCCTTTTTCACCTATTGGAAAGGGAAAATTCAACCCGGTGTTTCCGATGCTATGGTCAGTCAACTGGACATTTTTTCTTCATTAGCAGAATTGGTAGGCAGTGAAGTCAGAACTAATGATAGTCAACCTTTACTTGACTTATTTTTGGGTCAATCTGATCAGGGTAGGAACGAAATGGTGATTGAAGCTACCTCCAGAACTGCCTTTAAAAAAGGAGATTGGGTAATGATTCCACCCTACAAAGGTCCTGCATCTAATGATAATGTTAAAATTGAATTGGGCAATGATTCCGAATTTCAGTTGTACAACCTAGCCGAAGACATTGGGCAACAAAACAACCTAGCGGAGAGCCAACCTGAAAAACTGCAGGAGATGATTACTGCTTTTGAAGCCATCAGAGGTGATGGATACAGTGAGATCCAAAAGTTGGAGTTAAAATAGATCAGAAAACCAGTTCCCAACTTCCCGAGCGGAGTGGATCAATTGATTGGAAAGGGGTTTTTGTTCCATTCACAAGAATGCTTTCCCTTTTGGGAATGTCAAAGCTATCTTGCTCTAATTTCACTTCCATCCCCTCAGGGATTTGCAGTTGTAATACCCTTTTGGATTTTTCATTCAGATCCCAACCAACTGTGAGTGAACCCATGGGTGTGGGAATGACAGATGCTATTTTTTTAATTTTTGTTTGGGGTAATGCTATGGTCATTTCAGTCATCCCGGGTTGAGACGGCTGAATCCCTAAAAGAAATTCTGCAAAAAGAGGAGGCATAAAAGCACTTTCAGTTTGCGCATCCGATCGGGTAAAATTATTGTTTAACTTACCGCTCCTTCCAGTTCCATCCAACCACCATTCTTCCCACAAAGTTCCATTGTGCTGAGGTTCCAACATATGATCAAATCGGCGACGTAGCAAATCAAATGAAGCATCCACATGACCATACCGGGCAATACCCTTGTGGAGAAAATAGGACATGGCAGGCGTCACTATGGTCATTCCATTTGTCCTTTTAATGTACAGATTGGGGTCATCGATCAAAAGTTTATCGATGATTGATTTTCCTTGATCTTCATCTGCAATCTGCAGTGCCAAAGCCATCCCATTGGCATGTTCACTACATTTATAGGAGTTGCCTGATTCCAATAAAGCATCTGAAAAAAGTCCCTTTTCGGCATTCCAAAAATGGGTTTGTAGTGAGGATTTCAAAAGTCGGGCTCTTTTTTTAAAAACCATTGCTCCTTCCTCATCCATCCATTGGAGTAATTGGCTAAAATCTTCCAAAGCCCCCAGATAATGAGCGTTCAAAGTAAAATTTGCTCCGGCGCGGTCCAGATCGGAATGATCCAACCAGTAGGCATAGGGAGGGTTGTTGATCAAACCCAAATCATCGGTAAAACTGTGGATCAAAGCCATAAGTTTTAGCGCACTGTCCATCAATTTTTGGGTGGTGATACGGTCGCCGGAAAAAAGGTAGTATTGATAAAGGCTTCTGATCCAAAGTAAATTGGAATCCAGAATGATCATATAATCGTCACTTTTCAAAGGAGCATAGGCTGGCATGATACCATTGGCTTCTTGTTCATCGGCAGTTTGAATGAGGTAGCGGCGTTGCAATGCAGTATCTCCAAAAATCCATTGATTGCCCATAGCACCGTAATAGCCAGTTTGGGCGTATTGCCTGCGTTCCCGATAATTATCGGTATAAGCATCGGTGGTACAGGCTTTTATGGTTTTGTCCGTCGCATCAAAATATTGCCGTACCCAAGGAGCTTCAATGCTTAGAATTTCGCCTCTGGGTTCAAAGGGATATTCTAATTTCCGTGAGCCCACTTGAACCACTTTGACTGGGTCTTGTGAATGAATAACCAATGCCAAATATCGGGAGGGTTTAAAATAGGTGGATTCCCATTGATCCAATCCTCCGGATAAGATAATTTGATCCCTAAAATTGGAATGAACTACGGTATGTCTAAAGAGCCCATTGATTTGATATGGGGCTGTCAGAATGTCCACCTTTGTTCCTTTTTCTCCCTCAATAGACAGCTGGGGGTTCCCGTTAATCATTTGTCCAAAGTCATAGAGCAAAAACCAAGATTTTCCTTTTTTCGAACCTTTTAAAATAAATGGAATAGTGGGGTCAAAACTAAGATCCTCTGAGGGCTGAATCGAAATGAGCGGCATTTTATCAATATTGGGACTTTCGATTTGCTCTGCTTTGATCAGATTTGTGGTCACCCAATCGGTTTCAATGAGATAGGGGAGGTCTCTGGGGATCAGGTTGATCCAAGGAAGTGTCATGGCACCTGCCAAGCTGTTTTTTTGATGGGCAGGCCAGCCAATATTCCTGTAAACATGGGTTGCAGAAGGCCAGTCCGTATCATCAAAAGTGGGGTTGTACCAACCTTCGATTTTTTTTCTAAAGTCTACCTTGTCATTGACAAAATCCTGAAAACGATTGATCAGGGGAGCACTGTTGTCCCAAGATGGATCAGCTTTGACTTTCCAGCTTTTATCCGTGGAGATGGATAACGCCTCATCCCCAAATGTCAGATTTAGTTGGGCCAATAGCCCTGGTCTTGAAGGGAAGTGATAGGATTGTTGTCCGTCTTGATAATGCACTTTTACGGCAATGGTGTTAATTCCTTTTTGGAGTAATGGAGTGATTTCCAATTCATCATAATATTGGTGATGGGGTGCACTTCTGGCGGGTCCTTGAAGCAGGTACTGCCCATTGATGTAGAGTTTGTATTGAGAGGTTGCAGTGATTTTCAAAACGACTTTTTGAGGCAGCTCATCCATCAAAAAACTTTTTCGGCTGAGCATCATATGGTTTTCCTCCTCATTGTCCAGCCAGATCCATTGCGCTTTCCACGCATTGGCCTGTTGGTCTTCAGCTTTGGTGGTCCATCTTCCTTTGACCTTTCCAGTATCCCAAAGGTTTTGACCAAAAAGGGAGTAGGTTAAGATACAAGACAGTAGAAGAAAAATATTGCGCATTTTTTTATTCTTTGACGGTTAAAAATCGAATGATGTTAAAAAGCAATTTGTCTGCAACGGGGTCTTTGCCCAAGTTTTCCAACAGTTGGAATTGAGACAATAGATATTGTCCTTTTTTAAATGGGACTAAAGTCATATCTGCTCCCCACCACGATGGGCCCGGGCCTTGGTATCCCATTTTGTGTCCTTTGGAAAACCAGTCAAAGGCAACAGAGGCCACTAAGGGTTTTACTTTAAGCCTTACCCCATTTACTTTGAGGTCTCTCAAGCTTCTTTGGGGCCAAATATTCTCATAGGTATTTCTCAAAAAACCATTGCTTTGGAGTCCTTCAAAAATGGGGTGATCTTTGGCGATGTGAGGAATACAGGTCCACAAGCCTTTGGAGGGATGTACTCTTGCTGTAAAAGGAGTTACGTCACTTTCTGTTTTAACACTGTCCTTAAGGCGGTCCAAATAAACAGCGGTACCGCCTCCCTCAACAAATTTTAACAGCCGTTTAAAATGTTTGCGTTCATCTTCGTTTTCCGCCTTGTGGGTACCGACCAATACAGGAATATTTTGGGGAGTATTGGAGCTAAAATCAAGGGTTTTTACTTTGTTCTTTTGGAGAAAATTTTTCAGATTTCCATCGAAATCTAATACCGCTACTTTTCTTGCTGGAGCTTTAAGATCCTCTTGATTGAAAACTTCAAAGTCTATAAAATTTTCGGTCAGTACTTGATTCTTTTGGTCCCTCACTTCTACTTTAACGGTATAATGACCACTCCATTCTTTGGTGTTGATTTTTTGATTAAACAAAGAACTTATTCCCGTTTGCCAATTGGATTTAAATTGATCATTAAAAACCTCCTTGCCTTCTTTTGATTGGATTGAAATTTCATAATTAGCGGCTACATTTTCTATATCATTGATGCCCGTAATTTTTAAGTTGATTCCTTTTTGGGCATATACATTTCTCGGTAAACTTCTGATGGAAACAATTCGATCTTGGTTGGCCGCTTTGGTTGCCTCATAGACATAGGATTTTGGGTTTCGCCAAATGTCCAATAGTCCTGCTCCTAAAATCCAATCCCCCCCAACGAGGGCATGAACGCAATAGCCATCCATATGAGGATTGGAACGTATGGCTTCAATCATTCTTTTATTGGCTGTGCCGTGGACGTGTTGTTGTTCCAAATAAAAATCTTTCATGTCAGGGTAAAGCGATTTTAAGCCAGCTTCAGTTAGCATTTGCTGTTGTTCTTCGTGCAATCGCTTGTGGTAGCGATAGGCAGGGGTCAGGGGGTTGCCCTCTGCTTCAAATTTTTTATTGACCGATACCAATTCTGCCAAACTTCCATAGCCCAATTCCGATAAAAAAGACATCATTCCTGGTACAACTTTGGACTTGCCTTCCATTCTAAAATTACCGAGACCCATGGCGTCCTTTTCTGCTTCTGTCATCGCCATAGAGACATAGCTGTTGTAAACTTTTTCATTGATGTAAGCACCTGCATAATTGTGAATGTCATTGAATTTGGTGGGTTCTTTTTCATAAGGTAAATACATATTGGCACCAAAAGCCCAACCTCCAGATTCATCGAGAATGAGTCGGGTGGGATCCAAATCCCGGCTTAGCATGGCCATCGGATGCATCAATTGATTTAACACTGGACGGTGCAATTCGTTGAATAACTCCCACTGAACGATACAGGTGCGATTGCGGTCTTTGCGAATGGTTTGTTCTACTTCTCGGGTCACTCTAGAGGGCAAATAGGGAGAGGAAAGGGGGAGACCCATACATTCCAGCGCAGGACTACCCACGACCATGATTCCCATTTCATCAGCCAAATCCAACCACATAGACGTAGTGGGATGTCGCCAGGGTCGGATCATATTAAAACCTGCAGCTTTCGCCAGATGAATTTCTTTTCGTACCATTTCCTCCGAATCAGGATGGGCGATTCCATTGGGATAAAGTCCTTCAAAAAAAGTGGCTTTGATGTAAATTCTTTTTCCATTGAGATAAAAATCATCATCTTTTATAGTCAATTCTCTCAACCCAAAACGGTGATGCCAGGCATCTAAATTGGTTTGATCATTTTTCAGTTTAACCTTTGCTTGATATAAAAAAGGATTCTTTGGTGACCAATACTGAGCATTGGGGATTTGCAATGCCACTTTGTAGTCATTGATCCCTGGTTGGAGTTGGACCAACGCACGATGATCGGCGACTTTATTTTTTTTGTTTGTAGCCGCTGTAATTTCAACTTCAACTGTGCTGGTCTCACTTTTGATGCTGGTATGATCCAGTTTTAAATGAAAAGTAGCCGTATTGTCATTGATATTGGGTTCCACAAAAACATCTTTGATATAAGTGGCCCTAGTGGCAACCAAACGTACATTTTGCCATATGCCACCAGAGATGCCACCCCGCCATTGCGGTGTTTCCAGCGCCTCTACACCATCGATATTTTTGTCTGATAAAATGATAGGGCCGACCACCCTAAGGATCAATACATTTTCTTTACCCGCTTTCATCATATTGTCTACCCTAAACTCAAAGGGGGTAAATCCTCCTTCGTGGTAGCCTACGACTTGGTCGTTGAGCCAGATTTCGGAAAGGTAGTTTACTGCATCAAATTGGAGCCGGACAACCTTTCCCTGCCAATCTTGAGGAACATCAAAAGCATATCGGTAAAAAGCCACGCCTTCATAGTCTTTTTCAATCAATTCCCAACTGCTGGGTACTTTGATCTTTTTTTTGGCAGCTAACTTTTGAAACACTTCATTTTGGTGCCACATGGATTGGGCTCCCATATTGTTATGATCAAAAACGATCTCCCAATTGCCATTTAAGGAAATTTCCTTTTGAGCCAAACTCAGTTCGCCAATCAAGAGAAATAAGATGAGAAAAATATTTTTAAGTCCTTTCATTTATTTTATGTTTTTGAATCCATTCAGTTGAATGGGGGCCACCATTTGGGCCATTTGTTGGCGTAGGTTTTCTAGCTGTTCGTGGGGTTTATTGTTAAAAAAAATCAGATTATTCCATTCATTGGGATCATTCCGATGGTCATACAATTCCTCTTTTCCGTTATTGTACAGAATGTAGCGGTATCGGTCGGTTTTGATGGCATAGTGTTGCATATGGGGCTTGCCTTGATAGGACGGCCCCGCATAGACAACGGTTAGTGCTGGGCGTTCTCCTTTCCATGTTTTGGCAGTTGGATTTTCCAACAACTCCCTCATGCTGAAGCCATCTAAGGGATGTCCTTTTTCGTTTTTTTGGGTTTCCGAAGACAAACCACACAAGTCCACCAAGGTAGGATAAACGTCAATCAGGGAAACCGCTTTGGTAATGGTGGTGTTTGGTTTTGTATGACCGGGAGCTCTAATGATCAAAGGGACAGCTGTGCTCTTTTCCCATAAGGAGTTTTTGTACAGATAATCCTTTTCGCCCATATGAAAGCCGTGATCGGAGGCCAATACTACTAAGGTATTGTCTTTGAGGGAGGTTTGATCGAGTGCATCCATTACTTGACCCACGTTTTCGTCCACAGCGGCTACACAGGCCAGATAGGCTTGTGTCCAACGTTTTAACCCAGCGAGTTCACTACCATAAGACGCGGAGATTTCATTGAACATCTTTGCACCCATTTCGAGGGTGAACACCTGATTTTTTTCATAAGAAACCTCCAAAAAAGTATCTTGCTGGTCATCTTCTTTTTTTAAAGTGACTTGGATTTTATCAAGTGGAAATCGGTCAAAATATTTTTGTGGAGCGATCAATGGGGTATGGGGTCTGAGAAAGCCTACGGCCAAGAAAAAAGGCCGTTCCAATTTTTGAGCGGCCAGAGATTTTATTTTATCGGCAGTCCAAGCGGCATTCATTTCATCTGGGGTGGGGTCACGATCATCATCATTGATGTACCGCATGGGAATGATGCCTTCTTTTTTGTAGCCATAAATCCATTGCATTGACCGGCCTACACTTGTTGTTTTTCTCTCCAAATTGACCAAAGGGCCCAGCGAACCGTCAACAGCACCGATGTCATAAAATGGACGGGGAACATCGGGATGCGCCAAGCGGTTTTTTCCATCCCATACCATGGGGCCATAATCGGCTGGGTTTTCATAATGATCCCAATTTTCTCTTTTGAGGTGGTGGAGTATTTTGCCCGTTCCAAAGGTTTGATAGCCAGCCAGTCTAAACTGTTCTGAAAGGGTTCGCGTGTTGTTTAGGGTGGCATTTTTAAACCAAGGGGCTTGGAAAAAATTCATTGAGTGGTGGGGGTAAACGCCCATCATCATACTGGAACGAGAAGGCCCACACATGGGGGCATTGGTATGGGCATTGACAAAAGCAACCCCCGATTGGGCGAGTTTGCTCATGTTGGGGGTTAGGGTTTGGGGGTGTCCTTTTAGGGGTTCAATACAATCGTTCAGGTCATCAATCATAATGAGTAACACGTTGGGCGGATTTTTTTTGGGTATTTCACACCCTGTGGTGGTCAATAGAAAAGCCAACATCAAGCTTTTTAAAATGAGGAAATAAAGGTTTGTAGTCTTGTTCACACTCATTTCCTTTAATTTTTAATGGCTTCTGTCATCGCCCGAGCAAGGGCAGTGATGCCTTCAAAATCTCTTGCTGCAATTAATTTTTTATTCATTAAGCTACTTCCTACGCCCAAACAAAGGGCTCCGTTATCAATCCATTCGGCAGCATTTTCAACGGTAATACCTCCGGTAGGCATGATCGGTAAGTGGGGCATGGGCGCTTTTACGGCTTTGAAGTATGACAATCCAAAATTTTCAGCAGGAAAAAGCTTGACCACATCTGCCCCCCACTCGTAGGCTTGTAAAATTTCTGTGGGAGTCATGGCACCAGAAAGGATGGGCTTATCGTATTGATGCGCTATTTGTATTACTTCGGGTTTGCTGACTGGGGTGACCACGAATTGGGCACCGGCTTCGATGGCGGCTTCGGCGGTTTTGACGTCGATGACCGAACCAACCCCTGGAATAACTCCCTCTATTTGTGTCAGCTTATTGATTTCCTCCAAAGCGTTGGGGGTTCCCATTGTAATCTCTATGGCTTTGATCCCGCCTCGATGGAGGGCCTGTGACAACTCAAAAATGGGTTCTGACTCCGACAGTCGAATGATGGCGATGATTTGGGTCGCTAATAGTTGTTCTAAAAGGGTGGCTCGTGTCATATTTTATCTTTTTACGTGGCCTTTAAGGTTGCCTTCGCTTACCGATCTTATTTCCTTTTCACTCAAGTAGTTGATGTCTCCTTTGAGGGTTTGGGTTATTGCAAAAGATGCTGTGGCAAAATCAAGGGTTTTTTGGAGTCCCCAGCCAGACATCTTACCGTGAAGGATTCCTGCAGCAAATGCATCACCCCCTCCCAATCGGTCTTTTATCGTAGTAGGAATGGAAAGACTTGTCAATAGATTACCTCCTTCTTTGA
>CBFIIP010000015.1:0-103462 GCA_965662705.1 Flavobacteriaceae bacterium
TATAAGTTTTTTACTTTTTTACTTTTGAGCTTGGGCCTGAGAAAGGCCGTCTGTAAGAGGGTATTTGCCATACCGTAGGCGTTTCCTTTATAGGAGTTATAAACCGAAATAAAATCATTCACACAAAAAGAATCTCTAAAAAGGATTTCATCTTTTAGTTTTTGGCCGGTCAAGTTTTCCAAACGTGCTATAACGATATCAAAATAACGATTCCGCAATACATCTGTATCCTCCAATCCGGGGGCAATAGGAATTAAAATAAAACAAGCTTCTTTTCCTTTAGGGGCCATATCAGGGTCTGTAATGGAGGGGAAGTTGGCGTAAAACAGTGGCTCTTCGGGCCACTGTGCTGTGTCGTAAATGGTTTCGGCATGGGTATCAAAGTCTACATCAAAAAACAAGGTGTGGTGGGAGACATTTTTTACCTTTTTGTTTAATCCTACATAAAAGAGCAGGGAAGATGGGGCAAATATTTTTTTGTCCCAAAAGGCTTCACTGTAGGCTCGTAGAGGTTTTGGAATCAAGGTTTCGGTGTGATGGTAGTCAGCCCCACTTAAAACGATATTGGAAAATATACTTTCTCCTTTAATTTTGATTCCAACAGCTTTTTTGTCTTTAACAATGATCTCGTCAACGGAGGCGTTGACGTTGATTTTAACCCCCAAGCTTTCTGCCAATTGAACCATTCCTTTTACGATGCTGTACATACCATCTTTGGGATGCCAAGTGCCCAAACCGAAATCAGCAAAATTCATAAAATTGTAAAAGGCAGGGGTATCGGCGGGTTTGGCCCCCAAAAATAAAACCGGAAACTGGAGAATCTGTGCCAGTTTTGGATTTTTGAAGTCCCTCTTTACCTCTCTTTTGATGTTAGAAAAAAAGTAGCCTATTTTTTTGATGGTTTCGGGGGTGACCAGTTCCAAGGGGGAAACTCCGGGACGATAAACCAGTTTATCGATGGCTATTTTATAATTATCAGCGGCTTTGTCGATGAATTTTTTAAGCTTGGCGGCGCTTCCTTGCTCTACTGTTTCAAATGCAGCATAAATTTTTTCTAGGGAATCACCAATATAAATCGAATCGTTTTTTCCAAAATAAACTTGATATCCAGGATCTAACCGTTCTAATTTATAGTAATCACTCGCAGATTTTCCAAAATCGCCAAAAAATTTATCAAAAACATCGGGCATCCAATACCAAGACGGCCCGATATCAAAAACAAACCCCTCTTTTTTTAACTGACGGGCACGTCCTCCGGGGGTGCTGTTTTTCTCAAAAACTTGAACCTTATGTCCAGATTGGGCAAGATAGCAAGCTGCTGACAAAGAGGAAAAGCCGGAACCGATAATACTAATATTCTTTTTCATTTTCCTACAAAGCTATCAATAAACTAATTGGCCGATGGTAAAATATATATAAATCTACACTAATAGTAGATGAGCTGGAAAAAGTTTTATAAAGAAATTAGTTTTCTTTTTTTCTTCTTAACTGATAAATTTCTTCAACAAAAGAAGCAGAGATAATCCCAGTAGGAATGGCAACAATTCCAATCCCGATCAAAGAAATGATAGAGGCAAAGATCTTTCCTCCTGCAGTGATGGGATAAACATCACCATAACCTACTGTAGCCAAAGATACGGTAGCCCACCAGATGGATTCTGTGATGCTGGAAAACTTATCCGGTTGAGCCTCGTTTTCAAGATAGTAAATGGCAGAGGCAGAGAACAAAATGGCCAGTGCAGAGAGGAAAAGGGTGAATTTTAGCTCATTTCTGACCCCCTTTAAAGCTTTTACGAACAGCTTTAGTGATGAGCTATCTCTCCCCAATTTAAAGATACGGGTCAAACGAAACAATCTTAAGATCCGAAGGAATCTTCCATCAACTTTTACAAATTGATTGAGGTAGAAAGGCAAGATCGAAATCAGGTCGATCAAGCCAAAGGTACTAAACACATATTTCCGAACGCCTTTCAGACGATTGTCCAAATAGGCCAAACGGATACGATATAAATACTCAAAAGAGAAAATATAAATTGAAATCGCTTCGAAAATATTAAAAAAGTTGCCGTAAACATTACGAATCGACACATGGGACTCCAAAATCATTGCCAACACATTGGAAATGATAAGCAGATAAATAAACTTCTCAAAGTACATAGTAGATTTCAAAACCACTTATTTTTTGATGAGGTCTATGAAAATACCGATCATTACGCCCAACATAGAGACAATAACTACAAATGCTACAAAAGAAGGAGTCATATATAATGAATATAGTAAGTAAATATAATGAATTTTAAATGCCTTTTCATCAGAATAAAATAGAAGCATTTTAATTTTTTTTGTTTAACCTTTTTTTGTTTTATTTTTTTTGCATATCTTTAAACAGTTTAAATTCAATTTGGTTTATTAACGCCTCTGCAACTACTATCTCCTAAAGTCAAATTCTAAAATCCTAGCAGAGGCGTTTTTTTTCTTCCTCTATCCATAGGGCTTTTCGTTGTTTTTTCGTAACTTAGTTTGGTAGGATGAATAGGATTTAGATGGAAGGTTTGACGACAATCACCTTTTTTAAATTTCGAAAAAACAAAGCTTGGGCTTTCACCCAAATGGGTCTTGCGCCAAAAAAGCTTCAACAAAACCAAGGCCTTAGGTTTTTTAAGTTGATGGGAACCGGAGGGGGAAATGGCTTTAGCCTCTGGCCGGATTTTGGCACCTATGCCTTTTTAGGGGTATGGGAAAACTCACATTATGCCAGTGAGTTCTTAGATGACAACGAAGTCATTCAAATGTATAATCGGAAGTCCTATCTCACAAGGACCATAAAAATGTTACCCCTTAAAAGTCATGGATTTTGGAGTGGACAAAACCCGTTTAAGGAATTTCCATCCGTCCCATCCGATCTAAATATGCCCGTTGCAGTGATCACAAGAGCCACATTACGACCCACTCGTCTATTTGCGTTTTGGAAATCTGTCCCTGCAGCAAGTAAAGCCATTGAAAATGCAAAAGGGATTCAATTTTTTAAGGGTATTGGGGAATGGCCTTTTATTCAACAAGCAACACTAAGCCTTTGGGACAGCTTTGATGCAGTCAAACAATTCGCTTACCGAGAAAAAGCCCATGCCAATATCATAAAAAAAACCAGAAGTCAAAAGTGGTATAGTGAAGATTTATTTGCTCGTTTTCAAGTGTTGTCAGATACCGGCTTTGTAGTACCAAAATAACTCAATGAAAACAGCTATTGTGATAGGAGCAGGGATTGGGGGGATTGCAACAGCCATACGATTGTCCCACAAGGGTTACCGGGTCACAGTATTTGAAGCCAATGACTATCCCGGGGGGAAACTCTGCGCCTTCAGTTTGGGAGATTATCGCTTTGATGCAGGGCCTTCATTGTTTACCATGCCGCAGTATGTCAATGAATTATTTGAACTATACGGTGAAAAACCCAGTGACTATTTTACGTACAAGAAGAAAAAAATCGCCTGTCAATATTTTTGGGAAGACCAAACCCAAATTACGGCATTTGCCGAGCAAAAACTTTTTTTTGAAGAGGTTGAAAGTAAACTGGGCGTGCCTGCCGGGGTACTAAAAAAATATCTTGATCGTGCCAAAAAAAAGTTTGACTTGACTGCGCCCCTTTTCTTGGAGCAGTCCCTTCACCAGCTTAAAGGTTTTCTGAATACCAAAACCCTTAAGGCTCTCCTCCATCTCAATCTTTATGAGATCAATCAAAACTTGCATTCTGTTAATGCCCTTCAATTAAAAGAGCCCCACTTGGTCCAAATGTATGACCGATATGCCACCTATAATGGATCTTCACCATACCAAACGCCCGGTATCATGACATTGATCCAACACCTAGAGCAAGAATATGGAACCTATGTTCCGGACGGAGGAATGGAGCAAATCACATTATCGCTTTTTGAATTGGCAAAAAGAAAAGGGGTTCAGTTTCTCCTTGGCGAGAAAGTCAATCAAATCCTTATTGAGGGGCAAAAGGCGATAGGCGTCAAAACGCAAAATCAAAAGCTAAAATCGGATGTTGTGCTTTCCAATATGGACGTTTTTCCAACTTATAAAAATCTTCTTAAAGGCGTTAAGCCCCCCAAAAAAACACTCAGTCTGGAGCGCTCCAGTTCCGCAGTAATATTTTATTGGGGTGTTCAACATAATTTTGATCAGCTCGATTTACACAACATCTTCTTCTCTGAGGATTACCGCAAAGAATTCGATGCCATTTTTAATCAAAAAACCATCAGTGATGATTTTACCCTTTACGTTAATATCACCTCCAAAGACGTTCCAAAAGATGCGCCAAAGGGAGGAGAGAATTGGTTTGTGATGATCAATACCCCTGCAGATCATGGGCAGGACTGGGACGCAATTAAAAAGGAACTTAGGAAAAAAACCATTGCCAAACTCAACCGCATGCTCAAGGTGGATCTCAATACTTTGATTCAGGAAGAAGAAGTACTCACGCCTCCCTTAATCCAACAAAAAACATCCTCTCATTTAGGGGCTTTGTATGGGAGCTCGAGTAATGATAAGATGGCCGCTTTTTTGCGACATCCTAATTTCAGTTCCGAAATCAAAAACCTATATTTTTGTGGGGGAAGTGTTCACCCAGGAGGAGGGATTCCCCTTTGCCTGCTTTCGGCAAAAATTGCTACTGATTTGGTTCCGATGCCGACAAATGATAACAAAAATGATTGATCTTCCAAAAATATCGATCGCGATCATTTGGTTGTTTCATGTCAGTGGAATATTCGGGATACTCTATGGAAACTCGGAGTGGTTCGTTTCCGCCACCCCCCTTAATTTGTCCATTAATTTTGTACTCCTATTGGTCAATTGTAAGGGTCACAGGTGGTTTTTTCCGATGGTCGCTTTGGGTTTTTTAACCGGAATGGTTACCGAAATTTTGGGCGTTCAGCGGGGTTGGATTTTTGGGGATTATCAGTATGGAGAAGCCCTAGGGTATAAAGTTTTAGGAGTCCCGCTTCTGATTGGGGTGAACTGGGCATTGCTCACCATCATTACCGGAGCCATCGCACAACAATTCTATGAAAACAAATGGATGCGTATGGTCATTGGAGTAGGTTTGATGCTATTTTTGGATCTGTTGATTGAACCTATTGCACCGGTCTTGGACTTTTGGGTTTTTGATGGAGGAGAAGCCCCCTTGCAAAATTATTTGGGCTGGGTTGCCGTTGCCTGGTTTTTGCAATTAATTTTTCATCGGATCAATATTACCATTAAAGGTTGGTTCTCACACCATCTGTATCTTTTGCAAATCATTTTCTTTAGTGTATTGTTGATCAAGCAAACCACAATTGGATAGGAAATATTAATTTTGAGCCATGTTGAGATTTTTAATTGTTTTCCTGGTCTTTTTCGCCTTTTTTTCGTGTAACGAAAACAAAGCCAAAGTTGAATCTTCTGCCGAAAAAGTAAAAGACCCATTGACCATTGATACACCCGAGGCTTCGCATCAACTGATTGAATTTTCTCCTGAGTTCATGGAGGAAAATCGAATCGACCAATGGCTTGAATTTAAAAAATTTAAGGAGGCAATGGAGGACATGAGCCAACTAAATCCTAGCGGTATCATGACTTTTATTTCTGAACTTTACAAGCTGACCAGTGCTTTATTGAAAGCTCCTTTTCCTGAAAACTTTGATAAATTACCCATTTATGGCAGGATCAAGGTAGTCCAGACCCAAATCATTAAATGTCATTTCTATGCCGCTAATCAACAAAATGAAAAGCTCAACCAAGCCTTGGATGAGCTCTATTCAGAGTATAATATTTTGATGAAAAGAGTTATCAGCGTAGCAGAAGACAATCAAATTCAACTGGACAGTAGTGGAATCGATCTGCCCACCTTTCAAGATTCTAAAATAAATCCTGAACGCTCCAGAAAATAAGTACTTTCCTTAATGGCCATTGAAACTTTTTCTTTTTGGGTTCTCAATACGGAGTCATTGGGCTGCAATCCAATTGCATCGTCATACAATTCCAAAAGCTTTTTGTCGTACTCAATGCATTTGTAAAGGTGGCTTTGAATGGGCTTTTTGATCGTAGAAATTACAATTTGTTCAAAGTTGAGCCGATGGATGATTAAATTTTCCACCTCGATACTGAGTGACCGCAAGAGCTTGGTGACATCTTGAAAAAAACGGTTTCTCAGAGTAGATTGTAGATTCAAATAACGCTTATCCTCCACGCGATTCAACTCGTCAGAGGCTTTGAGATACTCTAGCTTAGCATTTTTAAGAAGGGTGAGTATCTTTTCCAGTATGGCAATATAGCGTGTAGCGTTCTGCAAAACTTATTTTAATCAAACTTAAACAGATTAAGAGTTTTGAACGCTTCTTATGCTAATTTAATATTAACAAGTTTTTAACCTTAAATTGACAATTGAGTTCGCGTACCAATTTTTCTGAGCTGATGGTTCCCCTGATTTTTCCATCATTTTCAAACATAGGGGGAACCAATTTTGCCATTTTGGCCATTTCAGAATAGTATTCTTTTCGAGAGGGGTGGAAAGGCGTTACTGCATTGTAAACCTCATTTCCTTTCCAATTTTGGATTAATTGTAGGAGTATGGTTACAGCATCTTGGCGGTGAATAAAGTTAATGGGTGATTCTGGGTTCGGAAGGTTTTTCTTTCCGCTCAAACTATATATGGGATGACGATTGGGGCCTATCAGTCCTCCCAGTCGAACCATAATGCTCTCAAAGTTTTGATTGGTTAACAGTTTTTCTTCTATGGATATGATTTGTTTTGCCGAAGCAGTATTGCCCAACAATTGACTGTCTTCTGTGATGATTCCCTCTTGAAAACCGTAAACACCAGTGCTGCTGGTAAAAATTACTTTTTTAATACCAAAAGCTTCAATTTTTTTGGTTATTTGCCCGATAACAGATTCATAGTTGGCTTTGGGGTTTTTTCTCATGCCGGGTGGGACAGTAATGACCAATACATCTAGTTCAGTAAAAAATTCCATTTGTCCCTCGATTTTTGATTCAGTAACCTTCAAAAAATAGCCCTTGTATCCTTGGTCACCAAACCGTTTTAGCTTTTTACGGTTGGTGGTGGTCATCCGCACTTGAAGCCCAGAAAGGTTCACTTTTTCTACCAAATCTTCGCCCAACCATCCGCCACCCAATACTCCAATATGCCCCATAAATCTATAATTGTTTGATGTTCTTTCGATATATCATGACAAAAATATCAAATGATTAGATAAAAATTGTTATATTAAAGAAATCAAAAACAGTAAGTTATGCCGATAAAAAGCTTTCAAGGGGAAAGAGCGACCCGATCCAAATCGTTAAACAAAACTTTATTGGTCTCTGATATCATGACCCGTGATTTGATTGTGTTTACAGAAGAACAGTCCATTCACGAGGTGATGAAAAAATTTATCAAATATCGCATCTCTGGTGGTCCAGTAGTCGATCAAGCTGGTAATTTAATCGGGGTAATTTCCGAGGCCGATTGTATGAAAGAAATCTCAGATAGTAGATATTTTAATATGCCTATCTTGGACAAAACCGTTGCACATTTTATGACTTCTCCGGTCGACACCATCGATGCTTCGAAAACCATTTTTGAGGCAGCCTCGAAATTTTTCAAAACCTCCAGAAGACGTTTCCCCGTTTTGGATAAAAACAGATTGGTGGGCCAGATCAGTAGAAAAGACATCGTTATTTCAACCCTAAACTTGAAAAGCCAATCGTGGCGCTAGTAAATACGTTGTGCAACTCTATAGGTATTGGCGTGGGCTTCAATGATCAATTTTATGTCTTTGGAGTAGCCACCACCCATGCTACATTGAACGGGCAGCGACCGTTTATAGCAGGATTCCAAAACCATTTCATCCCTTTTCTTGCAGCCCTCCAAACTCATGCCCAATCGTCCCAAACGATCGGTAGCTACCACATCTACCCCAGATAGATAAAACACAAAATCTGGGTCTGCTCGACCAAAAAGCTTGGGAAGGGTTTCGTTTAAAATATTTAAATACACTTCATCATTGGTTTCGTCCTCTAACGGAATGTCCCAATCACTCTTCTCCTTTTTGAATGGATAATTTTTTTGACCATGCATGGAAAAAGTAAATATGCTGTCTTCTTTTTCGAAAATTGCTGCAGTGCCATTTCCCTGGTGGACATCCAAGTCAATGATCAATATTTTTTGTGCGAGCTTTTGATCCATTAGATAACGCGCGGCAATGGCCTGATCATTCAGCATACAGAAAGCCTCCCCATGGGTAGCGTAGGCATGATGGGTTCCTCCTGCTATATTGAAAGCAATCCCATTTTTTAGTGCTTTTAATGCTCCCTCTACCGTTCCACCTGCAATGACAAATTCCCTTTCTACCAATTGCTGGGAGATTGGAAAGCCAATTTTTCTGATTTCGGATCGATTGAGATCCTGACGTTTTAATCGATCCACATAGTCGGATTGATGAATGGTTTTTACCATAGGATCGGATAGGGGCTGTGGGGAAAAAAAATCACCCGGATCGCAAGTACCTTCGTGAATGAGTTGTTTGGGCAGTAGGTCGTATTTTTCCATGGGAAAACGATGGTTTTCCGGCAAGGGTAAAACATAAATGGGATCGAAGGCTACCGGAATCACTGCGCCAAATTACCGGATGGTCAAACCACTGGGGGTTTTGTCGTCTTCCGGGGAAATAAAAATCAATCGTCCGTTCTCGTCCTCTGCCATCAAAAGCATTCCTTGGCTTTCTACACCTCGTATGGCTCTGGGCTCAAGGTTGGTCAAGACCGTAACTTTTTTACCGATAACCTCATCCGCATCATAACTTTCTGCTATTCCAGAGACTATGGTTCTTTGCTCCTTACCCAAGTCGACCTTCAAAATCAAAAGCTTTTTGGTCTTGGCCATTTTTTCTGCTTCGAGGATGGTTCCCGTCTTGAGATCCATTTGCATAAATTCATCGAATGAAATCATCTTTTTGGGTGCCTCCTCCACTTCGTTATTTTGATTTTCATGGGATAGGTTTTCTTTTAATTTTTGTAATTGATTTTCAATGGTTGCGTCTTCAATTTTTTCAAAAAGCAATTGGGACTTTTTAAGTACATGCCCAGCGGGTAACAGATCGCCATCGCTTTCCACCTGATCCCAGGGAGCATTAAAATTGAGCATATCCTTCATTTTTTGGGCTGTAAATGGGAGTAAAGGTTCGCTCAGAATGGTCAGTCCCGCGGCAATTTGCAAAGCCGTAAACATGATGGATTCTACCCTTTGGGGATCTGTTTTGATCAGCTTCCAAGGCTCCTGATCGGCCAAATATTTATTCCCCAATCGAGCCAGATTTATCACTTCCTGACTGTAGGCTCGAAAACGGTAATTTTTAATTTCCCTTTCTACTAGTGAAGGAAATTTTTTCAAACGATCCAATGTTGCTTTGTCATCTGCATTCAATGTACCGGCTTGGGGGACTTTACCATCATAGTACTTGTGGGTCAATACCATTACCCGATTGATGAAATTGCCAAAAATAGCGACCAATTCACTATTGTTTCGTGTTTGAAATTCCTTCCAGGTAAAATCATTGTCCTTGGTTTCGGGAGCGTTTGCAGTGAGGACATAGCGCAAAACGTCCTGTTGGTTTGGAAAGTCCTCTAAATATTCGTGCAACCAAACCGCCCAATTTTTAGAAGTGGAAATTTTATTGCCTTCTAAGTTGAGAAACTCATTGGCAGGAACATTTTCAGGGAGTATGTATTCTCCTGTATTTTTTAGGATAATGGGAAAGATGATGCAGTGAAAAACAATATTGTCTTTGCCGATAAAGTGAACGAGTTGGGTATCTTTTGATTTCCAATAGGGTTCCCAGTCAAGCTTGTTCTTTTGAGCCCACTCCTTGGTGGAAGAGATGTAACCAATGGGAGCGTCAAACCAAACATAGAGTACCTTGCCGTCTCCACCCGCAACAGGAACTGGGATTCCCCAATCCAAATCTCGTGTAACGGCTCGTGCTTGTAAACCATTATCGATCCACGATTTTACCTGCCCATATACGTTGGGTTTCCAATCTTTTTTATGCCCTTCCAAAATCCATTCTTTGATGAACTCTTCATGTCGATCTAAGGGTAAAAACCAATGTTTGGTTTTTTTAAGTATTGGAGTACTTCCAGACAGGGTGGATTTGGGTTTTTTCAGGTCGGTAGCACTGAGTGAACTGCCGCAGGATTCGCATTGGTCGCCATAGGCTTCGGGGTGCTGGCAAATGGGACAGGTGCCTGTCACAAACCGATCGGCCAAAAAAGCTCCTGCCTCAGGGTCGTATAATTGTTCCGTTTCCTTTTCAAGCAAATGACCTTGCTCGTACAATTGTTTAAAAATTTCTCCAGCGGTTTTGTGATGAATCGAGCGGGAGGTTCTGGAGTAGTTGTCAAAAGAAATACCGAAAGCGTCAAAAGCCGCTCTGATGATTTGATCATAATGATCAATTACTTCCTTTGGGGTTTTTCCCTCCTTTTTAGCTTTGATGGCAATGGCAACGCCATGCTCGTCGCTTCCACAGATAAAGGCAACGTCCTTCCCTCTAAGCCTTAAATATCGCGCATAAATATCCGCAGGAACATAAACCCCTGCCAAATGACCTATGTGAATGGGGCCATTGGTGTAGGGCAATGCTGCAGTGATGGTATGTCTTTTTGGCGTGGAGGACATGCTGATTTTTTTGGCAAAAATAGGGATTTTATTGCCGGACATGGAATTAAATTTTAACTTAACATAAAGCCAATGCCACGATGAGTAGCCCCCATGACCTTGGAAAAAAAGCAGAAAACCTCGCCGCTGGTTACCTCCAAAAATCAGGATATACCCTGTTAGAAAGGAATTATCGCTATCTCAAAGCGGAAGTTGACCTTATTGTTCAAAAGGGAAATACGTTGGTTGCTGTTGAGGTCAAAGCGCGAACCGCTCCCTATCTGGTGGCACCCCAAGAAGCCATTTCTTACAAAAAAATACAACTGCTGGTCAGTGCGGTTGATCATTTTGTCCAAACTCGTGATTTGGAGGTGGAGGTTCGTTTTGATCTCATTACCTACGTTTTCAAAGGTAACCAATGGGAGCACTCTCATTTAGAGGAAGCTTTTTATCCCTTTGGTTGAATTTGTTATATAAATAACATTGTGTTTTAAATGACTAACTTTACAGCGAAATCAAACAATTAAAAAGTGAAAACCATCGCTTCACAAGTATCAGAGTACATTAAGACTAAGCCATATTTGTCAACAGCACTCTCTCAGGGGATCATCAATCTTACTTCTTTGGCCAGACAAATACAACCCGATATCGAGAAGGCATTGCGCAAACCGGCCAGAAGTGGTGCCATCGTCATGGCTTTAAAGAGAATATCTGATAGTGAGGAGTTCCTCTCCACCCATAAGATTGTGAGTGTATTGAGAAATCTGGGAGATATCACCGTCCGTTCTTCCCTTACGGATTATTGTTTTAAGCTTTCCGAAACTTTACTCTTTGCGCAGGCTGAATTTTTGACGGCCATCAAAGATAAAAAAGATATTTTCTATACTTCCTCTAGAGGCGTTGGAGAATCCAATATTGTGGTAAGCAGTAATTTGGCTTCTTTGATCGAAGAGGTTTTTAAAAATGAAATTTGCATCGATAAGATCGAAAACCTTTCTGCGATTACGGTAAAGCTTCCTACTGAGAATGTAAAAATCCCCGGGATTTATTACTTTGTATTTCAGAGACTTTCTTGGGAAGGGGTCAACATCAATGAAGTCATTTCTACTTCCAATGAGTTTACTATTTTAATGGACGAAGATTCGGTTAATGTGGCTTTTGAAGTGATTAAAAACCTAAAATCAATCTAGTCGGGAACCAATGTATGGAGTCGATCTACCAATTTTTTAATCGAATGTATGCCTCCCAATACCAGCAAAAGCCGTAAGCCGTTTCGGGTCTGCTTTTCTTTTATGCCGAATTGATCTGGTTGTTTCTGAACCGAAATAAGTATTTGATTGAAAACCGGACTTTGGTAAAAATCACTTTGTTGATCGGCCAAAAAGTAGCCAACGCATTTGTTGTTTTTTATAATCAATCGCTCAAGACCCAGTTTAGAGGCCTCCCATTTGAGACGGAGGGTACTCAATAGCTCCTCGGCTTCAGGGGGGACTTTCCCAAAACGGTCTTCGAGGATTTTTTTGAATTTTTCCAAGCCCACTTCGTCCTTGATCCTACTCAATTCGTTATAAAGCGCCAATCTCTCATTAACTACATTTATATAAGTGTCGGGAAACAAAATTTCAAAATCGGTATCGATCTGCACTTCTTTGATGTATTTTTTTTGGGTGGTTTTTTGCTGTTCCTCGAACAAGGATTTGAATTCGTTTTCTTTTAATTCTTCAATGGCTTCTTCCAGTATTTTTTGATAGGTTTCAAATCCTATTTCATTGATGAAGCCACTTTGCTCCCCTCCCAAAAGATCCCCTGCGCCCCGGATTTCTAAGTCTTTCATGGCGATATGAATTCCGGCGCCCAATTCAGAAAACTGTGAGATGGCTTTGATTCTTTTTTGTGCATCGCTGGCCATAGCACTCAAAGGTGGGGTGATGAAAAAGCAAAAAGCCTTTTTGTTACTTCGACCAACTCTCCCCCTCATTTGGTGCAAATCACTCAGTCCAAAACTCTGCGCATTATTGATGAATATGGTATTGGCGTTGGGAACATCCAATCCATTTTCGATGATGGTGGTGGCAATCAGAATATCCGATTTCCCCTCCATAAATCCCAATAGGGTTTTTTCCAGACGATTGCCCTCCATCTGACCATGACCAATAGCGATGCGGGCGTCGGGAACCAACCGCTGTACCATTCCTGCGATCTCCTGAATGTTCTCTACTCGATTATGGATAAAGAAGATTTGCCCTCCCCTCTGTAGTTCATATCGTATGGCATCCCGAATAAGGGGTTCGCTGAAACGTACCACTTCACTTTCGATGGGGTAGCGGTTGGGGGGTGGGGTTGCGATAACCGATAGGTCGCGAGCAGCCATCAAGCTGAATTGTAGGGTCCGCGGGATGGGGGTGGCCGTTAGCGTCAAAACATCTACATTGGTTTTGAGATTTCGTAATTTTTCTTTTACAGACACACCAAATTTTTGTTCTTCGTCCACGATCAACAAACCAAGATCTTTAAATTTTACACTTTTGTTGACCAGCTGGTGGGTTCCAATGAGGATATCGATCTTTCCTTCTTCCAAGGCTTCCAAAATGCTTTTTCTGTCTTTGGTCGAGCGAAAGCGGTTGAGGTAATCAACACGAACGGGTAGTTCTTGGAGTCGCTTTGAAAAAGTTTTGTAATGCTGAAATGCCAAAATGGTTGTGGGTACCAAAACAGCAACTTGCTTGCTGTCATCGGCGGCTTTAAAAGCCGCACGTATGGCTACCTCGGTTTTGCCGAAACCTACATCCCCACAAACGAGTCGATCCATGGGTCGCTGACTTTCCATATCAGTTTTGACCGCCATGGTGGCCTTGCTTTGGTCGGGGGTGTCCTCAAACATGAAGGAGGCCTCTAATTCCAATTGCAGATAACTGTCGGGAGGATAGGCGTGACCAATTTTTTTCCTTCTTTTGGCGTAGAGTTTGATCAGGTCAAATGCAATGGCCTTGACCTTGGTTTTGGTTTTTTGCTTGAGGGATTTCCATGCTTTGGAACCCAGTTTGTGGAGTTGAGGAACATGGCCGTCTTTTCCGTTGAATTTGGTGATCTTGTGAAGGGAGTGAATGCTCAAGTATAGTAGGTCGCCCTCCCCATAACTCAACTTGATGGCTTCCTGCTGAACCCCGTCCACATCGATCTTTTGTAAGCCGCCGAATTTTCCAATACCGTGGTCGATATGGGTGACAAAATCTCCAATTTTGAGGTGAGTCAATTCCTTGAGCGTCAGCACCTCTTTTTTGGCGGCTGTAGAGCGAAGCTTGTATTTGTGATAACGTTCAAAAATTTGGTGATCGGTAAAACAGGCGACCTTAGCTTCGATGTCTTCAAATCCTTCAAAAAGAGGACAAACCTCCGTTTTGTAATGCACTTGGATGTCCATCTCTTCCAAAATCTCATTGAATCGTTTGCGTTGGGCTTCGCTTGAACAAAAAATAAAATTCTCAAATCCGGAATTGTGGTTGTCATTGAGGATTTGAATCAGTCGATCAAATTGTTTGTTGATAGAAGGCTGCGGGCTGTGTTTGATACTGATCCGCTCCTGAGCTTTGAGGTGGTCAGAGGGATGAACCAACACTGTGCTATGGTTTTTTAAGATGTCCAGTAGGGAAGATCGATTGAGAAATAAAACCTCAGGAGGATATTGAACGGTGGTTTTCAAAGCCTCAAATTGTTTTTTTGCTTTTCCCCCCAATTGATCGATACGATCCAAACAAAGGTCGAGTTGATTAAAAATTACCGTGCTTTTCTCAGGCAAAGAATCGATCAGAGATTTTCGCTTTTCGGTAAATGAAACTTTGGAGGTATTGGGCAACAGATCAATTTGATCCATAGGACTGATGGAAAGTTGCGTATTGACATCAAAACTTCTGAGACTATCGATTTCGTCATCAAAAAACTCAATACGGTAGGGGTGCTGATGGGCAAATGAAAAAACATCAATGATGCCTCCCCTCACAGAAAACTCTCCCGGCTGGGTGACAAAGTTCACCCGTTCAAAACCATATTCAAAAAGGGTTTCATTAACTAAGTCCAAGCCCACTACCTCCCCTTTTCGGATCGTTAGTGTTTTTCGTTTGAGGGTATGTTGAGAAATTACCTTTTCAAAAAGCGCTTGGGGATGGGTGACAATGATTTTTTTCTTTTTGGAATGACTCAGTTTTTTGAGTACCTCGGATCGCATCAATACATTGGCATTGTCAGTGGCCTCCGTGTGATAGGCCTCCCTGTAACTGGCAGGAAAATAGAATACCTCCTTTTTGGAGAGCAGCTGTTCCAAATCGTTTAGGTGATAGGCAGCTTGCTCGGCATTGTCCAACACCATCAAAAAAGTACGATCCAAGTTATTGAAGGCGGTTACCAGTTTAAAGTTTAATCCGGAACCAACCACCCCTTTAATATGGCAACAGTTAGTCTGCAAAAGTGCCGATTCAAAAGCCTTTTGGCTGGAGGTTTTGGAAAATTTATCAAACAGTTGTTCGATAACTTAATTTTTGGCAAATATAGTTTTCCCTACTCATTTTTCGGACTAAAATCTTCAAGATTTCACTTATTTATCGGTTGATAACTCCTGATAATTTGCCCTGATTTGAAAGGGACAAAGAATTAATTTAGTGTTTCAAATCACGAGAAATGTTTTTGATTTTTGATACCGAGACTACTGGTCTGCCTAGGGATTGGAATGCCCCGTTGACCGCCGCTGACAATTGGCCAAGATGTATTCAGATCGCATGGCAATTACACGATCAAGACGGTATTTGTATTGCTCATGAGGATTACTTGGTGCAGCCTGAAGGTTTTACCATTCCCTATGATGCCGAGAAAATTCATGGGATTTCTACCGCATTGGCCGAAGCAGAGGGGATACCTCTGGACGCTGTTTTGGAAAAATTTGTTGCGGCCCTCGGTAAATGCGATTTTGTAGGGGGGCACAATGTAAAATTTGACCTTAATATCATGGGAGCCGAATTGCTTCGAAGAGGAGATCAGAATCTTTTAGAGCAGGTTCCAGTTATCGACACTTGTACGGAAGAAACCGCTTCTCTTTGTCGCTTGCCCGGAGGCCGTGGGGGAAAGTTCAAGCTCCCTACTTTGAGCGAATTGCATGCCTATCTCTTTGATACCGATTTTGCTGAAGCGCATAATGCCACTGCCGATGTAGAAGCTACCACACGATGCTTTTTTGAGCTGTTCAGACAAGGGTTGATCCATCCGGAAGCACTCAGGGATCGTGCAGAAGTTATGAACCACCTCAAGGAGGTATTGGGCCAACCGGTGCAGGGGATAGGATTAGAGCATGTGAACCTCAAGGAGGCCTCGGCAAGATTGCAAGCCGCTGCCCAAGTCCAAGAGGAACCTCCCAAAGCAATTTCGGCTGAGCAAGAGGAAGTTTTGGAGCATGCTCCATTTGTTCACCTACATACCCATTCGCAATTTTCTGTACTCCAGTCTACCTCCAAGATTCAGGATCTGGTTCAAGCGGCAGCCACAGATGGAATGCCCGCAGTAGCACTCACCGATCACGCAAATTTGATGGGAGCCTTCCACTTCATCAAAGCGGTCAAAAATCACAATGCCAATTTAGAGGAAGGTAAACAACCACTACAACCGATTTTGGGTTGTGAATTTTTTGTTTGTGAAGATCACAAAGATCGCTCCAGAAGAGATGATGGCTATCAAATTGTTTTTCTTGCCAAGAATAAAAAAGGCTATGAAAACCTTTCCAAGATGAGTTCCATTGCCTATACAGAAGGGTTTTATTATGTACCGAGGATTGACAAAAAGATTGTAGAAGAGTTCAAGTCCGATCTGATGGTTTTGACTGGAAACTTACACGGGGAAGTTCCCTCCAAGATTCTTAATGTGGGGGATCGACAAGCAGAGGAAGCGCTACTGTGGTGGCAAAATCAGTTTGGAGAAGATCTTTACATAGAGATGATGCGTCACCATCAGGAGGACGAAAAGCGGGTCAACCAGGTCATGCTGGAGTTTTCCAAAAAACACAATATTAAGACTTTGGCCACCAATAATACTTACTACACCACCAAGGCCGAGTCCAATGCCCATGATATCCTTCTGTGTGTAAAAGAAGGGGAGAAACAAGCTACGCCCATTGGCAGGGGAAGAGGATACCGCTTTGGCTTTCCCAATCAGGAATACTATTACAAATCTCAAGCGGAGATGAAGGCGCTTTTTGCGGATCACCCCGAGGCCATTATCAATATAGCAGAGGTCATTGAAAAGGTGAAACCTTTCGATTTAGCGAGAGAGGTCCTGTTGCCCAAATTCGATATTCCGGATGATTTTCCGATCGGTAGTGAAGATGATCCAAAAGCTAGAGAAAATCAATTTCTTAGACACTTGACCTTTGAAGGTGCCAAAAAGAGATATGGAATGCTTACAGACGAGATTCAGGAGCGTTTAAATTTTGAGTTGGAGGTTATTGCCAATACGGGTTATCCGGGTTATTTTTTGATCGTTCAAGACCTGATTGCAGCCGCCCGATCCATGGGGGTCTCAGTAGGGCCGGGTAGGGGGTCGGCAGCAGGTTCGGTAGTTGCCTATTGTCTGGGCATTACCAATTTGGATCCCATCGCTTACGATCTACTCTTCGAGCGATTCCTCAATCCTGATCGGGTTAGTATGCCGGATATCGATATCGACTTTGACGATGAGGGAAGGGCTAAGGTGATGGACTATGTGATTGAAAAATACGGATCCAATCAAGTGGCGCAAATCATTACTTACGGTACTATGGCTGCTAAGTCTTCCATTAGGGATACGGCAAGGGTTTTGGATCTTTCCTTGGGGGATGCTGACCGTATTGCCAAGCTGGTTCCCAATATCAAACTTGCAAAAATATTCTCTTTGGAAGACAAAGAGTTAAAGGAAAAGCTACGCTCGGATGAGTTTTCCCAAGTCAAGGAATTACAGGAAATTTTTGAAGGTGATGACCTGGCAGG
The DNA here is from genome assembly GCA_965662705.1 of Flavobacteriaceae bacterium. GTDB lineage: Bacteria > Bacteroidota > Bacteroidia > Flavobacteriales > Flavobacteriaceae > UBA8316. Next base: position 17,701 of record CBFIIP010000015.1, read on the forward strand.
GCAGACCCTCCAGCAAGCCAAGGTTTTGGAAGGTTCCCTTCGAAATACAGGTACCCACGCTTGTGGAGTTATCATTACCCCTGACGATATCACCAATTTTGTTCCCATCGCTACGGCCAAAGATTCTGAATTGTATGTCACCCAGTTTGACAATGCAGTAGTGGAAGAAGCCGGATTGTTAAAAATGGATTTTTTGGGGCTCAAAACACTGACCTTAATAAAGGATACCGTCAAATTGGTCAAATACCGCCACGGTATTGATTTGGTCCCTGACGAATTTCCTATGGATGATGCCAAGACTTATGAACTTTTTCAAAGGGGAGAAACCGTAGGTATTTTTCAGTATGAATCTTTGGGAATGCAAAAATATTTGAAAGATTTAAAGCCCAATGTTTTTGCCGATCTGATAGCGATGAATGCACTCTATCGACCCGGTCCGTTGGAGTACATTCCCAGTTTTGTGAACAGAAAACACGGAGAGGAGGAGATCTCTTATGATTTGCCTGAAATGGAGGAATACCTCCAAGAAACCTATGGCATTACGGTCTATCAGGAACAGGTCATGTTGTTGTCTCAAAAGTTGGCGGGTTTCTCTAAAGGTGAGGCCGACTTGTTGCGAAAAGCCATGGGAAAGAAGATTTTTGCGCTCCTGCAAAAACTTAAACCCAAGTTCATTGAAGGGGGAGAAGCCAACAATCACCCCAAGGAAATATTGAACAAAATATGGAAGGATTGGGAAGCTTTTGCCTCCTATGCTTTCAACAAATCCCACTCTACTTGCTATGCTTGGATTGGATATCAAACTGCTTATTTAAAAGCCCATTACCCCGCTGAATACATGGCGGCTGTACTTTCCAACAATATGAATGACATCAAACAGGTCACTTTCTTTATGGAGGAGTGCAAAAGAATGGGCGTCAAAGTTTTGGGCCCGGATGTCAATGAATCTTTTTACAAGTTCACTGTAAATGAGGAAAATGCCATCCGTTTTGGTATGGGAGCCATCAAAGGAGTAGGAAAAGGAGCGGTGCAGACCATCATTGAAAACAGAAAAGAGGATCGCTATGAAAGTATTTTTGACGTGGTTAAAAGAGTAGATTTAAGATCAGCCAACAAAAAAGCTATGGAAAACCTTGCTTTGGCAGGTGGTTTTGATTCTTTTGAAGGAACCCACAGGGCGCAGTATTTCAACCCCGATGGCGATGGCATTTTGTTTTTAGAAAAAGTGATTCGTTTTGGAGCCAAATTCCAAGAGAATCAAAACTCTTCTCAAACCAGTTTATTTGGTGAAAATACAGACGAGGTTTATCAAGATTTGTCAATTCCACCAGCTCCGGCGTGGGACAATCTGGGGAAGCTCAAAAAAGAAAGAGAGGTAGTAGGGATTTATATTTCGGGTCATCCATTGGATGATTTTAAAAAAGAGATGGAATGGTTTACCAATAGCCATTTGAGCCAGCTCAAAGACCTAAGGCCCTTGGTGAACAAAAACCTTGTCGTTGCTGGAATTGTAAATGACTTTCAGCATTTGGAATCGCGTAATGGCAAAGGATGGGGTCGTTTTACTTTAGAAGATTTTTCAGACCAGTTTGAGTTTAGAATTTTTGGAGAAGAGTATCTCAAGTTTAAATATTTTCTAGATTTTAATCAGTTCTTAAGGATTAAAATAAAAGTTAAAGAAGGGTGGAGAAATCAAGAAACAGGAAGGTTAGGAGATCCCCGAATCGAGTTCATGCATTTTCAAATGTTACATGATTCCTTAAAAGAAAACTCCAAAAAACTGACCCTAAAGCTAGAAATCGGACAACTGGAATCCGATCGAATTCATGGACTGAAAAAACAGCTCAAAGGTTTTAAAGGAGATAAACCATTGTATTTTGATGTCATTGATCCTGAGAAATCGATAAAACTTACGCTGGCCAGTCGAAAACACAAAATTGCCATTTCCCATGAGTTATTATCTCATCTGGATGAAAACAATTGGCATTACAAGTTGAACTGATTTTTAGTGTTTAAAAAATAATTGAATAGGCAAAATTGATTGTTTTGATCATACGCACCTATTTTAAAATGATTAATTTTGTTTTCATAAATTTATAGTGTATGGCTTTAGAAATTACAGATGCTAACTTTGAACAAACGGTTTTAAAATCAGATAAACCTGTTATTGTAGATTTTTGGGCTGAGTGGTGCGGACCTTGTCGAATGGTAGGCCCCATCATTGACGAAATCAGTCAAGACTATGAGGGTAGGGCCGTGGTGTGTAAGCTAGATGTTGATCAACATCAGGAATACGCTGCGAAATATGGAGTAAGAAACATCCCTACCGTTTTACTTTTTGACAAAGGTGAATTGGTTGGTCGGCAGGTCGGAGTAGCGCCAAAAAAGGCCTATGCTGATGCCCTTGATGCCGTGCTCTAAGAACACATTACTCTCTTTTACTTTATATTTTTAAACTTTTCCAATCCAGCAGGTTCCCTAGGGTTAATTCTTAATGTCATTTGTTTTGTAAGGACTTTAAGATAACGTTTCTAAATATGGTTACATATCAATACAATTTGGACTTTCTTTTGTTATTATATATTTGGCAAAATCAAAATGCAATGTATATTTGCATCCTCCAACAAAAGGTCTGGTAGTTCAGTTGGTTAGAATACATGCCTGTCACGCATGGGGTCGCGGGTTCGAGTCCCGTCCAGACCGCCAATAAAAACCGTAATAGTCTTAAAACAGTCTATTGCGGTTTTTTATTCCCTATTTGGCAACATATTGGCAACAAACCCACCCACCTTTTTAAAACTTAAAAACTTTCCTGCCTGACTGAATGCATGTCGATGGAGTGAGTTTTATAGAATGGTTTTTTCTTGGAGTCAATAGGGCGTTTAATTAAATATGACCCAACACATAAACATTTCAAAACTTGACGATCGATCCTTTTTTGAGGCTATGATAAAACGCTGGAGTCGCTTCATTTAAAATATGCATCAATGCGTTTAACATTTCCTGGCTGTTAGCGGCAATATTTTTTTTTCTTCCGGATCAAGGATGTGACTATCACTTGACCATAGCCTATCAAAATATTCATTTAGATGGTAACTATTCGCTTGGAATTGTGAACAATAACATCCCCAACCTTAATGTTGAAGAAACCAAAATACAAGCAATACAGGAAAACAAGAACAAGGGTTTTTTTGAAGTAATCATTCGTAAAAGTAACCTAAGTAAAGTGGAGCGCTATGCTATAAAACCCTTTGCAAATTGCAACCGAGAAGATTTGAATGGTCATAAGGATGAGATAATAGAATTGAAGAAATCGTTTATTTACAAGTACTTCAATTTTATGATCTTATCCTCAGCTTTATGGAACAAGATTGTACTAAATTTTCACAAAATGTAACTGGTTATTGTGATTGCCTTTGTCTATTTTTGGGACGTTCAAACAAAGAAATTGATATTGTAGAAAAATCAAAGTAAAAATTGAAAAATAAAATAAATATAGCTTCTCCCGGAAGAATCAACTTAATTGGTGAACATGTAGATTATAATGATGGCTTTGTTCTTCCGGCTGCCATTGATAAATGCATTTACATTAAAATGGTGAGTAATGGCACCGACAGACATTGTACCATAAAAAGTAAAGGTTTTGAAAGTATTTTGGTGGTAGATCTAAATGATTTAAAACCAGGTACCGAAGGTTGGCACAATTATGTTCTTGGGGTTATCAGTGAAATTCAAAAGTCATCTTTCGGTTTAAAAGGATTTGATTGTGAATTATATTCAGAAGTCCCGATCGGATCCGGGGTAAGTTCATCTGCAGCCTTGGAATGTGGCCTAGCCTATGGGCTTAATGAACTTTTCGATCTAGGGCTTTCGAACTGGCAATTGGCCAAGTTGGGTCAACGTGCCGAACATAATTTTGTTGGAACTAAATGTGGTATTATGGATCAATTTGCATCAATTTTCGGTCAAGATGAGTGCGCCATGTTGTTGGACTGTCAGTCTTTGGATTTTGAGTACATTCCAACTAAAATAGACCCCTATGTAATTCTAATGTTGAACACCAATGTGACCCATAATTTGGCGACTAGTAGTTATAATATTAGAAGGGAAGAAAGTGGCTCAGGTCTCAAATTGATAGCTGATCGGTTTGGGGTTGAAAATTCTTTTCGCAATATTACCCTGGCTATGATTGACGAGTGCCAAGAGGCGTTGGGTGATGTTCGATATAGAAGGTGCAGGTATATTCTTGAGGAAAACCAACGTGTGTTAGAAGCTGCCAAGGCCTTAAAAAAAAATGATTTGCAGAAACTGGGTGCATTACTTTACGAATCGCATAATGGACAAAGTAAGCATTATGAAGTCAGTTGTGCAGAACTTGATTTTTTGGTGGAATTATCAAAACCTGAGGAAGCTATTTTGGGCTCTCGAATGATGGGTGGCGGTTTTGGTGGCTGTACCATCAATTTGATCCATAAAGAACAAGTTGATGAATATGTCCAGAAAACAAAAAAAGCTTATAAATCAGAATTCGGGATTGAGCTATCTCATTTTGTTACAGTCCCAAGCAGCGGAACGTCAATTATAAATTAAAACGATGGGGTTAGATTTAAATGAGCATCCACATATGCGATATAATATTTTGACTAATGAGTGGGTCTTGGTATCTCCACATAGAACAAAACGTCCATGGCAAGGCAAACAAGAGAAAACAGCTCCTGAAAACAGACCTTCGTATGATCCCAATTGCTATTTGTGCCGTGGGAATACTCGTACCACTGGAGTCGTAAATCCAAATTACAAATCGGTTTATAGTTTTGTAAACGATTTTTCAGCATTATTGATTGATACCCCAGTCACTGAAACAAATAACGGTCTACTTCGTGCTAAGGGGGAGTCAGGTATATGCAAAGTGGTCTGTTTTTCGCCTGATCATTCAAAGACACTGCCCTTGATGCAGGTTACAGAAATTGAAAAGGTAATTGGTCTATGGCAAAAAGAATACAAAGAACTTGGGTCAAAGAAAGGTATTGGTCATGTTCAAATTTTTGAGAACAAAGGATCCTTGATGGGCTGTAGCAATCCACACCCCCATGGACAAATTTGGGCGCAGAAATCTATACCACAAGAGGTTCAGAAAAAATGTCAAACACAGCTAAAGTATTGGAAAGAACACAATAAGAGTTTACTGAGCGATTATATAGCACAAGAAATTGAGGCTAACGAGCGAGTCATTTGCCAAGATGAGCATTTTTTGGCTTTGGTTCCTTTTTGGGCAGTTTGGCCTTATGAAATAATGGTCTTACCTAAACGACATTTGCAACATATCGGACAATTATCAAGTGCAGAAAAAACAAGTTTTGCAAAGATCGTAAAAGAAGTAACTACGCGTTTTGACAATCTTTTTGAAACTTCTTTTCCCTATTCTATGGGAATTCATCAAGCACCAACAGATAACAAGGCCTATAGTGAATGGCACTTTCACATGTCATTTTACCCTCCATTGCTTCGTTCTGCAACCGTCAAGAAGTTCATGGTGGGCTATGAGATGTTTGCCAATCCTCAACGTGATATTACTGCAGAGCAGGCAGCTAAAAATCTAAAAGCCGTCCCGAGTGAACATTATAGTTCGATTGTAAATTAAATTTAATTTCATTTCTATAATTAAAGATTTGGTTGCTATGTTGGTTAATCCGAACAGGAAATCAAAAAATATTATAATTCAATCGAATTTGATTCTAAGAGCTTCCACAAAATATAAAGAAAGCCCAATTCCATGAAACCAAAAAACTACTATTATACATTTTAAAGTATGCATTTTCTTGCTGATAGAGATTTGACGGATATTGATCGGGATAATAGAACAATAGAAATTATTTTTATTGGTCAACAGCTTGATGTTTTGCCTATAACCAAAAAGTTCGATTCATGCTTATTAAATAAAAACGAGCTGTATCTTCTTAAAGAATTTAAATATCCAACCAACGATAATTGGCCAATTGGATTTACTCAATAACACCAATATTCATTTATAATCAAAACCGAACCATAAATGGTCTTTCTCAAAAAATTGGAGATGAATCATTTTTTGAGGCCATGATAAAACACCGGAGTCGCATCATTTAAAATGGGCATCAATGCCTTTACCACTTCCTGATTGTCAGCGGTAATATTTTTGTTTTCTTCCGGATCAAGGGTGTGATCGAAAAGCTCTATATCTGGTTTTTCCTTCCTGTAATATTTGGTAATGCGGTAGCGAGGGGTTCTCAAACTTACTCCGTTTTTAAAATAGCTAAAGGCCATACCCTCTATACTTTTGGATTCAGACTTGATTAAAGGTAACAAGCTCTGTCCGTCAAGTGGATAGGGCGTTGGAAGGTTACAATATTCTAACAGGGTTGGATAAAGATCAACCGTTTCAACTATAGATTGAATTTTTTTAGATTCTAACGCATTTCCAGGTGGTTTGATGATTAAGGCGCTTTTAAGGGATCTTTCAAAAAGGGAATGTTTGCCCCATTTTAAATCGTTACCCAAATGCCACCCGTGGTCCCCCCAAAGAACGATCAATGTATTTTGATCCAAATTCAATGATTTGAGCTCATTGAGGAGTTTACCGACAAGATGATCTACATAACTGATCGACGCATAGTAACCATGAATGAGTTTTCTGGCATAGTCGTCAGAGATCTTACGCTCCAAACTGGGTTTTTCATCGGATAATTGATAGCTATAAAACTCTCCCATTCCCCCTATACTTGATGGGTTAACTCCCACTGGTATGAATGGATCTAAAGCAATTGGGATTTTATTTCGGTCATATAAATCCCAGTATTTTTTTGGCGCATTGAAAGGAAGATGAGGTTTGAAAAATCCAACACCCAAGAAGAATGGTTTTTCTTTTTCTTTTAGTTTTTTTAACTCCTTCAAAGCACTGTTGAGGATCAACCCATCTGGATAGCCATCATCGGAGACGGCTGCACTTTCGTAGGGTTTTACTTGGTTTTTTAAGCTTTGTCGGTTTTCACCACTGGCATAGGCAAAAAAGGCATTCCACCCTGTTTTCCATTTTCCTGCATTGAAAACAAATCGATCCCAACTATGGGGCATTTCTTTTACCTCGGAGGGCGATTCATTGTATCCATAAACCAACCCATCCACGGAATGGCTCAACTTTCCAATTCCCACGGTTGTATATCCATTTCTTTTGAAATGATGAACTAAAGATTCGGGCCGATCTCTTTCATTTTGTCTGGCAGTTTCCTTATAAAATACATTATTGCTAATATGAATCTTTTTTTTGGGTCGCATGCCTGTCATTAAGCTGTATCTAGAGGCACCACAGGTCGGAACTTGTACATAATGATTTGTAAAATAGCTCCCTCTTTTGGCCAAGAGATCCATATTGGGTGTTTTTACAATTTTATTGCCATAAACGCCGAGCTCTGGTCTTAGATCGTCTACAGCAATAAAAAGCACATTGGGACGTATGGTTTTGTCTTTATTTTTGGAGCTACAATTACATAAAAAAAAGGCAACTAAACCTAAAACATAAATGGGTTGGTACAAGTTCATTCAAATTACTTTAAGCTTTTTAGTTCTCTCTCAAATTTTCTCATAACATACAAGTGAAGTTGGGCTTGGGTCAGTTTATAAATCCACCAAGGTAACTTTGGTACGTATTCGTGAATGGCTGTGATCACATATTCGTTGTCCAAAATGGAACGAAACTCCAGCCAGCCCAGATCCCTTCTCTTGGTCAACTTCCCACCTGTTATGTAGAAGAGTTGTCGATTGGGAGTGCTTCTGTCTTCAATCAATTGCAGTTCTAACAACATGATTCCCAATAAGTAAAATCTCAGAAAACCACCATCAAATCTGGGATTGATCAATCCGGCAAATCTTTTACTCAACCACATGGGGTAGTATTTGGCTACCCATTGGGCGTTGTATTTGCGGGGGTTGTAGATTCTTTGAACACTTCTCACCGTATTTCTTTCCAACTCAGGTTCATGAAAGGAGGGCAGGATCGGAGGACTATGATCCAGTGCCCTTTTGATGCTGATATTCATAGTGGTAAAATCAATTTTGTAAAGATATGAGTAATCATAAGAGGGAATCATTTTATGCTTGAGACTTTCAACAAGTGGAGAAACAAAATTGATATTGGAATTTGCAAAAATACTCACCCACCACTTGGACAATCCTATCGTGAAGAACGGCATGGGAAAGATCAGACGTTTTTTTCCCATTAGTTTGGCGGTTTTTTTCAGTAGCTCAATATAAGTCATCACTTGCTTACCGCCGATTTCAATATTTTTATTATAAGTTTTTGGGTTTCCAATACATTGTTTGATCAGTGAGAGTACATCGAAAACATCAATGGGTTGATTTTTGGATTTAGTCCATTTAGGGCAGCCCATCATGGGTAAGTTTTTAACCAATTGGGTGACGATTTTAAATGAAGAACCACCGGGGCCTATAATGATTCCAGCTCTAATGGAAGTTAAGGGAGTTGTTCTGGCTCCTAAAGTTTTTTCTACTTCATACCTCGATAAGAGATGATTGGAAATCTGATGTTTGTCTTTGGGGAGTATGCCTCCTAGATAAATGATTTGTTGAAGCTTATTTTTTTGAGCGGCCCTCGAAAAATTATCCGCCAACAACAGATCAGTATCTTCAAATCTGCCCTGATTGAGTCGTGTCGAGGGCTGCATAGAATGTACCAAATAGATTGCGATGTCGGCCCCCTCAAGCGCTTTCTCTGTGCTGGACATGGAATACAAATCAACAGTCTTCCAGGAAACATTTTCATTAAGGTTAATTTTTACTTTTTTTCGACTTAATGCAATGATATTAAAATCATTTTGTAACCGATCAATAATCCATCTTCCAATGAACCCGGTCGCTCCTGCCAATACAATTTTCTGTTTCATTTCCTTAAATGTATCAAATAATGTATTGCTATGAGGCCCTTTTTTTCAAATTAAAAAATTAAAAAGAGCGAAGAATATTAAATTTGACTAAATTTGCTATCAATTTTAAATATAAAGACCTTAAGTCTTATAAATATAAAGATGTTGTGTGTTGTTATGATTGGGAAACCAATAATGTAGCAACTGACGAGAAGCTTTCCAGTAGTTCGGAGAGCTTTTTTATTTTCGGATACTTCTTTATTCAGTGAGGAAGTATGACATTCAGTTTTTTGGGGAGTACTTTGATTTCTATACTTTCATTCGATATCGGGGTATATTCACCGTCCAGTTGTACACAAAAGTTTCCCTCAAACCCCTTAGTTATTTTCATCTCAGAAAATAATGCTCGAGTGATTTGAGGGGTTTTCCATTTTTTTCTAAATAATGTAAAAATCATGAACTTTAGTTTTTTGATCACATTGGAATTGTCCATAAAAAACAAATCCAATTGGCCATCATCAGTTTTTGCGTCCGGTGTAATAGTGAGGTTATAGCCCTGTTGATTGGTGTTGGAAATAAGAAAAAGAAAAGGACAGATTTCTTGAATTTTTTGATTGTACTCAATTTTGATTTTCTGATGCCTAAAATTCAGAATTGCCATGAAAAAAGCAATGAAATAAGCCCCTAATCCATGCCATCCTTTTTTTTGGTAGTGTTTGATAAAATGAGATTCCAATGCACATCCCATATTACCAAAAAAGTATTGTCCGTTCATTACCCCAACATCCATTTTTGAGGATGGATTTTTTTTGATCAATGCTATGGCTTTGTCCAATTGAAATGGAATATTGAAATGACGGGCAATACCGTTGCCAGACCCTAAGGGTATGATCCCCAACGGAATTCCAGAGTTGACAAGTCCTCGAGCTACTTCATTGATGGTTCCATCTCCACCGCAAGCCACTATTAACGATGCATTTCTGGCAATGGCTTCTTCGGTCAGTTCTATGGCATGCCCTTTTTTCAGAGAATCCAATATCCTGTAGGAATACTTATCCCCACCCAATGTAGCTTCAATGGCACTTAGTAATCGCTTCCTCAATGAAGACTTGATGGGTTTGACAATGAAATAAATGTTCATTTGGCGGTGGGTAGATTATTTTTTTTTCCCGACATAAGGCTTTCAAAATAATCCTCTAAAAACAGGCGGCATTTTCGTTCCAACGCAATCATCTCGGGTGTTTTGTTTTCGATCAGATTATTTTCAAAATTTTTATCCTCCACCTCATAAAAACCAAAAGCTTGTTTTCCATTGTGGACACAGATGTATTTTTCATCCATGATAAAATAACTCCCCCCACCAAAATAATTGATCACAAAGGGATCGTTTTTTTGATCGGAGAGCAGACTTCTGCCCCAAGCTTTAAATGGCTTTGAATAGTCGATAAGATCCGCTACGGTAGGATAGATGTCCATATGACTCGCCAGCCGCATATCTACCCCTTTTAGTTCGCTATTGGGTTTGAAAATCATTATAGGGTTGGCAAATCGATTTACTGTTTCTTCGTAAAAAGGAAAATGAGTTTGATTTCCATGATCTGCAGTGAAAATGAAAATGGTATTCTCAAACCAATCGCTAATCTGGGAGGCCTCAAAAAATTTCTTTAGCGCATGATCTGTATAGCCTACACATTGGTGCATGGGAACGTATCCTGAGTCAAACGCTCCTTCATAGGCTTTTGGAATGACATAAGGTTCGTGAGAAGTGATGGTAAAAACTGAACTGAGGAAAGGTGTTTTTTGGGTATCCAGTACCGATTTCATATACTGTAAAAAGGGTTCATCCCAAATGCCCCAGGAGCCGTCAAACTCCTCATCGTTATTGAACTCTGTCCTACCATAATAGGCATCAAATCCAAGGGTATTGGCAAATCCCAAAAAGCCCATGGAGCCATTGGCCGCCCCATGAAAAAAAGAACTGTGGTAACCCAAGTCTTCCGCAATGGAAACTACGGAGCCCACCTTTTGTCTTGAAAAAAGAGAGGAGGCGTATGAATTTTCAAAAGAGGGTATTCCCGCCAAAATGGAGGGCATGCCATGAATTGATTTCCTGCTGGTAGCAAAGGCATTGGGAAAAATCAAGCTGTGCTGTGCCAAGGAATCCAGAAATGGGGTATAACTTTTGTAACCAGGAATGGAGTAGGCTTCATTCAAAGCCCCCCAATATTCTCTACACATACTCTCCAAAATAAAAATTACCACATTGGGTTTTGTCTCAAACTTTCCAGAAGCAGGGTATTGTTTAATGGTATTGAGTTCTTTTTTGGTCTGCGTCTCCGTAAAGTGGTCCTCGATGTCTTCATAATCATTGTGGCCTAGTGTTTTCAGTAGGGTAAATGTGCTGCTGAGGATTACATCAGCATGTTGCGGACTTTTCACCTTATCCATTGCATCGATCAGCGTGATGGGACGGGTGCTTTTTTTGAAATCTCCCCCCCGAGCACCCAATACAAAAAGCGCAATTGATCCCAAAAATAATACCACTGAACTAAGACCATATTGCACACGATTACTGATTAAAATGGGATGAATTTTCACCTTTTTGTAGACCAACTTTAAGAGATATAACATCGCGAAGAAAATTATAAACAAATGGAGATAAACCCAGATAAAATGAAAAAACAGTACGGTTTTGTTGGTTTCATTTTCAACCACTTCCAAAAAATTGCTCATCAAACGATTTTGATTGTATCGGTAATACGCAAAATCAACAAAGTTGAGTGCCAGAAAAAAAGCATTACATAAGAAATAAACCCAAAAAACTATTTTTTGATACAAAAGGTAGGTTGTTTTTTTCCATGGAATGATTGACATTAGAATGAAAATCATATTGGAGTAAACAATGGCTACATTATCAAAACGCAGCGCGTAATAACACAACTCCATCAATTGGGAAATAGATTTAACCTGAACCAAGTCATTGTTAAAACAAACAAATAGGACTCTGCAAAAGAAATAACACAAATAAATGAGAATGATGCGGTAAAAAAGGGCTTTGTATTCTTGTAGGCGTAAGTTCATAACATTAGGAAAACACAAAGATAACGTTTGCCAAACATTTACCAGAAATTATTGATAACTGACAACGTTTTATACAAATTTTTAAATTTTTTTTATAAAAAGTAGGGTATTTGATTTTTCAATCGGGTAATGGGTGTAATCATAAAAGAAATTGCTATGAAAATGAAAAAATTTACCCTATTCGCATTGAGTTTTGGCTTGATCACTTCCTGTTCCAAAGAAGGAATAAGTGATTTACCTGAAAACCTAAGTATGAATTTTGTTTTAGAAACCATCAATTCCATTGCTTTTGAAGAAGACATTGATGAATTGGTTTCCGAAAGCATGAGTTTGAGCTCCAGTACCATGAGCGCTCGATCTGCTGACGCTTCAGCAACCCTAGGACCCAAAAAATTTAAAGGGGACAAATACGGAGAATGTGCTGCTGTGGTCGAAGATGAAGAGAACAACACCAAGACCATTACTTTCACCGAAGATTGTGAAGGTAAGCGTGGCCAGATCAGAAGTGGAACGATGATCATTTCTTATTCAGATACTCAAGGAGAAGCGGGTAGTTACAGGCAAGTCACCTTTGAGGACTTTTATCTCAATGGCGTTAAAATAGAAGGGATCCGAAGAACCGAAATCTTGTCGGTTGACGAGAATGGAAGTAAGACCATGCAAACCACATTGACCGATGGAAAAATGATCTACGAAGATGGTACTTTCAAAACCAAAAATGCTGAAATGATTCGATATACGCACATGGAAGATGGTCAAAAGCAATACATCACACTTAGTGGAAGTAAATCCGGAATCAATTCAGATGGTGTTGAATTTTCAATGGAAATTACCACTCCAATTAAATTTGTTTACAATTGTACAGGAGAGGGAATTAAAAAAAGAGGGAAAATTCCGGTTGAGGGAATTAAGGTTACCAATGATGGGCAACAAACCATCACCACCGATTTTGGTGACGGTAGCTGTGATGCCCTTGTAGAGGTATCCAAAAATGGTGAAGTCGAAACAGTCGACCTCAGAAAACTTAAAAGAGGAAATCGTTTTAAAAACATAATGAAAAACAAAAAATTATAAATTTTGTTTGTAATTATTTGCCAAAATTTCTATCCAATTCCTATGATAAAACTTATCTTAGGAATTGGATTTAAGGGTTCAAAAATTGACGCCAAAAGATTTTAAGATGATTTATGATTTGCACTTCGATGATCTTAGACGTTACCTCACTTTCCGTTCAGGGGACCAAGATTTGTCGGGAGACATTGCTCAGAATGTATTCATGAAGGTTTGGACCAAAAAAATCAAGCTCGAAAAGGGCAGTGTCAAATGTCTACTCTTTAAAATGGCTACAGATGAGTTTATAAGTCACGTTCGAAGAGAAAAATTAAAAAACCAATATACCGAGAGTCTAGATCTTCGATGGAACCAAGAAGTAGAATCCGATGGGGATCTTGAGAATAAAAAAATACGATTTCAAAAAGCCCTAAACCAATTACCTGAGAAACAGAAAACAGCCCTATTGATGAATAAGATGCAAGGACTTACCCACAAAGAAATTGCAGAAATCCTAAATTTGTCTCAGAAAGCGATTGAAAAGCGCATTCGATTGGCTTTGGAAAACTTAAAACAAAATCTCAAAGACTGATGAGTAAAAAAGAACAATTTTCGGAGCGAGAAATCAATGATCTTTTTTCTAAGATGGAAGTGTCTTTAGAAAAAGACAAGGATCTCATTTGGTCAGAAAAGTTCGAATCCTTGGTTGATCAGAAAGCCTCGCTGCCTGTAAAAAAAGGTTTTGTTTTTCGAATGTATTGGCAATATGGTATTGCTGCCTCATTGACTTTATTATTAGCCACTACCCTTTATTTGAGTTCCCAAAACCCTTTACAATCAAAAGAACAGGGTGTAGCATCACTTAAAGATACAGAGCAAGATTTGCTTGCAGATCAAACCATGATCGAGTCGCTATTTGTCGAGGACAATGAATTTGATGAATGGTTTGAAGAACAATATGTCTTGAGTTCCCTCAATTAATCATGAAAAAAAGGATCACCACTTTTCTGATATTATTTTTGACCACATTGAGCTATGGAGGTTTGATCGCTCAAGACCAAGTCGCTCCAAAGATTTATACTCCCCAACAATTAGAAATGATAGCCTCCCAAAAAGAATTGGTAAAACAAAACAGGGAAGCTTTCAGAAACTCACTGTCTGAGGAACAAAAAACACTGCTCAAGAACAATTCGCTCTCCATGAAAGAAAGACAGCAGGCTTTGATGAAAACGCTCACCACCACTCAAAAGGAGGTTCTGAAGAATAATCGTGAGTCGATAAAAAAACTTAAAAATGCTTTCTCTGAGTCTTTATCAGAGAAACAAAAAATTGTTTTAAAGCAGCACAAACAAAACATCAAAGAGCGGAGGGAAAAACTAAAAGATCACAAATCTGGATTCGACGGGAGAAGAGAACAGCTCAAAGAAAGGAAACAGAACATGAAACAACGCCTCAAGAAAACAAAAAAGGGAGTATAATATCAATTATATAATCATTGGATTTATCCTTTTGCTATATTTAGTCAATGAACAAGTTTCTTTTCATTGGCTTTTTTCTCTCCAACATTTATTGTTTTTCTCAAACAGAAGAGGAAGATGCTATTTTGGATAGTATTATCGATGAATTGTTTTCGACCGATAGTTTGTCTATGAATTTGTCAAAAACCAATTATATCTACACAACTTTTTCATTTGACGAAAGTGTTTTTTTTGCGGGGCGTGATTTTGAAATTAATCAATACGGTTTCACTCCAAGTATCAGCTATATGCGGGGAGAAAACTTTTTCATCAGCTTGGGTTCAGCCTATTTTAGTGAAATTGATCCAGCTTGGGATTTTGTTTCGATCAGCACTGGCTACTCTTTATTTTTAGATAAAAAAAAAGAGCTGAGTTTATCAGGGATTTACAGTCGTGTTTTTTTTTCTAACAATGATGAAGAACTCAACCCCAATAGACTCTCTGCTTCTTTGGCTTTCAAAAGAAATAATTTGAGTTTAAGGTGCCTTGCTGGCTACCTGTACGGTGGATCTACCTCCTTTTACATTTCCACTGGAGGAGGTTACCAAATTCCAATCATCGATAATAATAGCTTGGAAATTTCGCTCCTCCCACAAATGAGTTTTCTTTTTAGTGAACAAACGGTGAGTGAACAAATTATTTCAGGGTTTTTCAATATACAAACTTTGCAAAGAGATGTATTTGATTTGATCAATACACAATTGAACCTCCCCCTTCAATTGGATATTGGAAACTGGGATTTTCAATTCTCCTACAACATCAATTTGCCGAAGGCTTTGGCTGGTGAGACCAACTTAAGTCCATCAGGATACTTCTCTTTATCGGTGGGTTATTTTTCTACTTTTTAACTACGCAATAGTTCTTTATATTTACCAAAAAAGAAATAAATGAAAAAATCGATCAAAATAATTTTTTCACTATCGCTCCTTATCATACTGTTGATATCTGCTTGTGATTCCCCAAAACAAGAATACCTCAAAGCCCCTTTTTCTCAATTGGATACCCTAGCAACCAATGATTGGTGGAATCGAAAAACCAGCAAGATCATCGACATGAGGGTGCCCAGAGATCAGGTCGTGGCCTTTGGGATTTATACTACTTCCAACCAAACGCTTAAACTTTCTGCCCAACTCTTCCCGCTATACCCTGAGGAAACGCGCACCGTTAGGTTGGCACTCTATCAAAACGATCAATGGGAGGAGGTCAAAGCTCAAGAGGTCAATGAAATTGGCTGGTCCACACTTTTCCGAATTGAAGATTGGGACATGAACGAATCTGTAAAATACAGATTGTTACATGGCGATAAAGCCAGCTTTGAGGGAATAATTAGACAAGACCCTACAGACAAAAAAGAAATAAGTTTGGCAGCCCTTTCATGTAATAGCAACAAAGACCGTGGCCTAAGAGAGGAGTATGTCAAAAACATCAACGCTATGGATCCTGATCTTGTGTTCTTTGCAGGAGATCAGTCCTATGATCACAAAGAACATACGGCCGCATGGCTAAAGTTTGGTTTGCAGTTTAGAGAGGTATTCAGAAACCGCCCTTGTGTCACCATACCCGACGATCACGACATCGGCCAGGGCAACCTATGGGGCGAGGGTGGAAAAAAATCCATGCGAAATGACGGTAATGATGGAGGTTATTATTTTTATCCCGATTATGTAAAAATGGTTGAAAGAGCGCAAACATCTCACTTACCCGATGCTTATCATCAGGCTCCATTAGAACAAGGAATCAAAGCCTATTTCACCAACTTAAAAATTGGGGAGGTAGATTTTGCCATCATCGAGGACCGAAAATTCAAATCTGGACCTAATGGTAAGATTCCAAAGCAAGGCCCTAGAGCAGACCATATCAATGATCCCGCATACGATCCTGAATCTATCAATCTTCCTGAATTGGTTTTGTTAGGGGAGCTCCAACATCAATTTTTGGAGGAATGGGCTGCTGACAATAGCCCAAAAATGAAAGCCGTTCTGTCTGCTACAGGATTTTGTGGAGGAGCACATTTGCACGGCAAGGCCAGCAATCGACTCCATGCAGATTTAGATTCCAATGGTTGGCCGCAACACGGAAGAAATAAGGCCCTCAGTTTGATCCAAAAAGCGGGTGCCGTTCATATTGCGGGTGACCAGCATCTGCCCACTGTCATTCATCATGGAATAAACGAGTTTGAAGATGGTCCATGGGCCTTTGTGGTCCCTGCCATTGTCAACAACTACTACAGCAGATGGTGGTGGCCTGAAGACGAAATGCCTGGCGAAAACAACAACGATATACTCCCTTGGACAGGACGCTATCTCGATGGGTTTAAAAATAAAATCACCATGCACGCCTATGCCAATCCCGACAGCGAGTCTAATGGTGCTGGCTTTGGTTTTATTCGATTCAATATTGAAAAAAATGAAGTGACCTTTGAGTGTTGGCCACGCAATGCTGATGTTACCCAGCCTGAGGCAAAACAATTTACTGGATGGCCTCTCACAATCAAGCTTTAAATTTAATGAGAAGGGTCACTCTTTCTTTTTTAATAATCTTATTGTCTTGTTCCGAAGCCCAAAAAAATGATACTGTTGCTCCTAATGTATTATTTATTTTGGTGGACGATTTGGGATGGAAGGACTTGGGATGCTATGGCAGTAGCTTTTACGAAACCCCCAATGTTGACCGATTGGCGAATATGGGTTATCGTTTTACTCAAGCCTATTCCGCACATCCGGTTTGCTCCCCTACACGAGCTGCCATCATGACGGGCAAACACCCCGCCCGATTAAACATCACAGATTGGATTCCGGGACAAAATCCCCAAAATCGAAAATTACTTGGGCCCACCGACATTCATGCTTTGCCATTAGAGGAGATCACCTTGGCAGAGGCCATGCAACAAAATGGATACAAAACATTCTTTGCTGGAAAATGGCACTTGGGTGACGAGGGTTTTTTCCCTGAAGATCAGGGATTTGAAATCAACAAAGGAGGGCATCACAAGGGTTCCCCTCCAGGCGGATATTATTCACCCTACAAAAACCCTAAACTGGTGGATGGCCCTCATGGAGAGCAACTGACCGATCGACTTACCGATGAGTCATTGAAGTTCATTTCCCAAAATCAAGACCATCCCTTTTTACTCTATCTATCCTATTATACCGTTCATACACCCATTCAGGCACACAGAGATCATCTACCCAAGTTTCAGGACAAAAAGAAAACCCTTCAAGACACTTTGGCCATAAAGATCAAAGAGGGGGGAGGTTACACCGTCCAAAATCAATACAATGCCGACTATGCCTCAATGGTCTATGCATTAGACAAAAATGTGGGCAGGTTGATTGATCAATTGGAAAAGGATAATTTATTGGACAACACTTTAATCATTTTTACCTCTGACAATGGCGGATTGACCACCCTTGAAAAAGAAGGGCGAACTGCCCCCACCAGTGTTTTGCCTTTACGGGCAGGAAAAGGATGGGTTTATGAGGGAGGAATTAGAGTGCCTCTGATCATCAAAATACCAAAAAACAAAAAGGCTGAGGTTATTGACCTCCCAGCAGTAAGTATGGACTTTTATCCTACCATACTAGAGTACACTCATCTTTCCCTACAACCCCAACAACATCAGGATGGGATCAGTCTTAAACCTCTTTTAGAGGGTGAAACCGATAAAACCCACTCTCTTGTGGTATGGGATTTTCCCCACTATCATGGCAGTGGTTGGACTCCGGGAAGAGCCTTACGCAGTGGTCCTTGGAAATTGATTTATTTTTTCGAAGACGACCGTTATGAGTTATATCACATCCTACAAGACCCAGGAGAACAAACCGATCTGGCGGGTCAGGAGGAGGTTAAGCTCAACGAAATGAAAAAACTACTCAGCCAATGGGTCATAGAAATGGGTGCTCAATCTCCCACAAAAAATCAGAGTTAAGATGGTAAACAAGACACTTAGGATATTATTTCTTTTCACTTTCGGTATTAGTTTTGCCCAGCCGACTGCCTATAAAACAAAAACTGATATTCCTTACTATGAAAATACAGTAGGGGACATTTATCAAAACGAGCGATGTAAGTTGGATTTGTATTATCCTGCTAATGAAAAAAAATTTCCTACCATCGTTTGGTTTCATGGGGGTGGACTCAAAAGTGGCTCTAAGGAAATCCCATCACAGTTAAAAAACAAAGGCTATGCTGTAGTCGCAGTAAACTATCGATTGCATCCCAGAGTAAGTGCCCCAAAATACATAGAGGATGCTGCAGCTTCAGTGGCTTGGGTATTCAAAAACATAGATCAATATGGCGGGGACAGCAAGCAGATTTATGTTTGTGGATTTTCTTCGGGAGGCTTTTTGTCCCTGATGGTCAGCTTGGATCAAAAGTGGCTCAAAAAACACAGTATAGATTCCAATCGAATCAAGGGAGTGATTACTTTATCAGCGACAACTTTTACCAATCATACCATTAGGAAAGAATACAGTATGGAAATAACACAACCTTTAATTGACCATTATGCCCCTGTGTATTATTCTCGTGGAGATGCCCCGCCCATCACCCTCATTACAGGAGATCGGGAAAAGGAGTTTTTTGGCATGTATGAAGAAAATGCCTACCTGAGAAGAATGTTAAAACTCAATGGTCACAAGCAAAATGAATTAATCGAGTTGGGAGGCTACGGTCACGAAATAATTGAACCCGGACTTCCTTTACTTTTAAAAAGAATAAATCAGTAATTTTAGGATATGAATCAAGGTTTAATAAAAATAGTATTTACTGCTCTGCTGCTTGTCGCTTTTGGTGATGTAGAAAAGGAGTACTTTCAATCCATTCCCGGCACCGAGGAAAAAGTAGCAATGGTATTCATTCCCGGTGGAACATTTAATATGGGAAGTGAAAAATCCGAACAGGGGCATTTTGGGGACGAGGGCCCACAGCACGAAGTAGAAATCGCCCCATTTTGGATGGGAAAATATGAGGTGACTTGGGATCTGTATGAGCTATTTATGGCACGAGACATTGACAGCAAGCGACCCCAAAAGGCAATGGGCGAAGAGGTAAATATTGATGTAGATGCAGTTTCCGGTGCGACCCAGCCCTACACCGAAATGAGCTTTGGTATGGGAGTAGAGGGTTATCCCGCCATCTGTATGACCCAATTGGCTGCCGTTAAATTTTGTGAATGGTTATCTGCCATGACGGGTAACTTTTATCGTTTGCCTACCGAGGCAGAATGGGAATATGCCTGTAGGGCAGGAACAAAAACCGCCTATTCATTTGGAGATGACCCCGCAGATTTAGATATTTATGCTTGGTATGAGGGGAATAGTGAAGGTGCTTATCATCAAGTAGGTCAAAAAAAACCAAACCCTTGGGGCTTGTATGATATGCATGGGAATGTTTCGGAGTGGACTTTGGATCAGTATGTTCCGACAGTTTACAAACCTAGAAAAAGGAAAACCGTAAACAATCCCCTAGAAAAACCAACCAAGACCTATCCTCGAGTAGTTAGAGGAGGAGCTTGGTCGGATAAAGCCAGTAGGTTGAGAAGTGCAACGCGAAGGCCTTCATCCAAAAAATGGAAAAAAAGAGACCCCCAAATCCCAAAAAGTTTATGGTGGCACACCGATGCACCATTTGTGGGATTCAGAGTCGTCAGACCCATGAAAACTCCAAGCCCTGAAGAACAACAAACATATTGGAATTAATAAAAACGAAACAATGAAATCAAAACAAGATAACGGACTCAGTAGGAGAAATTTTGTTAAAAACACCACGCTGGCAACAACAGGAATATTGTCTGCCGGACTTCCAGTTGGAGCCATGGCCAATGTTTATGGAAACAAAAAACTAAAAATTGCATTGGTAGGATGTGGTGGTCGCGGAAGAGGTGCTATAGTCCAAGCCTTACAGGCCGATGATAATGTAGAGTTGGTTGCTATGGCCGACGCTTTTCAAGACAATGTTGAAAAAAGTCTTAAAACCGTTCAAGAACATTTTGATGGTGTTAAGAAAATCAAAGTCAATCCCAAAAATCTTTTTTCTGGTTTTGATGCCTACAAAAAAGCAATAGATTTAGCCGACGTGGTCATATTGACCACCCCTCCCGGTTTTAGACCTTACCATTTTGAATATGCCATCAATAATGGCAAGCATGTCTTTATGGAAAAACCTGTTGCTACAGATCCCGTAGGGGTCAGAAAAGTACTGGAAGTCGCAAGAAAAGCGCGAGAAAACAAACTCAATGTAGTAGTAGGACTCCAACGTCGTTACCAAAAAAAATACCTCGATTTGTATCAAAAAGTCCAAGACGGTAAAATTGGAAAAATCACCGGCGGACAGGTTTATTGGAATAGTCCTGGAGTATGGGTAAGAGAACGCCAGCCCGGACAAACCGAAATGGAATATCAAATGAGAAATTGGTATTACTTCAACTGGCTTTGTGGCGATCATATCTTAGAACAGCATATTCACAATATCGATGTGGCCAACTGGTTCATCGGAGGCTATCCTGCTCAAGCCCAAGGAATGGGGGGACGACAGGTGAGAAACGGAAAAGATCACGGTGAAATTTTTGACCATCACTTTGTAGAGTTTAAGTATGACTCCGGAGCCATCATTTCCAGTCAGTGCCGTCACCAGCCTGGCTGTATGAGAAAGGTAGATGAGAGTTTTCAAGGAACCCAAGGGGGGGTTAACACTCGCAAAGGAAGACTCACCGATTTGGATGGAAACGAAATGTACCAATATAAAAGTGATCCCTTGAATGAACCCAACCCCTATCAAGTGGAACACGACAAATTGTTTGCTTCGATCAGAAATGGAGGCGTTATAGCTGATGCCGAATATGGTGCCAAAAGCACTTTATCAGCCATCATGGGAAGAATGGCCACCTATTCTGGTAAAGTCATCACTTGGGATCAGGCTTTAAATTCTGATTTACAAATCATGCAGGAATCCTTGGATTGGAACAGCAACCCTCCCACCATGCCCGACGGCAATGGAATGTATCCAATTCCAACACCAGGAATTACCGAATTTTAATAACCTAACAAAATGAACAGAAGAGATTTCACCCAATCTGCTTTGATAGCGGGAATGGGAGTGGCAGCCGCTCCCAGTATATTTGCCCAAACGGGCAGTGTTGCTCCCCATCAATTCAATTTAAAATATGCCCCACACTTGGGTATGTTCAAACACTCTGCGGGGGATGATCCTATCGATCAACTCAACTTTATGGCCGATCAAGGCTTTACAGCTTTCGAAGACAACAATATGAATACCCGACCGGTCGCTATGCAAGAAAAAATGGCTGCCACCATGCAGAAGAGAAATCTGACCATGGGAGTTTTTGTGGCCTATAAGGATTTCAGGAATCCCACTTTGGCCAGAGGAAAAGCGAATGATCGTAAGGCTTTTTTAGAAGAAATCGAAGCGTCTGTTGCTGTGGCCAAAAGGGTCAACGCCAAATGGGTGACAGTGGTTCCTGGAACTGTAGATTTAAAATTGGTGGAGGATTATCAAACCGCCAATGTCATTGAAAGTCTTAAGCAAGCTTCGGTCATTTTGGAGCCCCACGGCATCGTTATGGTACTGGAGCCTCTTAACTGGTACAGAAATCATGCAGGATTGTTTTTAAAAGAAAGCCCACAGGCTTTTCAGATTTGTAAGGCTGTCAATTCTCCCTCATGTAAAATATTATTCGATATTTATCACCAGCAAATCCAAGAAGGAAATTTGATCCCCAATATCGAGAAATGTTGGGACGAAATCGCTTATTTCCAAATTGGAGACAACCCAGGAAGAAATGAACCTACCACAGGAGAAATCAATTACAAAAACGTCTTCAAATACATACACTCCAGAGGATTCGAAGGGGTAATGGGAATGGAACACGGCAATTCAAGGCCTGATAAAGCAGGTGAAATCGCAGTAATAAATGCTTATAAAGGTGTGGACGATTTCTTATAAAAATTTATGGTTAACTTTAAAAGTCTAAACAGACGAAAAAAAGCCATAAATACATTTGAAGCCTTACTCACCATCTCGAACCAACCCTTGGAATGAAAAGCAAATTAATTTGGTTTCAAGGCGATTGGGTTTTGGGTGTTCTCTATTCGACATCAAACTTTATCTGAACTCCACCCCAGGATCACTTATTGACCATATTGTGGATGGTGCCTCGACTATGGAGGTAACCCCTGCACCCGAATGGGCTCAATGGGACAACAAGCAATTTAACACTTCAGGAAACAACAAGAATTATTATCATACGATTTTACAGAAACAGGCTCTAAAGGATATGATCAACAATGGTTTTCGGGAGCGGCTCAGCCTGTTTTGGAGCAACCACTTTGTTATAGAGTTCAGGGACGTTAATCAACCGGCTTACCTTTATCAGTACTATGCTTTAATCCAAACTCATGCTTTGGGAAATTTCAAGACTTTTGTTCATGAGGTAGGGCTGGCTCCGGCCATGCTCCGCTATCTCAATGGTTATGAAAATAAAAAAAACAGCCCCAATGAAAACTATGCCCGAGAACTGTATGAGTTATTTACCTTGGGCGAAGGCAATGGTTATTCCCAGGAAGACATCACCGAAACTTCCAGGGCACTAACTGGCTATAACCGATTTCAAACCTATTTAGGCATTATTGAATTCAACGAAAATACATTTGATAAGGGCAGTAAAAGTATTTTCGGTCGACAGGGGAATTGGGGTTATACAGATGTTATTGATATTCTTTTCGAGGAGAAAAAAGATTTGATTGCCGAATTTATATGCACCAAAATCTATCGTTATTTTGTAAGTCCGCAGGTTGAAGTCTCCATTGTGAATGATATGGCTCGCACCCTAAAGCAAAACGAATTTGAAATATTGCCTGTCCTCAAGCAGTTGTTCAAAAGTGAGCATTTCTTTGATTCGGTAAACAGCAATGTGCTTATCAAAAGCCCCGCTGATCTTATGCTTGGACTGCATCATTCACTTGCTCTACAACAGAAAAACAGTGTTGACTTAGAAATAAATTTAAGGAACAAATGCAAAGAAATGGGACAGGAAATCTTTTCCCCTGTTGATGTAGCAGGATGGCAAGGGGATCAGGACTGGATTAATTCCGAGACCCTACCCAAGCGATGGGAGTATGCAGATTTTCTATTGATAAAATATTGGCAAAATGACAGAACGCAGTTTCAAACAT
This sequence comes from Flavobacteriaceae bacterium, assembly GCA_965662705.1. Classification (GTDB taxonomy): domain Bacteria; phylum Bacteroidota; class Bacteroidia; order Flavobacteriales; family Flavobacteriaceae; genus UBA8316. Next base: position 41,452 of record CBFIIP010000015.1, read on the forward strand.
TTATCCAAGATTTGGTTGGAAATGAAGAAACGAATGCAGAGAGGGTTGTCACCCAATTGATCGATTTTATGTTTTGCCCTTTCGAAATCAAAGAAGAAGAATTGGACGATGCTATGAGAATTTTTAAAGGGGAAGTCCCTGAAAATTATTTCGAAGACGGTACTTGGTCTGTAAATGATAATTCAGTTCCAAAACAGGTGTATGATCTGATGCGTTTTTTGATTACCCTTCCTGAATTTCAATTAAAATAAGAATGAAGAACAGAAAATCAAACGAGTTACATTTAAAGTCTCATGACCGCGAACATGCGCAATGGGATCGTCGTGGTTTTCTAAGGACACTGGGCATGGCCGGAGCAGGAGCGATTTCATTTGGTCATACTACCTTGTCCGTAGTTGAGTCTCCATTTTTAACCCAAGCGCTATCCGACGCTTATTCCGATAGGATTCTGGTTTTAATTCGCTTGAAAGGTGGAAATGACGGTCTCAACACCATTGTTCCCCTTTACAATTTTGATTTGTATGCCAATAAGCGTCCTAAAATTCATATCCCTGAGAACAACCTTTACAAGCTCAATGATGATTTTGGAATACCCAATTTTATGAACCAAGTAGCTCCAATGTGGAATGATGGGGCAATGAAAGTCATTCATGGAGTTGGTTACGACAACCAAAACCTTTCACACTTTAAGTCTTCTGAAATCTGGGCCACCACCACTGCCAACAGTGAAATCAACTCCGGATGGATGGGTCGTTATTACGAGGGTAAATACAACGATTACCAGTCGAATCCCCCCGAAAAACCATTGGCACTCCAAATCGGTAGTGGAGGCGATATGATTTTTGACGGTGATCTTACCGCCTATTCATTCTCTGTTTCCAGCCCACAACGGCTCAAGAGAGTGGCTGAAAATGGCACACTGTTTGACAATCAAAGCAATCCCAACAATATTCACGGCCGTCAGGCCTCTTTTTTGAGAGAAACCTCAAATACCACTTTTCGCTATGCATCGGTTATCAATAAAGCATACGAGCAATCGAGGGACTTTGATGCCTACACCCAAGACAATTTTGATTTACAGATGAGCTTGGTCTCTCGTTTTATCAAAGGAGACCTAGGAACCAAGGTCTATATGGTTACTCTGGGGGGCTTTGATACCCATGCAAATCAACCGGATCGGCATGAAACCCTAATGAGAAAATTGACACGTGTCGTTGATGCTTTTTACAAAGACCTAACCGATTATGGGATCGCCGACAAGGTGCTTTCCATGACCTTTTCTGAGTTTGGCCGTCGGGTGGCAGAAAATGGTTCCAACGGAACGGATCATGGCTCGGCAGCACCGATCATGCTCTTTGGCCCTGCGCTAAACGGGAATGGATTTATTGGTGAGCACCCCAATCTCCATGCATTGGACAAGCAAGGGAATATGAAACATACCATCGATTTCAGATCTGTGTATGCCACTGTACTTACCGACTGGCTGTGTGCCGACCCCAATGATGTCAACAATGCCGTATACGGATCTCAATTTGATCTTTTGGGGCTTGGATTGGGTTGTGATGGATCCGAAAAATTAACCATGACCAATGACCCATTGTTGCCACTGCATGCCGCTGTAAACAATAATGAGGGGGTAAGTTTGTACCTTAACATCAATGAACTTGCCAAGGTAGAAATCAACGTTTTTGACATTTTAGGAAGAAAGGTAGGAACCACCATCAGTACCCAATTAAATTCCGGGAGACACAATTTTGAAATATTGGATCATCAGGCCAATAGGCTTTCCCCTGGACAATACTTTTACAAAATCCAAGTCAATGGGAAACAAACCTACAACAAGTCCTTTTTGGTAAAATAGCAGTTCAGTTTTTTATTTTTTGGAATACTTCCTCGATCAGTTGGCTGAGGGCCAGCGTATCTTGATGGCGCCATAGTTCACTTTCTATCTTTCCATGGGCCATACACTTGTTGACCTCTTCGATTTGAGGGACAAAACCATTCCCTTCTGTCGGTAAATCTACCTCAGTGGCCTCACCTGCCTTAACCCATTCAACTTTTTGGGCATTGTGCCACCAGCCATGTAAAATGATTTCTCCCTCCGTTCCTCCAATTTTAGCACGGTTATCACTTTCATTGGCAATACCACAATACAAAACAGCCTGGGCATTTTCGTATTCGAGGATCATTGAAGTTTGAACATCCACTCCTGTAGCTGCAAATAGGGACTTTGCTGTTATGCTGGTTGGTTTTCCCAAGATAAAATAGGCTAAGAATAACGTATAAATACCGATGTCATACAACACCCCACCTCCTTTTCCGGGATCCATCAAACGATGGGAGGCGTCGATATTGAGCCGGAAAAAAGAAAACTCAGCATACAAAAATTTTATACTTCCGATGCGTCCCTCATCCACCCATTGTTTGGCTTTTTGTATGGCTGGATTGAAACGTGACCACAGGCCTTCCATCAAAAAGACATTCAGTTTTTTGGCCGTGTTGATCATCATTTTCACTTCACTGGGATTTAATCCCAAGGGTTTTTCACACAGCACCCCTTTACCAGCCTTTAGAGCGGCCATGCACATTGGGAAATGATTTTGGTTGAGGCTGGCAATGTAGATGATCTCAATATGGGGATCTTGATATAAATCCTCGTAATTGTCATAAGCCTTTTGGGCTTCGAATTCTTTCTGAAAAGCCATCGCTCGATCTCCATTTGAGGAGGCCACGGCCAATAACTTAGCCTGCGCAACCCTGTTTAGATCCGAAGCGAACTTATGGGCGATTCTACCCAAGCCTGCAATGCCCCATTTAATTCTTTTTTCCATTCCATCCGTTGGTTTTCTCAAACCAAATTAAGATTTTATAATGGAAAATTTGACCCTCTAATTAATCTAAATTTCATATTTTGTAGTTTAATTGATAATTTAAGTAAAATGAAAAAACAGATATTATTTCTTTTTCTTTTGCCCATGTTTTTTTCTTGTGAGCAAGAACAACCACAACCTCCTAATATCGTTTTTATAATGTCCGATGATCACGCTTTCCAGGCAGTAAGTGCCTATGGACATGGTTTAAACAACACCCCCAATATTGATCGCATTGCCCAAGAGGGTGCGTTGTTCAACAAGGGTTTTGTAACCAACTCCATCTGTGCGCCCAGTAGGGCGGTAATGTTAACGGGTAAACACAGTTTTGTCAATGGAAAAGTAGATAATATCCAAGACTTCAATTGGGATCAGGCCAACTTTGCCAAAGAGCTTCAAGCCGCAGGCTATCAAACGGCCTTGGTAGGTAAAATCCACTTAAGGGGCCTGCCACAAGGCTTTGACTACTCTGCCGTTTTACCGGGACAGGGACACTACTACAATCCCGATTTCATCATCAACGGCATCAAAGAACGCATACAAGGTTATGTGACCACCATCACTACCCAATTGAGTTTGGATTGGCTCAAAAATAAAAGGGATAAAACCAAACCATTTTTATTGTTGTACCATCAAAAAGCACCCCACAGAAACTGGCAATCTGAGGAAAAATACCTTACCCTTTTTGACGACAAGACTTTTGACCCTCCTGCCAACTTTTTTGACAACTATGAGGGACGTCCCGCGGCGGCGGCACAAGAGATGCTGGTTGCGGCCACAGAAGAGCAGATTGCTGCCGCACATGGCAATGGGGGACACGGCCGTTGGGGACATGATTTTAAATTTCTCGTTGATCCATACGGTAGAGAAACCCGATTCAATAACGAACTCAAACGCTTTACTCCCGAACAGCGCGAAGCTTGGCTCAAAGCCTACACCCCCAAGAACGATGCCATGAAAGCCGCCAAACTCGAAGGCAAAGAATTGGCCCTTTGGAAGTTCAATCGCTACATCAAAGACTACCTCAGAACCATTCAGTCTGTGGACGATGGTGTTGGTGAAGTATTGAACTATCTCGACGAAAACGGCTTGACAGAAAATACCATAGTAGTCTATACCTCCGACCAAGGCTTTTACCTAGGAGAACACGGGTGGTTTGACAAAAGATTCATGTATGAAGAGTCTTTGAGAACCCCCTTATTGATGCGATACCCGAAGGAAATCCAAGCCGGTACTCAGGTAGATCAACTGATCCAGAACCTGGATTTTGCCCCTACCTTTTTGGACTATGCAGGGGTGGCAATTCCTGAAGATATGCAAGGAGAATCCTTCAGAAAGATTGTAAGCAAAGAAAGCAGTGAGTGGCGCGATGCGATTTATTATACTTACTATGAATACCCCTCTGTTCATATGGTCAAAAGACACAACGGAGTAAGAACCAACCGCTACAAGCTCATACATTTTTATTACGACATCGATGTTTGGGAAATGTACGATTTGGAAAAAGACCCCTCCGAGATGAATAACATTTACAATGATCCGGCCTATGCTGAGGTACAAGCCACAATGCACAAAAGGTTTGACGAAATGCGAGAAAAATACGGAGACTCTGATGAATTGGACAAGCAGTTTATAGACAGTTATATCAATCGCTAAACCGGAGTAAAAAACCAACTAAAAACCCTTTTTGATGTTTCGTTAAAAAGGGTTTTTTTAGATAAAATCGACTGACTGAGATGAAATTTTTTTGGTGCAGCCTTCTAATTTCCACTTTGGTATTGGCTTGCCAACCGCCCCAACCCAATACCCCTAACATAATTTTGATCATGGCCGATGATCAGGGCTGGGGTGATGTCGGTTACAACGGACATCCCCATTTGAAAACGCCTCACTTGGATGCAATGGCTCAAAATGGAGCTATATTTTCCCGTTTTTATTCGGCGGGATCTGTGTGTTCTCCCACCCGAGCGAGTGTAATGACAGGGAGGCATCCCGCCCGTATGGGTATTTGTAGTGCCAACTGCGGACATATCAAAGCCCAAGAAATAACCTTGGCCGAGATGGTAAAAGAAAAAGGCTATCGCACCGGTCATTTTGGAAAATGGCACTTGGGTACCCTCACCCGAGACATTCTCGATGCCAACCGTGGGGGTAGAAAAAAGAACGATAGCCACTATGCCCCTCCATGGGATCATGGTTTTGAAGTAAGTTTTGTTACCGAGTCCAAAGTCCCGACCTGGAATCCAATGATCACCCCACCCCAATCTGCTGAGGACGTGTGGGCGAGTTTGACTGAGGGAGGCCCATTTGGAACCTATTATTGGTCAGGACCCGGACAAAGGGTGACCGAAAATTTAAAGGGTGACGATTCCCGTATCATCATGGATCGGGTTCTCCCATTCATTGACGATGCCGTGGCCCAAAAACAACCTTTTTTATCTATCGTTTGGTTTCATTCACCTCATTTGCCTGTCTTAACCGATCAAAAATACAGATCCCCCTATGCTGATCTCAGCGAGGGACAGCAACATTATTACGGGGTCATATCCGCTTTGGACGAACAAGTAGGGCGGTTGAGAAAACATCTCAGAAGCCTTGGAGTCGCCGAAAACACTTTGATTTTCTATACCTCTGACAACGGCCCAGAAACATCATATACTGTGAGAGACCAAAACATCCCCCACGGCCGTGCTCAGGGGATAACCAAGGGATTACGCGGGAGAAAAAGAAGCCTGTATGAAGGAGGGATCAGGGTGCCCGGTATTGTAGAATGGCCAGGCAAGATCAAAGCCGGTACCCTTGTGGATATTCCCTGTTTCACTTCCGACTATTTCCCTACCATTGCCCATATATTAGGGATTAATATAGAAAAATACCAGCGCCCCTATGACGGCGAAAATCTTGCACCTTATTGGGGGTTACAAAAAAAATACAGAAGCAGCCCGCTTGCTTTTCAATTTGGAAATCAGTTCGCATTGATTGAAAATCAATACAAATTGTACGGTTTTTCTGACAGCCTTTCACAGCTATTTGATCTGTCGAAAGACCTTCAAGAAAAAAAAGATTTATCAGGGGTTAAACCCAATATACTAAAGAACTTGCTAAAAAAATACCATGATTGGAATTCAACCGTTCAAGACAGTAATTCAGGAAGTGATTACTAAATTATCCCTAAATTGCAGTGGATTTAAGCCCCTAAATCTATAACCATGAAACACATTCAAGAATTGATCGATCTGATCACCTTGGAGAAGAAAGGAGGAAATACCTTTCAAGGTAGAAATTTTCAAACTTCTTGGGGTCGTGTTTTTGGAGGACAAGTACTGGCACAATCCCTCCATGCGGCCTATCAAACTGTTCCTTTAGGGCGCTATGCCCATTCTCTTCACGGTTATTTTATCTTGGGTGGAAATTTGGATTTACCCATCACTTATGAGGTGGACATCATCCGAGATGGAAAAAGCTTTACCACCCGACGTGTCGTTGCTTTTCAGGAGGGCAGAGCCATATTCAATATGTCGGCCTCCTTTCAACTGGATCAGCCCGGTGTGGACCACCAATTTTCCATGCCCAACTTTATTCCTCCCGAGAAACTACTTAGTGACCTAGAGCAGTTGGAAGCCCAAAACACCGATCCGGAAGCCTACAATCGGTTTAAAAAAATCAAACCCGAGGTCATTGAATTCCGACCCGTCGAAAAACTCAGCCTAAGAGATGATATCGATGCACCTGCCGAGAGTAATTATTGGTTTCGTTCCAAAGTTGAAACCCCCTATGGAATGGACATTCAGCATCAATTGTTGGCCTATGTTTCCGACTACGGATTGTTGCGTACAGCTACCCTACCCCATAAAAAAGAGTTGAGCAAGTCCCCTACTTTTTATACCAGCTTAGATCATGCTCTGTGGTTCCACCGTTCTTTTTCCCTTCAGGAATGGCTGCTCTATGCCATGGACAGTCCCAGCGCATCCAATTCCCGAGGTTTTTCGCGTGGATCTATTTTTGACCGCAACGGCCTTTTGGTGGCTTCCTCCGCTCAAGAAGGACTGATAAGACAATTAACCTAAACAAAATTTTAATTTTTAAATTTTTACAAATCAATTTAATGCAATCCCTTAATCATTTTTTTACCCTCAAATCAATTTATAATCATGAAAATATCCTACACCACCCTTATTTTATTTACTTTATTTATATTTTGTGAAAAGCGACCCATTGAACCTCTTCAAATCAAAGAGGAGGTTACCCCCTACATAATCAGTCATGAACATACGGTTGGTTTTAGTGGGATGATATTAAAATTTTTTGCCCATGGTTTTACCCACTCATTGGATGATATCATCTTTAAAGACGTTCAAGGGATTAAAATCATCTACCAAACAGTAGATCAATACAACGAACCAACTGAAGCTTCAGGGATGTTAATCATTCCTGAGAATTTCGATGGGAACGGACCTTTGATCTCCTTACAACACAGCACATTTGCGGACAATGACAAAGCCCCTACAAACAGTAATCTTGGGATCAATGAATTGACTTCCGCCTCCATTATGGCGGCGATGGGAGCAGTGGTAGCCGTCCCCGATTATGTGGGCTATGGGCATTCCTCCCTGAACAAACACCCCTACCAATACAAAGAAAATATCGTCCGAACTGCCTACGATTTCCTGCGGGTTGCAGATGAATATCTCAAAGAAAAAAAAATAACAACCAACGGAGACCTCTTTTTGACGGGCTATGCTCAAGGGGCCGACGCCACCCTGGCCCTCCACCAAAGGATTGAAGAAGAAAATCAGTTTACGGTAACCCACTCTATTGCAGGGGGAGGAATCTACAATTTCAATACCTTTTTTAAAGAAATCTTCATCAAAAACGAGGACCTCCCTTTAATGGGATCCTATGTGTGGATATTGGAAGTCTTGAATAGCATATATCCTACCCTGCAAAGACCAATGGATTTCTATTTTAATGAACCCTATGCTTCCAATCTCTCTAAAATCAAAACGATCAACGAACCAATTGATATTAACTTGATCGATACCAACCCACAAAAGTTGTTTAAAAAAGAATTTATCGATAAGCTCATCAATGGGGAAGACAAGGCCCTTTTGGATGCCATTACTGATCAGGGGGTCACGGATTGGAAACCTGTGGCTCCCATTACGATTTTCCATGGCACTTCCGAAAGTTGCCTTTACAAATTGAATGGGGTAAGGGCCTATAACCAGATTCAGGCCAGAAGGGGGAATGTCATGTATGTTCCTTTGGAGGGCAAGAATCATATAGGAGCGGTGATTCCTTATCTGTTGGAAACATTTAAAATCATTTTTCCACAATTGAGATAACATTAATAAATATAGTTAATAATGTGCTTAAGTTACTGTAAATCATAGGTTTATGTTAATTTTAATCATATTACCATCTTTTGTTAATCCCCCTAGCTCCCTTGCCCCCCGCTAGGAGCATGGGGACAATTTTTATTTCTCCTTCCCTGTTTATTACTTTTCTTACACCCTTCCATTTCCTTGGGCTTTTCTTTTTAATTTGCAGTAAATCGTTGTGATGGAAATGGGATTATTAGTTTTATCGGCTTTGACCTTGGTACTGCTGTTATTTTTACTGTTCAAAAAACAAGGGAGTAGTGGCCTAACGGTGGAATTGCGGGAGTTGATCAAAGGGGAGTTTTACCAAAACCGGGAGGAGTTGACTCAAAACCTACGAGAAACCCGTTTGGAGATCACCCAAAGTATGGAACGCCTCAATGAAGTTTTGGCCAAAAAAGCCAAAGAGGATCGGGAGGAGTTGCGAACGACCCTTAAGGATTTTCAGGAGGCTTTTTCCAAGAACGTTGCGGCCTTTAACGACTTGCAAAAACAAAACTTTGAGCGCCTCAACCAAAAACAAGACGAATTGGTCAAATCCACCGAGCTGAAGCTGGAAAAAATGCGAGAAACGGTAGACGAAAAGCTCCACAAAACCTTGGAGGAACGTTTGGGGAAATCTTTCGAGGTGGTGACCCAGCAGTTGCTAAAAGTCCAAAAGGGACTTGGGGAAATGCAGACCTTAGCTTCTGGTGTAGGAGACCTGAAAAAAGTGTTGAGCAATGTCAAAACTAGTGGGGTGCTGGGGGAGATACAGTTGGGTAATATTTTAGAGCAGATCTTAGCACCGGAACAATACGATGCCAATGTAAAAACCAAAAAAGGTTCCGACGCCTTGGTGGAATTCGCCATCAAACTCCCTGGAAAAAGTCACAGCAGTGGACCCGTCTATCTGCCGGTAGATGCCAAGTTTCCACAGGAGGATTACGCCCGTTTGCAGTCGGCTTATGAGGCCGGGGATCCTGTGGCGATAGAAACCTCCCTGCGTGCCTTACTCAATGCGGTTAAAAAATTCGCCAAAGATATTGCCAATCGCTATATAGACCCGCCCCATACAACCGATTTTGGCATTATGTTTTTACCCTTTGAAGGCTTGTATGCCGAGGTAACCAGACATCCAGAGTTGATCGCTCAATTGCAAAGGGAATATAAGATCATACTCACCGGCCCCACCACTTTGGCCGCCATGCTCAACAGCTTGCAAATGGGCTTTAAGACATTGGCCATTCAAAAACGCAGCAGTGAGGTCTGGGAGGTTTTGGCCAGTGTCAAAAAGGAGTTTTCCAACTTTGGAACAGTTTTGGAAAAGGCCCAACGAAAGATCAAAGAGGCAGATAACGAGATCGAAAAAATGGTAACCACACGTACCCGAATGATGTTGTCCAAACTGCGTAAGGTGGAACAGATTGAACCATCCGAAAGGGTAGAGGAAAAAGGAGAGGACGACCTCTTTAAACTACAACAATAGCCACTACATTCCTGCGATGACTTCTATCTCGGGATGTTGGGTTTTAAAATCCGCAATGGCTTGGGGTGTAATGCGCGTATTCCAAAGGAACAACTTTTTAAGGCTTTGCATTTGCCCTAATGTTAACAGCGCGGCATTACTAACCTTAGTACCATATAGATTTAGCTCGGTGAGGTTTTCCAAGTTCTGCAGTGCTTCGATACCCTTGTTGGTGATCAAAGGATTTTTTTGAATCTTAAGTCGGGTAAGGTTAGGAAAATCATTGAGGTGACCTAGGTGATCGTTCTTGAGCATGCAGTCGCTCAGGTTAAGCCAGACAATGTTTTTCTTGATATTCTGAATGTTGATAAGGTCTTTTGTTTCGATCTCTTTTTTGGTGAATTTCAAATCCATAAAGCTTTGTTCAGGATTGAGAAAACGCCAGGAATATTTTTCTCCCTGAACAGACTGGAGTTTTTCGGGGGTGGGAGAGTCCAGCTTGAGGGTTTCCAAATAGGTTTTTTCTCTGAGGTCAAGGCCGTATTGTATTTCCATCAATCGTTGGATTTTCGCGTCATTCCTTACCGTGGTCACAGGCATTTGTTTTTCTGCACCATTATCGATCCACCATTCCAGCGTGGCGATTTGGTCATAGCTGAGCGGAACTCCAGTTGGAGGCATAAATTTTGGGTGATCGTGGGGAAAACTTACTCTTTTGTAGATCAAACTTTCATAGGGATTTCCTTTTTTTATCCCCGCACCACTATTTCCTCCTTTGATTATACTTTCAAAAGCGCTCATATTGAGTCCGCCATAGGCTTGATTTTGGTTGTGGCAGGCCATACATTTTTCTTCCAAAACGGGATGAATCAAATCCTCATAAACCAGAATGGAATCTGTTTCAGCTCTTTCAGTCTCAGAAAGTTGTATTACCGATATTTTTTTATCGACATATGGAAGATTTTCGAAGAGATAGTTTTGACCATGCGTCATTTCCCCTCCAAAATGTCCAGTTACGGTGAGTAGAATGATGGTGGTCATGTTGATAGAACGCTTCATAGAACGCGAAAAGCGAAAGTTGAGGTAGAGCAATAGCCATACAATGAAGCAGAGGCCAACAAAAGCGATTCCACTCCAGCGGTGAATGTAGATTTGCGATTCGAAATAATATCCATTGTCTCCCAAAAACCAGCCACAAAGGGCGGCGAGGAGCCCACTTAAAAAGGAAAAGAACCATCCCATGGTAATGACCCGCAATACGCTGTTGTTTTTATTTTTCATAAAAACGTCAATGGCAATGGTCAACAGGACGATTCCTATGGGTAGGTGGACAATAAGAGGGTGGAGGCTTCCAAGAAAATTAATGAATTCTGTGAGCATATTTTTTAGGCCAAAACTTCGTTGACTATTTTACCGTGTACATCGGTCAATCGGTAGCGTCTGCCTTGGAATTTAAAGGTTAGTTTTTCATGGTCAATGCCCAGTAGGTGCATGAGCGTGGCCTGAAAATCGTGAATGTGAACGGGTCTTTCGGAGATATTGTAGCCAAAATCGTCGGTAGCACCAATGGTGATTCCTTTTTTGACACCTGCTCCTGCCATAAAAATGGTAAAGCAGCGGGGGTGGTGATCGCGTCCGTAAGTGTCGGGCTTGAGCATCCCTTGGGAATAATTGGTTCGTCCAAATTCTCCCCCCCAAATGACTAAGGTGTCTTCCAACAGCCCCCTTTGTTTAAGGTCTTGGATCAGTGCTGCGGTGGCTTGATCGGTTTCTTTGGCTTGTCTTTTAATGTCATTGGGGAGGTTGCCGTGCTGATCCCATCCACGGTGGTAGAGCTGAATGAATTTAACGTCTTTTTCGGCGAGCTTACGGGCGAGCAGGCAGTTGGCCGCAAAAGTACCGGGGTTTTTGCTGTCCTCACCATAGAGGTCAAAAATATAATCCGGCTCATCGGAAACATTCATGACCTCTGGTACTGAGGTTTGCATGCGATAGGCCATTTCGTAATTGGAAATTTTGGTTAAAATTTCGGGATCTCCAATGTCTGCATGCTGGATATTTTGAAGTTTTCTAAGGGATTTGAGTTGTTCTTCTCTGATGCCACTGGTCACGCCAGGGGGGTTGTCGAGATAGAGAACAGCGTCTTTTCCTGATCGGAATTGCACCCCTTGGTGTTGGGAGGGGAGAAAGCCATTGCCCCAAAGCCTAGAGTAAAGGGGTTGTCCGTTTTTGCCTTTGGTGACCAAGACAACGAATTCGGGAAGGTTTTTGTTGTCGGTTCCCAATCCATAACTGAGCCAAGAGCCGATTGATGGGCGACCGGGGAGTTCAGATCCTGTTTGGATCATGGTCATGGCCGGGTCGTGGTTGATGGCGTCAGTGTACATGGACTTGATGAAGCAAAGGTCATCGACGATTTTGGAAGTGTAGGGCATGAGTTCGCTCATCCAAGCACCACTTTGTCCGTGTTGGTTGAATTTGAACAGGGAGCCCGCCATGGGAAAGGAGTTTTGTCCAGAGGACATCCCCGTGAGGCGCTGCTCACCGATAATACTTTTGGGAACCTCTTTGCCAAACATTTCGTTGAGTTTGGGTTTGTAGTCAAAGAGATCCAACTGGGAAGGGGCGCCGCTTTGAAAGAGGTAGATGACCCTTTTGGCTTTGGGAATGAAATGGGGCAATTTCATTTTTTTACTCTCCAAAAGGTTTAAAAATTCGCTCTGTCCATAGGCGTTGACAGGACTGATCATGGAACCCAAGGAAAGTGCCCCCAGTCCGAGGGAGGTTTTGGTCAGAAAGTCCCTACGGGAGTAGTTTTTATTTTCGTGATGATGATGATCGTTGCAGTGCATCTTATCGTTTGGTATAAGTTTCGTTGTGATTGAGTAATGTATTGGCGACAATGGTCATGGCAGCGTTTTGTAAACTATAAATGCTTTTATCTCTTGGCTTTTCGCCTACGCTCAGGACTTGATTGGCTTTGTCTTTGTTTTGTCTAAAATATTGGTATTGGCCTTTGTAAAGCTCAACTAATATTTCAAGTTCTTCTTTTTTAGGGTGGCGCGCGGTAGCCAATCGGAATCCATGACTGATTTGTTCTTCGAGGGTGTCTTTGCTTTTGATCATGCGTTCGGCAAAAATCCTAGAGGCTTCAAAGAATTGAGGGTCATTGAGTAGGACAAGCGCTTGAAGTGGGGTGGAGGTTACGTCTCTCTTGACGGTACATACTTCTCTGGAAGTAGCATCGAAAGTGAGCATGTTAGGGGGGGGCGAAGTTCGGCGGATGAAGGTATAGAGCCCCCTACGGTAGAGGTCTTCTCCTTCGGATTCTTCGTATTCCAAAAGGAAAGTAGAAAAGTTATTTTTTTCTTTCCAAAGTCCTTTGGGTTGATAGGGTAGCACGCTTTCCCCTCCTACTTTTGGATTGAGCAGTCCACTAATTTTAAGGGCATTATCCCGAATGATTTCTGCTGGTAACCGGGTGGCATTGGCCCGCCCTAATAGAAGATTTTCAGGATCTTTTTGATCGAGTGTTTTGTTACTGACCGACTGCTGTTGGTAGGTTTGTGAAAGCACCATTTTTTTGATCAATGCTCTTACATCCCAATTTTCGCTGAAACTTATCGCAAGCCAGTCTAGCAGTTCGGGATGGGAGGGCAGTTGTCCTTGCACCCCAAAGTCGTTGGGTGTGGCCACCAATCCTTTACTAAAAATCATTTGCCAATATCGGTTGACGGCGACTCTGGCGGTCAGCGGGTTTATGGGATCAAAAAGCCACTGACTGAGACCCAATCGGTTTTTGGGTAAACTTTCATCCATTGCAGGGAGGATATCTGGTACTTTGGGCTCAACGGTATAAAGGGGCTCACTGTAATTTCCTCGATTGTAGAGGAAGGTAGGACGGGGCTCCTCCATTTCACGCATAACCATAATTTCGGGTATGGGTTCATAAATCTCCAAGTATTCCTCCCGATTCTCTTTGATCTCCTTTTTGAGCTGGAGAATTTTAGGGTCTTTTTCAATGAGGTGATTTTGAACCACTGGCCATTGTATTTCTTCTTTTTGTTTGGAGTTTTCGGAGTATATCGATTTAATTTCATAGGGCGTGAGCACTCCGTTGAAGAATTTCAGTTCGTCGAGCTTACCAGTAAATAATCCGTAGTCACCCGTGGAACCTTCGTAGGATTTTCCAATAATTAAATTTCTTTGAGCACTTACGAAGCCCTTTTCTCTATCCCTATAGGTGGGTTTTATGGTTTTGTAAAGGTTGTCTACAACGCCTTCAGTTTCTATTTCTTTTCCATTATGAAAAAATTGAACGCCTTTTGTTTTTCCGCTACCGTCCACAGTAAGGGTAAGGTGTTGCCACGCATTCAATTGCAGGGAGTCTACTGACCTTACATGGATGAGGTTGGAGGGGGCTATATTAATTAAACGGAGGTTAACCCTGTTTTGGTCGTCCAGATAACATTCCCACCCGCGCCAAAGGTCATTTTTCCCTCCGGAATTGGCTATTAGTGATTGGGAAGATCCTTCTTTTCTTTTGCTAGTATTCAACCAAATGGAGAAGGAGAAGGGGTCGGTCCATTCAAGGTTGGGGATCAATTTGTTGGTGATGTATAGCTGATCGTGATCTTTACTGAATTGAAAGGCGTTCCCTTTTACACCGGGGACGATTTCCGGCATTTGATCCGCTCCGCCATAGAAATCTTTTTCACCGTCCACACTATGTCTTCCTTTTTTGATCTTGGCCATTTTTTCAAAATTGCCGTGAAAGACCAATTGTGGATTGGCTTTGGTTTTTGCAACCAGTTCATCGGAGTATTGATATATTTCTTGCAATTCCTCACGAGTGACACCAATGTCCTTTTTGATATAGTTTAGCCCTTCGTTGAGTTGGTCTAATTTGGCTTGGGTTTCCACATCGGTCAAGGGTAAAAGGGGACCATAGTCTCCATCGTCGCCGGTCATACCGAGCTCTCTGATACTGTTAAAAAAAGCGGTAAGTTGGAAATAATCTTTTTGTGAAATAGGGTCAAATTTATGATCGTGGCATTTGGCACAAGCTACGGTGAGTCCCAAGAAGGCAGTGGAGAGTGTTTCGGTACGGTCAAAAACATAATGCAAACGCCATTCTTCGTCGATCACCCCGCCCTCTGCGGTCATGGGACTGTTTCTGTTAAAGGCGGTAGCGAGTTTTTGTTCTTGTGTGGCTTCGGGGAGAAGATCTCCCGCCAGTTGCCAGCTTACGAATTGGTCGTAGGGCATGTTTTCTTTAAAGGCTTTGAGTACCCAATCTCTCCAAGGCCACATGGTTCTGATGCCGTCGGCATGGAGTCCATGGGAATCGGCATAACGGGACAGATCCAGCCAATCGAGAGTCAATCGTTCTGCATGGGCGTCAGTATTGAGGAGTCTATCCACTAGGTTTTCATAAGCTTTATCACTTTTGTCATTTAGAAAAGTGTCTAGTTCCTCTGTGGACGGGGGTAATCCTGTCAAATCCAAATAGAGCCTTCTGGCCAAAATGGCATTGGAGGCTTTGGGAGAAAAGTCCAAACCTTCTTGTTCCAATCTGTTTTTGATGAATCCATCGATGGAGATTTGATTGGACTTTTCCGCTGTCTCAGTATTTTGTTTTTGTGGGGGGAGAAAAGCCCAATGTTCTTTCCATTCTGCGCCTTGCTCTATCCATTTAAAAATGATGGCTTTTTCTCTGTTGGACAACGACAAGTTGGCTTCGGGCGGTGGCATGACTACATCGGGGTCGTGGTGCAGGATCCTATTGGCACTTTCGCTTTTGTATAAACTGCCTGGGCTAAAGGCCCTTTTTCCACTTTCCAATTTGGAGAATGCAATGGATTCTACATCCAATCTCACACCCGCTTTACGGGTTTTTTCATCGGGACCATGGCATTGATAACATCGATCGGAAAGGATGGGCTTCACATGATAGTTGAAATCTACAACCTCAGGAATATTGCTGTATTCTTGGGTGATTTCTACTGGAACTTCGAGAGAACAAGAGAGCGTTATACATGCAATAATAACAGCGGTATAAATCCCTTTCATAGTCAATAATTCAAGTTTGGATACAATTTTAAGTTACTAAGTTAATTATTTTTGTGATAAAGCCAGAAAAGAAAATTATAACCATGAACTTAAAACTAAAAACAATAGCAACAATAGCACTTATTTTTAGTAATTGCCTATTAAGTTTCGCACAAAAAACCGACTCGTATTTCGATACGCAGGCAAAAATCGATTATCAAAACTTAAAAGAAGGTTTTCACAACATTCCGCAACATGCCAAAATGCGAGCCTGGTGGTTTTGGATGAATGGAATTGCCACAAAGCAATCCATTACCCAGGATTTGGAGGCCATGAAAGAAAACGGTATTGGCGGGGCGCTGGTTTGTGATAATGGAGGAGATTATGCACCATCTGGGGTAGTATTTATGTCCAATAAGTGGAAGGAGAACTTTGCACATGTTATTAAGGAGGCCGATAGGTTGGGAATAGAAATTAGCATGAATATTCAAAGTGGGGCTGGCGATCCGGGAAACCCTAACATCGCAGATGATAATGGATTAAAAGAGGTGACATCCAGCGAAATAATCGTAGAAGGAGGAAAAGAAATTAACATTGAATTACCAATGCCTCCCAATAAGGTTTATTACAAAGATATCGCAGTACAGGCTATTAAAACCGTAAATACAGAAAAGCAAAAGGATGAACTTATAAAGAATTGGAGCGTCAAAAGTTTTTTCAGAAAAGAGCATTTTAGCAAAGAGTTGGACAGGTATGATATGAATCAATTTTATGATACGTACAATGATGATGGGACAGGCTTTGCCATACAAAAAGGAGTAATATGATTGATTGAGTCTATTAGGATTTTACTAGAATAATAAATTGATTTCAAATAGTGAAAAAATAAATTGAGAGGAATTAATTGTAAAGTAAACCTTTTAAGAATCGAAAAATAAAGATGTGATGTATAACTAACTAAAAAAAGGATTAACAATTAAATATGTTAATCCTTTTTAATTTGTTCCAAAAATATCGGGAAAGTGATTTTTAGAATTTTTTTAAAGTTTTGTCACAATTATGGTATCAGTAATTTGGACAGGTGATTCAGTGACATTTCCGTTAGCGTCTGTGCTGTGTTCATAGTCTGTATAGGAATAGGTTAAGGTAACCTGAGACTCATCTATACTGACTATGTTGTGAGATTCTTCTTCACCATCCATCACCATAATTAAATTAGTTTGGCTGTCATTACCCCAATACCAAGCTCCAACTTCTACACCTAAAACGTTATCTCCTGACATTACCGCCAATGAATATGTTCCAAAATCAGAGAATGTGACAAAAAAACCAGTAGGTGGGGTACAATTATCAATAGAAATTTCGTTACCCTGATCGTCATAATCGAGGCAGAACTCATTTTTAAAATCTTGTAAAGTCATCCCATCAGAGCTGGTATAATCTGTCAAAACCCATTCCCCAATCAATTTTGCATGATTGCTTAATGCATTTGATGTCTCCGCAGCCTCTACCGGTTCACTTTTAGTCGTGTTTACACTCCCCGGTAAGCTGGCCTCACATATTTCTAGAGCCTCAGGTAAAGTCAAGTTGACATCAAAAGTTGCACTTATATCGTCTCCATTTTCAGTTACAACAATATTAGTAAGCCTAGCTACTCTTATTGAAGTGTTGTCGATATTGAACATTAAGTCGACACTTTCAATGGTCTCATCATTCGAGGATTCGTTTAAAACATAATCTCCGAATAAGGTCCCCTTATCTCCCTCGGGAAGATTAATTGACATGATGTAGTTATCACCACTAAATTCAATAAAATCAAAAGAACAACCACTTCTGTTAGATCTCGATGGACTGGCTAAACCGATATTCCATCTACCGTAAAGTGTCTGTTGAGCCTGCTCTGATGTTTGATCAGAAATATTTCCTGTTGCAGTTAAGTTTCTGACTGAACTATAGTCGATTGCCGAAAGAGCATTTTGATAAAAATCAAGAGTACTTTCTATATCATCAATATCGCTATTTGCTGATGAAAGTGCTGTATTTGCCGTGTTCAATAAGTTTGATAATTCAGTATTTGAAGATGTCAGTCCTGAAATTAAAGATTGTAATTGTGATATCGTCTGCTCTAACTGTGTGGATTTTGTAGTTAGATCAGAAATCTGACTTTTAAGACTCGAATCGTCATATTCATCTGAACAACTAATGAATATTAAAAACGATGTAATAGTAAAAATTATTTTTGTTAATCTCATAATCATAAACTTAAATTATATTTTAGTTTCATTAATATAAAAAATTTTTTTAAATGAAAAAACTATTTGTTCTTCTACTTCTGTCAATAGTTGTAATTGGTTGTTCTAAAAATGATGATGAAGATTCTATTGATACATCCTCTCAAATAGAACGTTCTGATAATAATTCAGATAATGCAGATAATTCAAGCAATTCAAATGATACAAGTCAAGAATCAAGCAATGATTCTGATGACAGTTCAAATGAAAATTCTAATGATGAATCTTCAGATAGTTCAGGTGATTCAAAAGATGATTCTGATGACAGCTCAAATGAAAATTCTAATGATGAATCTTCAGATAGTTCGAGTGGATCAAACGATGATTCAAGTAATGATTCTAACTCAAATAATTCTGATGAGGGTTCTAATAATTCGCAGTCAGTAGATGTTGGTCAATATATCGTAGTTGCAGAGGGAAGTGGAAATATTGAATTAGTTTCTCATTCAGAAAATGATTATGGAATTGTTGTTACCGTTAGGATAACTCCCTCTGAAGGATTTACAATTTGGGATTTGCAAGGAGCAGATTTACCTGAGAATACTTACGATTTAATACATGATGTTCGTGGTTCATTTGAAACTACACTAAATTTTAAGGGAGGAGAGGTAACGCCAGCATCAGTTTATTTAACCGAAAGTACTCTTTGGTATACAACGGAGGGACATTCAAACTCTTTGGAGTGGCACGAGGGTAGAGGTGAGACATACCTTGCAAATGATATGCTTGACAGAGCATATGAGGTATCTACTGAGTATATGAATGAAGTATTGAGAACTGCCAGAATTTTATGGTTTCCTCTATACCAAACTTTACCTAATGGAGAGTTTCATGAGAGGGTAGCCAATACTGCAGGAGGAACATCATGTTCTTCAGATGAAGACCCTCATATTATTGATATGAGACATAATTCAACCGCTGGTGTTATTTTACATGAAGCTGGGCACAATGTTGATAATAGTTGTAGCATTTCTGAAACGCAACATCAAAGAAGCTCAAATCTTCATTCGATATATTTAAATAGATTAGTAGAATCTGGAGGAGACCCTCAATCCCACTATCAACTTGGATATGGAGCTGGAGAATGGTTTGCTTGTTCTACAGCTGCTTACTTTGATACAACAGGTGAGTATGATTTGAGTGATGGAGCAGGAACAATAGGAGAGGGATACGATAATGGTCGTGAGGGTCTACAAAACAAATACCCAGAAATGTTTGAATTAATAAGAGAAATATATAATTAAAGTACCCATTAGTATATTTAGGGTGTAAAAAAACCCATAACTAATTGATCTTATTGTTGTTATGGGTTTTTAAAAGTGGTACCTCCAGGAATCGAACCAGGGACACAAGGATTTTCAGTCCTTTGCTCTACCAACTGAGCTAAGGTACCGCTGAAAAGTGTGCAAATATAAAATCCTTTTTCATCCCTCCCAAAGGATTTACTCTAAAAATCTTTGCTTAGATTTGTTAACTAATTGAATGTGAATTGTATTTGATAATTGATCTTGGGAATACTTTAGCCAAGTTATTCTTGTACAATCAGGATCGGTGTATCCTCCAAGAAAAGTTCCCCAACCAACATTTTGCCGAAAAAGTGGCCATGCTTATACAAAATAATGAGGCAATCCAAGGGATCATCTATTCAGATGTCAGTGATACCGTTGGAAGCTTTTTTGAAAAATTTACGGGTCAATTTCCTGTTTTTAAAGTTCATCATAAGATGCGTTTGCCCTTTACCAACCTGTATGAGACTCCTGAAAGCTTAGGTTCAGACCGACTTGTTTTGGTGGCAGCAGCCTGTTTGACGCATCCCCATTCGAATGTTTTGGTCATCGATCTGGGTACCTGTATCACCTATGATTTTATTACAGCAGATCAATGTTATCAAGGTGGGGCCATATCACCTGGTTTTGAAATGCGATACCGGGCATTAAACGATCATACAGCAGCATTGCCACTTTTGGAAGCCAAGTGGGTTGACCATCACGAGGGAAAATCCACAGAAAGCTCCATTCATGCAGGGGTCTATTTTGGCATCCTTGACGAAATCAAAGCCAGAATAGCCCATTACGAACAAAAATATGATGCTTTAACGGTAATTTTAACAGGTGGAGACGCCAATAAGTTGCCCAGAACCCTAAAAAATAGCATATTTGCCCATTCAAATTTTGTTGCGGAGGGTATGCTCCATTTGCTCAAGTTGAATATTGATTCATGATTAGAAATACATTAAAGCTCATTTTGTTGTTTTCGGGTGGATTGATCTATTCACAATCCGGAACCATCTCGCCTTATTCTTTTGCGGGTTTGGGGGAAATTAATTTTAGGGGGACACAAGTGAATCGTTTTATGGGGGGGCTTGAGGTTTACAACGACTCCATTCATGCCAACCTGACCAATCCTTCCTCCTATGCCAAGCTGAAACTGACCAATTATACATTGGGCATGAACTACAGGATCAATAATTTGACGGATGCCAATTCCTCCAAAAGTATCAATTCCGCTGCTTTGGATTATATTGGGGTGGCAGTGCCCACCCGACGTTTTGGTTTTGGTTTTGGAATCATTCCCTTTACCTCGGTGGGCTACAAACTCTCGAATTTAGAAAAGGACGCTGACGACAATATAGAAGTTTTGAATGTCTTCCAAGGAGGAGGTGGGGTAAACAAAGCCTTTTTCTCTATTGGATTTAATCTCTTTAAATTTTTGAGTTTCGGAGCGACATTCAATTATAATTTTGGACAGATCATTCAGGAAACTGGAAGATTCCAAGATGAGGTCACCTTAGGAACTGTTGTCGAAAATAAATCCAGTATTTCCGGTTATGACTTGAAATTCTCGGGTCATTTTGAAATTCCTCTATCCGATAAGTTGGAGTTACAAGCTCTTGTAAGTTATGCCCCGCAAGCCAATTTAACGGCAACCAACACCAAAGTTTATTTAACCCGTTCTTTTTCCAATAATTTCTCTACCGGTCAACGTATTGAAATCGATCTGGCTGACAACGGCTTGGATAAAACCAACATCAGAATTCCAAACGTTATTTCTTTAGGTGCAGGAATTGGAAAAGAACGCAAGTGGTTTGTTGGTGGACAATACAATATTAATGCAATGAGCGATTTTAGAAATCGATTCATGAATTTTGCTGATGTAGATTATCAGAACGGCTATCAGATCTCTCTAGGGGGCTTTTACATTCCGGATTTCAGCTCCATCACAAGTTATTGGAAAAGAATTGTATTCAGAATGGGTTTTCGACACGAATTGACAGGAATAGTCATCAATAATTTTGGTTTAAAAGAAACTGGCATAAATTTTGGATTTGGTTTACCTTTAGCAGGCTTTTCTAATGCCAATATAGGTTTTGAATATGGCAGTAGAGGCATCGGTAACGATAATATTTACAATGAAAACTTTTGGTCTTTTAGAATTGGTTTTTCTCTAAACGACCGTTGGTTTATAAAAAGAAAGTATAATTAAATTAGAAAAAATGAAATTGTCTAGTGTGTATATTTTTCTCATCGTTATGGTTGCAAGCTTAACGCTTACAGCCCAAAACAGTGAGGAGTGTTTACAAGATCTTTCCATATTTGCAGAATATGCCAAAGTAAAAAATTACGATGAGGCTTATGGCCCCTGGATGAAAGTCAGGGAGGCTTGTCCCTCGCTTAATGTTGCAGTTTACTCCTACGGTGAGCGCATCCTAAAAGATCGTATCAAAAAAGCAACTCCTGAAACAAAAGATGCCGAAGTTGCAGATTTACTCAAACTCTACGACCAATGGTTGGAGCATTTTCCAACCAAAAGGAATGTTAGTGTAAAGGGTGATATCATCAGCAGTAAGGCACAAGCCATGTTGGACTACAAAACTTCGGATAAAATGGAGGTTTATAGGACATTTGATTTGGCCTTCAAGACCGATCCCAACAGCTTCACCAATCCCAAAGCCTTATACAATTATTTCAAAACCCTATACGATACTTATAAGGCCGGAACAGATAATGTTTCAATGGAGCAATTGTTCAATAAATATGAGGAGGTTTCCGAAAAATTTGAGTTGGAAACTACCAATTTGGCTAAAAAATTGGATGTGATCCTCAAAAAACAAGAAAATGGATCGCCTCTGAGCAGCCGTGAGGTCAGAAGCAAGCGGGTTTATGGAATCAACAGCAATGCTATTGGTACTTTTCTTTCCAATTTGGATGCTATCATTTCTAAAGAGGCTACCTGTGTCAATTTGGTTCCGCTCTACAAAAGGAATTTTGAGGAGTTTAAAACAGACGCAGTCTGGCTCAAGCGTGCTGCCTCTAGAATGGACAGCAAGGAATGTTCGGATGATCCGTTTTTTGTTACTTTGGTAGAAGCCCTTCATAACTTAGATCCTTCTGCCGATTCGGCCTACTATTTGGGAATCCTCAAAGACAAAGCCGGGGATAGTAATGAAGCGCTAAAATATTATGAGGAGTCTATTGCACTACAAACCGATCCCTACAAAAAAGCTAAAATATTATACAAAATTGCAGTAAAGTTTAAAAATGCAGGAAGAAAATCCTCCGCCCGACGCTATGCACAAAAAGCCTTGAGCTTTCAGCCTTCCATGGGCCGGGCCTATTTGATGATTTCTAACCTTTATGCCGGCAGTGCCAATGATTGTGGTGATACCCAATTCAACAAAAGAGCAGTCTATTGGTTGGCGGCACAGATGGCCTACAAAGCCGCTGAAGTAGATGCCTCCATCAAAAAGGTTGCCGTTAAAACGGCGAAAAGTTATGAAGGGAGAGCACCTTCCAAAACTGAAATTTTTACAGAAGGGAATCAAGGTACAACCATCCAATTCACTTGTTGGATCGATAGCAGTGTCAAAGTTCCTCAACTATAAATGCCCAATCTGATTAAGACATTGATGAAAAAAGGGGTCATGGCCGTGTCCATGACCCTCTTTTTTTGTTGTGAAGACAATACATCTACACTGAATCAAATCAATCGTTTTAATGAAAACCCAGTGGGTACTGCCTATGATATTCGCATGACCTATACGGATTCTGCTCGGATCAAAGCCATTTTAACTGCCCCGCTTCACTTGGATTATACCCATCTAAGTTTTAAATATTCCGAATTTCCCGAAGGGCTAAAAATCATTTTTTACAATGACAAAAATGAGGAGAACACCGTAGTAGCAGATTATGGTATTTTATACAACCAGACTAAAATTGTCGATCTTCAAGGGAATGTGGTGCTGCTCTCCAACGATGGGTCCCGTTTAGAGACTGATCAAATGTATTGGGACTCCGAAAAGGAATGGCTTTTTACCGAACGGCCTTTTACTTTTGAAAATGAAGATTACAATCTTGCCGCAACACGATTGGATGCAAACAAAGAATTTAGTAAATTTAAATCTGGAAAATTGTCCGGAACGATTGCCGTAGAAGAACAAAAAGACTCTCTTAAGCTCGATGAAAAGTTATAAAATCTCCGAAATCCTTTACTGGCTCATAGCCGTAGTAGCGACCTATGAAACTTTTAATCAGTGGAGCATTAACCGACAAAAAGCTTACATTTTTATTGGCTTTGCCGTGCTTTCCGTTTTCATGGCACTCTTCAGAAGGCACTACCGTAAGAAATTTAAAAACAGAGGAAATACCTCTCAATGATCATTTCAGACCTTGTTATCCTGATCTGCCTCATCCTGTCAGCTTTTTTCTCCGGGATGGAGATTGCTTTTGTTTCTGCCAACAGGATTTATTTGGAGATTGAAAAGCAACAATCGGGTATGAATGCAAAGTTTTTGAACTTCATTACCCAAAACCCCTCTCGATTCATTGCCACAATGTTGGTGGGTAACAATATCGCCTTGGTCATTTATGGTATATTTATGGGGGATCGTATTTTACAATTTTTTTTTGCCGAGACCATGATGAATGGGCCCCTCAGTCTGAGAATCGTTTTTCTTCAAACGATCATTTCCACAGTTGTTATTTTACTGACGGCAGAGTTCTTGCCCAAAGTCTTTTTCCAAAGATTTTCAAATTTTTTCATTAAGATATTTGCATTCCCTACCTCCATTTTTTATGCAATTTTTGCACCCATTACCTCGTTGATTATTAGTTTGTCTGATTATATCTTGATCAAATTCTTTAAGACTGAAAAAGATCAGATTCAATTGACTTTCTCCAAAGTAGAATTGGGGAACTACATTGAGGAGCAATTGGAATCCACCAAGGACATGGACAATGTAGATACTGAAATACAAATTTTTCAGAACGCATTGGATTTTTCTGAAGTAAAGGCCAGGGAAGCCATGGTTCCCAGAACTGAGATTGTGGCCATTGAAAGTGCTACATCACCCGCCGAAATCAAAAAAATATTTACTTCCAGTGGCTTGTCTAAAATTCCTGTTTTTGACGAGTCCATAGACGATATCAAGGGATATATTCATGTTTTTGAAATGTTTAAAAAGCCTTCTAACCTTTCAAAAATATTACTTCCCGTCGCCTTCGTTCCGGAGACAATGAAGATCAGCGAGGTTTTAAAACTCCTCACCAAACAAAGGAAAAGTATTGCGGTTGTTTTGGATGAGTATGGAGGGACCTCAGGAATCATCACGGTAGAGGATATCATCGAAGAGCTTTTTGGAGAGATTGAAGATGAACACGATCAAATTGCTCTTTTCGAAAAAAAGATTGACGAGGGTGTGTATGAGTTTTCGGCCCGCATGGAGGTGGATTATATCAATCAAAACTATGATATAAAACTACCGGAAAATGAATTTTATGAAACTTTGGGGGGATTGATTGTATATCTGAGAGAGGAAATTCCCGCGAAAGGTACCATTGTAGCGGTTGAAAATTATGAGTTTGAGATCAAAGAAGTTTCTTCCACAAAAGTTGAGCGGGTGATCCTCAAAATAAATAAAGATATTTAGTGTTTTTAATGCAGTTTCAATAACGGATCATCAGTCTCCTAAGCCCCTAAATAACAAGCCAATTCTTTTTTTAAATCAAAAAGGAAATTGTAATTTCGCATCCGACTCAAAAAAAATGATATGGCAGTTTTAGGTCAAATTAGACAGCGTTCTGTATTTCTTATTCTGGTTATTGGTATGGCATTATTTGCTTTTGTTATCTCCGGAGTATTCGATGGAAATTCAGCCGGGAGTGACCCCAGTGATCCCATAGCAATTGTTAATGAAGAAGAAATAGAATTGACCTATTACAGGCAATTGGTTGAAAATACAGAAAGAAACTACAATTTTTCTACCATGCAAGCAGTAAATACTGTATGGGATCAGTTGATTCGTGCAACCATTTTCCGACAAGAATTTGATCGTTTGGGGATTGATGCAGGGAGAGAGCAAATAGAAATGATCTTGATGCAAGATGAAAGAATTGTTCAAGATCCTAGATTTCAAAATGAATCTGGATTTTTTGATTTTGGAATCTTTACTGATTATATCAACCAGTTGCGTATTGAAAACCCACAAGCCTATAACAGTTGGAAAATCCAAGAAGAGAATATCGCTGGCATGGCCAAAGAAAACATCTACTATGATTTGATCAAATCCAGTACCGGATTCACAGAATTGGAAGGAAAAAATGCCTACCACAGTGAAAATGATAAAGTCAATATTAGATTTGTGAGGCTACCCTATGAAGAAGTTTCCGATACCATTTTTAAGATTACGGATGCCGATATCAAAGAGTACATAAATGATAACAAGGAAAATTACGAGACCGATGCCACCAGAAGCATCCGCTACGTGATTTTTAGCGAAGAGGCTACTGAGGAGGATGTAAATCAAATTAGAGCCGATTTGGAAAAGCTCAAAGAGCAAAGGATAGCATACAACGATGTTTCCAAATTGACTGACACCATTGAAGGTTTGGCAACCACCAAAAATTTGACTGAGTTTGTGGAGCAGTATTCTGAGACGCCTTTTGATTCGATTTATAAAACCAAAGGAAATTTGGTCAATGAATATGCCGATATTCTTTTCGGTCTCAATCCTGGGGATGTATTTGGGCCTTACAAAGACGGCAACCAACTTAAACTCTCTCGTTTTCTGGATAGAAAAAAGGGAGGTGCAATCAGAGCTAGCCATATCTTAGTTACTTATAAAGGGGCAGAGAGAGCCAATCCGGATGCGACAAGGACTAAAGAGGAAGCTCAAAAATTTGCCCAGGAATTGTCTCGCAAAGCGCGGAGAAACCCTGATGATTTTGCCCAGTTGGCTACTGAAAATTCCGATGGCCCATCCAAATCTTTGGGGGGGGATCTAGGATTTTTTCAAGAGGGAACCATGACCGAGAAATTCTTTGATTTCTGTAACCGCTCTAGGGTTGGTAGAATTGGTGTGGTTGAAACAGAATTTGGATATCATGTCATCAAGGTCACAGATAAAGAGGATGTGGTCTTGACTGCAGACGTGACCAAAGAAATTATTCCCTCCGAAAAGACCTCCAATGAAGTATTCCAAAAAACCACTCAGTTTGAGATGGAGAGTCTCAAAATTGAGAACTTGGATAGCGTTGCCAACCAATACGACTACGAGGTCAGGTTTGTAAAAAAAGTTAATCTATTGGATGAGAACCTTCCCTTTTTACCGAGACAAAGAAATTTGGTTCAGTGGCTTTTTGATGACGATACCAAGGTAGGCGATATTAAACGATTCAGTATGTCAAACGGTGGATATGTGGTAGCACAAATGTCGGGTATCACTCCAAAAGGATCGGTCAACATTGATGCGATTAGGTTTGAAGTTACTCAGGAAATGTTGAAGAAGAGTAAAGCGGTCTATCTAATGAAAATCCACAATGATAAAAAAACCTTGGAAGAGTTGATCGAAGGTACCGACAAAGAAATTGAAACGGCATCGGCAGTGACCCAAGAAAATACTATTCTGGCAGGAGCAGGTACAGAACCTTACGTAATCGGTACAGCTTTCGCCCTCGACCTTAATCAACCCTCAAAGCTGATCGAGGGGAATACAGGGGTATATATGATAGAGGTGACTTCAAAAGAGATCGCAGAGGAAATGGAGAGTTATAAGGCCTACGCCAATGCGCTTCAAACTGAGGAAAATATTAGAATCAACGCTTCTATCTATGAGGCTTTGCGTTCTAGCGCTGAAATTGAGGACAATCGTCAACTCTACTATTAAGTAATTATCTCTTTGTAGCCCAAAACTACAGGATAGCCTCTTTCTTTGAAATAAGCGGGAGTGGATTGGTCCCCTGTAACCATAACAAAGTCACCTCCCCATGCACCCAAGCTTTTTACTACCCCGGGAAAATCCTTAAAGAGGCGTTGTTTGGCTGGCATATCACCGATGATCGCTCCGATGAATTGTTCGTGTTCAATGACGATTTGTTCGAATTCATCAATCGTCTGAGCTGCTATCATGGCTTGGGTCAATGCTGAGGCCCGATCGACTTTCTCGCTATTGATTTCTTCTTTTTTAAACTGTTCAACGGCAATACTGCTGTTTTTCTTTTGGTTGAGGTAAACAAAGAATAAGTTGTTTTTAAAAGGGGGGTCAAAATGACAATTTTCGACCCTTACTTCCATTGGTGTTGATTGATAAATGATGGGGCCTTTGGCAGTAGCACATGCGATATCATACCCACTGCCTCCAAAACTTTTTTTTAGCAGCTTGTAGGGATCGGTATCCGTCCATTGGGCAACATTTGAAATCAAAGTAGAGGAACTTCCCAGCCCCCAATGGCGGTCAAATTCTAAATGGGTTTTTACTGTACCACCAGATTCATTGAGGAAATCATTTTTTTGAATTCTAACTGATTTGAGGATTTGAACCAGGCGCCTTGCAATGTTGGTCTCATTGGTTTCCAAAACTTTAAAATCCAACAGATCGAGAGATGCCTGAAACCACAGTTGGTGGTTTTGATCCCAACTCTCCCATTTGAGTATTTCGGATTTATCTTTTTCAAAACTGAGCGATTGTCCCAATTGGGTCGGAACGGCCAAAGCTATGGCACCCCTCAAAACCATATACTCTGCAGACAGTAAGAGTTTTCCGTTACTGAAATATTGGGGCATGGGCTTAGGGATTGGATTTTAAAAAATCGGTTACCGCACGATAGCTTACTTTATGGTTTTTGAAAAAATCCACAGCTTTTTCTTTCTGGATTGGGGAGGCACCGTGTTGGTTGAGGATGTTGAGTAAATGCATCTTCATATGCCCCTTTTGAATACCTGAGGTGATGAGGGAGCGGATCGCGGCAAAATTTTGAGCTAAACCGGCCACGGCAACGATTTCCATTAGCTTTTTGGCGTTGGGGTGGCCGAGTAATTCCATCGACCATTTGACCATGGGATGCAATTGGGTCAATCCCCCTACGGTGCCAAGAGAAAGTGGCACAGTGAGTTGAAAAACAAACTCATTTCCTTCCAAAAAGGCTTGGCTGAGACTAGAATAGCTGCCGTCTTTGGAGGCATAGGCGTGGATGCCTGCCTCTACCGCCCTAAAATCATTTCCAGTGGCGATGACCACAGCATCGATACCATTCATGATCCCTTTGTTGTGGGTTACTGCCCGATAGGGTTCTTTAGAAGCGATCTCTACTGCCCTTATAAACTTGCTTGCAAATTCCATTCCAGACATACCCTCCTCTGTTGCCAATTGATCAATTGGGCATCTTACTTCGGCTTTTACCAAACATTGAGGAACAAAATTGGAAAGAATACTCATGATGATTTCAATCGACAGTTGCTGTGTCTTGAACGCTTCATGGTCTTTTGCCAATGATTGAAGGGTAGAAGCAATCTGCTCCAGACAGGAGTTGATGAAATTGGCACCCATGGAATCCACAGTCTCAAAGGTTAGATGCAATTGATAATAGTTATCGATTAAATTTGATTTGTCTTTGAGTTCAATACCTAAAATGCCCCCACCTCGTTTTCGCATATTCACGGTAAGAGATGCCGTACTTTCAATAAGTGTTTGTTTACTTTTCTTAAAAAAAGTCTTGATTTGTTCTGTTGTACCATCGAATAGGAAATGGATTTGTCCAATTTTTTGGGTGTCGAGAACTTGTGTTTTAAATCCACCTTTCGCAGCCCAAAATTTTGCTGCCTTGGAGGCAGCAGCTACCACTGAACTTTCCTCTATGGCCATGGGAATGGTAAATATTTCTCCATTGATCACAAAGTTTGGGGCTACACCCAAGGGGAGGTAGTAATTGGCGATGGCATTTTCAATGAATTCATCGTGGCGTTTTTGAATTTCATCATTGGCATGGTCATAAGAGGTAACGACTTCTTTGGCTTTTGTGCCATCCTTAAAATACATTTGAGTGATCCAGTTTATTTTTTCTGCTTTGGTAAGCTTTGAAAAACCCTCGATTTTCTTTGACATATCGTCCTTTACTATGCTTTACAAAGATACATGATTCTGTATTTACCATTTGGGATATGATTATGGTCTCATCTTGTTGTCTTTTTTAAAATCAGTAACTTTGGATTCATAAACGAACAATTATGAGTGAAGCCCATTCTGAACTGCCCCATCAAAGGACTTTTATGGGTCATCCTAATGGATTGTATGTTTTGTTTTTTACAGAGCTTTGGGAGCGATTTTCCTACTATGGAATGCGGGCGCTTTTCACCATTTTTTTGGTCGCCAAAACCACAGACCAAAACCCTGGTTTTGGCTGGTCGAATGAGGAGGCCATTTGGTTGTACGGATGGTACACCATGCTGGTTTACGTTGCCTCCATACCCGGAGGATGGATTGCGGACAATTTTTTAGGTCAAAAAAAGACCGTCATGCTGGGCGGGCTTTTGCTCTGTTTGGGGCATGGGATTTTGGCGTTTGACAGTGAGTTGAGTTTTTATATCGGCTGTGCTTTTATCATTTTGGGTGTAGGTGGACTCAAACCCAATATTTCCAGTATGGTGGGAGGACTTTACACTCAGGGGGATAAAAGAAGAGATCTTGGGTTTTATATTTTTTACATGGGAATCAACCTAGGTGCCTTTTTTGCTCCACTACTGTGTGGCTGGGTTGGCGAGACTTACAATTGGCATTATGGATTTGGCTTGGCTGCCATTGGGATGTTGATCGGTCAGATTACATTTTTTTTCGGTCAGAAATACTTGGTCGGAGTCGGTGAACTAAAACAAAAATCTATAGCCGAAAAGGAAGCTTTGCAACAAAAAAAATTAACGCCTATTGAAAAAGACAGGATCAAGGTATTGTTGGTTTCATTTTTGATGATTATTATTTTTTGGGGAGCTTTTGAACAGGCCGGTGGACTGATGAATTTATATGCCAAACAAAAGACAGACCGAATGCTGCTGGGTTTTGAAATCCCGGCTTCTTGGTTTCAATCTCTAAATGCTTTTTTTATCATTGCCCTTGCAGTTTTTGTTGGGAGAGCGTGGAATAAAATCAAAGCCAAAGGGAAGGAAGCCTCCTCTGTTTTTCAGATAGCAATAGGAATTCTCATCATGGGTTTTGGATTTTTATTCATGCGTTTTGCCGCCTCCGAATACGAATTACTCGGCTATTCTTCCATGTATTGGCTTGTATTGGCCTATTTGTTTCATACGATTGGAGAGTTGTGTGCCTCTCCGGTGGCATTGTCATTCATCACCAAGCTGGCCCCAGAAAAATATGCTGCTTTGATGATGGGACTGTATTTTGCTGCATCTGGACTTGGAAATAAGCTAGCGGCCAATATCGGCGGCAATGCTGAAGCTACAGGAGAAAAAGTAACCTTTACAGGAATTTTTGTCTTTTGTACATTGTTTGGCCTGTTGGTCATTGCCATTTTAAAACCCCTAAAACGCCTTGCTCACGGGGCGGAGGATTTAAGTGAAAAAACGATCTGATTACTATGAATATGAGACTTTTATTTATTGTTTTTTGCCTGAGTGGTTTTTGGATTCATGCCCAAGCCATTGAGTGGATGACTTTTGAACAGGCTTTGGAGGCACAGAAAGAAACGCCCAAAAAAATACTTGTGGATGTCTATACCGACTGGTGTGGCCCGTGTAAATTGATGGACAAAAAAACTTTTCAAAACCGCGATGTGGCGGCCTATATCTCTGAACATTATTACGCTGTAAAATTCAACGCCGAAGGCCAGGAGACTATTGATTTCTATGGTAATACATTTACCAACCCCAATTATGATTCCAGTAGAAAAGGGAGGAATGCCACCCACCAATTCACTCAATTTTTAGGGGTTAAAGGTTACCCGACTGTTATTTTTATCAGTGAGACGGGCGATTTGATCACCCCTTTGGTAGGCTATCAGAATCCGCAGCAAATTGAGCTTTACCTCAAAATGATCAAGCAAGGAGATTATATGATCTTTAGCAAACCTGAGGATTTCGAAAATTATCGTAAGAATTTTAGACCGCGATTTAGAGGTTGATTTTGTAGGCACCTTGTTCCCTGAGGTTTACAAAAGGTATGCTGCGTTTTTCACAACTTTTTTTCCAACGATTTATACTCCAAGGGGGATTACTTCCATCAGCGATGACCGTTGTGGGCTGTATATTTGCCAACACCCGATCTAAGTTTACTTTCGGATCATTGGAAAGTAAAAGGTGGGTAGGTTGAAAATTTGGGATTTTGTAGATGACCCGCTCATCGAGAACCAGCAGTTCAGTTTCGTTTCTTACAAACGTGTTTTTAAAAGTTTTGATTTCAACTTCATCAATGGGGTATTCATTTTTAAAATCATTGATCACCCTTTCTTCCCCTGAGATATCTTGTGGGCTATACAATAACAATTTATTTGGGGTATGATGTACGATTAGAGTTTTTTCGTGTTGATACAGTAACCACAATTGGTTGATTTTTGAATGCTCCCACTTTTCCAGAAAAAGAATCATTTGAAGTATAATAATGGTGGCGAAGGCTCCGATTACGTAGTTGATTTTTTTGAATTTTATGCTGTTATAAATTAAAATCATAAGGGCATAAATGATGACCAGAGAAATCAATGAAAGCTTCATGTTTTGGAATAAAAAATGCTCTTGATTTGCAATCCATAACACCACATCATTCATGATGGTTACGATTTTATCATATCCTTTCGAGAAAAGCGCTATTTCAATTTTTAAACCGATAAGCATAACCAATAGTAAGCTAACAATCAAGAATATGCCAAAGAGTGGTATGATGAGCCAATTGGAAAGTAGGAATAACCCCGGAAATTGATGGAAGTAGAAAATACTCAGCGGTGCTACCGCAATCTGTGCAGCCAAGCACACGCTGGTTATTTCCCAAAACCTACGAATGAGGAGGAAACGTGGCCTCCATAGCTGCTGAATAAGGGGATTGATTTTGATGATGCCCAATACAGCGAGGTAACTCATTTGGAATCCTACTTGAAATAGAAAAGGTGGGTAAATGACCAATAGTAGGAAAAAACTTACGACCAACAAATGAAAAGTATTGTGGATTCTATGCGAATATTTACCAATGGCAAATCCCGTAAACATGCTAACTGCTCTGGTAACAGAGGCGCTATTTCCTGTAAATACTGCAAAACTCCATAGAGAGACAATGATGCAAATGAGATATAACCCGTTACTTTTTGTAATCCACTTGATGGGTTTCAAAGCATAACCCAAAAAAAGCATGATGATACCTATGTGAAGTCCAGAGATAGCCAAAATATGAATTATTCCTGCATTGGCATATGCCTGAATCAATTCTTGATCCAAAGCATTCCTCTTCCCCAGTATCAGCGTTTTGATTAAGTTTTTTGATGCTTTGGAAAGTGGGGATTGGTCAAGCTTTTTTTCAATCTTACCATTCACTGAGCGAAGGAATGATAAAGGATTTATTTTGTTATTGTTTTTATGAATAACAATCTCTTCACTACTCAAATTGATTTGGTCATATACTTTAATTTTTTTCAAGTAAGCTTTATAATCGAACCCTCCGGGATTGACCCTTGATTGGAGGGGTTTCGTTGCTACTTGCGTAAGGACGAAATCACCATTTTCAGGCACTGTTTTAAGCCCCTTTTTATCAATCCCGACCAAAACGCTTCCATTCGTTTTTTGATGATCCATTTTCACAATTTGTCCATAGAATCGATACTGGTATTCATTGGCTTTGAGTGATTGTGTTAATTGTATGATGGTTGTTTTATTTTGTCCTTTCTCATTAAAATTACTGTAATGATGCGTGGGGAGGCTGTAAAATATTTGTTGGCGTAGGCTGCCAAGTGGGAGAAAAATGAAAAGCACCAAAACACGATATTTTTTATGGAAGCATCCAAAAAAAGGGACAATGATGAGGATGCAGCTAAGAGAAGTATTTTGCAGAATTTCGGATAGCAACATACCCCCCACAAACAGGAGTGTAACGGGATAGATCAGAAATTTGGGGACTTTCATCCCTTAAAATTAAAAGGATAATTATTTATTTCAAGGAGTCGACAATCAATTGAGCGGTTTTTTTACTGGCTCCGCCTCCACCAAGTGCTTTCCTCAGTAATTTGTAATCCTCTTTAAGCTGATTTTGTCCAATTTCTGAAAGGATGAACTCCAATTGGTTGGTCACTTCCCCAACATTGAATCTTTCTTGGATGAGTTCTTTGACAACTTCTTTATCCAGTATGAGATTGACCAATGAGATGTATTTTAATTTTACAAGTCTTTTGGCAATCTGATAGGTGATAAAACTACTCCGATAACAAACGACTTGGGGAACATTAAGCAGTGCGGTTTCCAAGGTGGCTGTTCCACTGGAAACCAAAGCCGCTTTAGCGTATTGCAGTAGATCGTGGGTTTGGTTGTGAATGATTTTAATCTTTTTTCCACTTATGAATTTTTGATACCAATCCGGCTCGATACCTGGAGCTCCAGCAATCACGAATTGGAATTGGGGAAAGTCTTCGGAAATTTTCAAAAAGCGGGGTAGCATTTTTTTGATTTCCTGCTTTCTGCTACCGGGGAGCAATGCGATGATGTCATCTTTCTCTGAGAGTTGGTGTTGCAGGATAAAATCTTCTGATTTTTTTCTTATGCTTAAAGTGTCCAACAATGGGTGTCCTACAAATTCAACTTTGAACTGATGTTTTTTTTCAAAAAAATCTTTTTCAAAAGGGAGGATAACATAGAGTGCATCCAGTATTTTTTTCATGAGTTGTACTCTAGTCTCCTTCCACGCCCAAACCTGTGGACTTATGTAAAAGTGATTTTTAAACCCCTGTTTTTTTGCCCATTTTGCGATCAAGAGATTGAATCCCGGATAGTCAATGTATATAATGGCGTCCGGTTGAAAGTCGAGAATATCTCTTTTGCAGAATGAGATGTTTTTCAAAATGGTTCTAAGATTGATAAACACCTCCCAAAAACCCATGAAAGCCAGCAACTTGTAGTGCTTTACCAGAATACCCCCTGCATTTTGCATTAAATCTCCTCCCCAGAACCGAACTTGAGCCTTGGCATCTCTTTCCCTCAATGCCTCAATCAGTTTTGATCCGTGGAGATCCCCAGAAGCCTCTCCCGCTATAATATAGTATTTCAATTTATATAACTTTAAGTAGTGCTATTATCAGAACAATGAAGATTGAGGTGATAAGGATACCTTTGGCAAAATTGGTTTTTCTTTTTCGCATTCCCAGAAAGAACAGCGGTAAATTTATCAATGCACCCATGCTGATGAGTCCTCCCAATTTCTTTTGATGATATAGGGAAACAATGGCATCTTCAATGGATCCTTGTGAAAAGTAGAGGAGTATAAAAATGGTAATGCTCGAGCTGGCAAAAAAACTAGCGATGATACCCTGAAAAAGCTCTTTTTTATTCAAAACTCCAAGTATTTAATCGTTGTATGGCATGATGAGCAGTGAGATCAAATTCAACAGGTACAATGGAAATATATCCATGGCTCAACGCCCATTCGTCTGTATCCTCACCTTTGTCTTCGTTGATGAATTTGCCGGTCAGCCAATAGTAGTCCAATCCCATTGGATTGGTTCTTTTATCAAACTCCTCCACCCAATAAGCATTGGCTTGGCGGCAGATTTTTATGCCCTTGATTGCTTTCTCTTTGAGTTTAGGAAAATTTACATTGAGTACAACATTGGAGGGAATTTTATTTTCGAGAGCACTAAGTGTAATTTTTTTGACATAGTTCCTGATGGCATCAAAATCAGCACTCCATCGATAATCCAGTAAAGAGAATCCAATCGCCTGAATGCCCTCTATCCCGGCTTCAACAGCAGCGCTCATGGTACCGGAGTAAATCACATTTATGGAGGAATTGGATCCATGATTGATTCCCGAAACACATAAATCTGGCTTCCTGTTTAATATCTCATTGACTGCCAATTTTACACAATCGGCTGGTGTACCGGAACAGCTGTACTCAAGATGAGTG
This sequence comes from Flavobacteriaceae bacterium, assembly GCA_965662705.1. GTDB lineage: Bacteria > Bacteroidota > Bacteroidia > Flavobacteriales > Flavobacteriaceae > UBA8316. The sequence continues at coordinate 76,863 of CBFIIP010000015.1, forward strand.
TTTTCTTTCACCTCGATTTGCGTACAATGTAACGTGGAATTAATGGTTATGGCGTGTCCCATTGCAGACTGAGGACTGTCAGGAGCAACCACCACCACCTCACCAATTTCGTTCATTACCTCAATCAATTTCCGTATGCCCGGGGCCGTGATTCCATCGTCATTGGTTACGAGGATGAGGGGTTTTTTTTCCATTATTTGCGTTATCTAATGTAAATTTAAAAAATTATAATCCCCACAGATCAATTTTGTATCAACAAAAAGTTTTTTGGATAATGCTTAAATAAAGGGTTTTTGGTTAAATTAGCTTCCTAAATTGCTATTTACATGAAGCTTATTAGACTCTTTGTTGTATCAATTTTCGTTTTACTATTAACGACCGGTTCCTCATCGATTAGTGAAAATCCCGATAAGGATAAATTATTGATTGAGGTCATCACCTATGTATTGCAGAGAGGACACTACGACCCTAAGGATATCAATGACACATTTTCAGAGAATGTTTTAAATAATTTTATAGAGGGTATTGATGGCCAACACCGTTTTTTCTTGCAATCTGACATCAACAACTTTAGAAGATATAAAAATGAAATTGACGATCAGATAAAGGAAGCGGATGTTTCTTTTTTCAATATGGCCTACGAAAGACTGGTTTCCCGTATGGATCATGTTAAGGCTTTTTATGGGGAATTGTTAGATCAGCCATTCGATTTTAGTACCCAAGATTCAATCAACCTTAACTTTGAAGAAATTCCATATGCCAGAACCTTGAATGGATTAAAAAATCGTTGGAGAAAAAGATTTAAACTTTCTGCCTTAGAGTATTTTTCAGATTTGTTAGAGCAACAAAATATTGAAAAAGACAATGACAGCACCTACCAGGTCAAGTCAGAAATAATTTTGGAGGAAGAGGCCAGGACAAAGACAAGGGAAAATATTGAAAGTTATTTTGAGATCTTTAGTGACATTGAACGTAAAGACTGGTTTTCTGTTTACGTGAATGCCATCACATTGGAGTTTGATCCTCACAGCAATTATTTTGCCCCAGATGACAAAGAAAAATTTGATCAAAATATTTCGGGAAAATTTGAAGGTATTGGAGCCAGACTGCAAAAGAAAGACCAAAAAGTTGAGATCATTGAGGTGATTGTCGGTGGACCAGTCTGGAAAGCCAAAGCATTGGAAGTGGGGGATGTAATTCTCAAAGTCGCACAAAAAGATGAAAGTCCTGTTGAAATCGGCCCCATGCGTTTAAGCGACGCTGTAAAATTGATCAAAGGCCCCAAGGGAACTCAAGTTTTCTTAACCGTTAAAAGGGTCAGTGGAATTATTGAAGAAGTAGTGATCAATCGAGATGTCGTTGAGTTAGAGGAATCCTATGCCAAGTCTTCTATTATATTAAAAAACGAAAAAAAATACGGATTAATAGAATTACCTAAGTTTTATATCGACTTTAAAGATCAAAACAGTAGGAACGCAGCCAGTGATATCAAAAAGCAATTGGAAGTACTAAAAAATAAAGGGGTAGAAGGGGTTATTCTAGATTTAAGAGACAATGGAGGAGGTTCCCTGAAAACGGTCGTTGATATTACCGGTTTTTTCATTGATCAAGGCCCTGTTGTTCAAGTAAAAAGTACCGGAGGAAAAAAAGATATTCTGTATGACGAAGATCCGGCCATTATTTGGGATGGCTCTTTGGTTATTATGGTGAATGAATTTTCGGCTTCTGCTTCTGAGATTTTAGCTGCTGCCCTTCAAGATTATAAAAGAGCCATTATATTGGGGAGTAAGCAAACCTTCGGCAAAGGTACCGTGCAAAATGTAATTGATTTGAATCGGATAATTTCGGGAGGTACCTATGGAGACTTAGGAGCCGTCAAACTTACTACCGATAAGTTCTACCGGATCAATGGAGGTTCTACTCAATTGGAGGGTGTGAAAAGTGATATCGTTGTCAAAAATCAATATTCATATATTGAAATGGGGGAGAAGGATCAAGACAACCCATTGGCTTGGGATCGTATTGACCCCGCTCGATATAAACAGTGGGCAAACCAGATCAATTATGATTATGCTTTAAGCCAAAGCGCTAAAAGATTAAAACACAACCCATACATTCAGCTAATAGAGCAACAGGCTCGTAGTATAGAAGTCCAACAAGATGATTATACCTACACCCTAAACTATGACGATTTTGTTGAGGAGAGAGCGGCTAATAAAAAAATAAATGAAAAGTTTTCTGCTCTCAAAGATTACCATTCAACCCTTACTTTTGATTGGATTGCCGAACCGGGAATGCCCATTGACGATGTAGTAAAAGAGAGGAAAAAAAGATGGGTAGAATCCCTTGAGCAGGATTTTTACATTGATGAGGCCGTCAATATTTTAGAAGATTTAAATATCAATTTAGACAACTATCCTCTTGCTCAAATAAAGAAATAATCCAATTATTTTGAGGGGAAGGAATTTCTTTAAAAAATTTTTGAAAGACGTTTGGGGTCTTTTTAGTGTCCTTTATATTTTGTTGCTTGTTCTTGTAGCCATCTTCGCATATCAAATTTCCCCCGACAAGACAACCAATGCCAATCAAATGCATTTGTCAATTCATTCCAAGCCTCCGGGGTTTAGCGTTGATATGCTCCTCATTGAAGCCAAAAATAATCAGACGGCTAACAAATCCTTTTTTAAAGGAGTGATCAATAACATTCAAGAGATTCCCATTCAAAATTTTAAAATTCGATCAGATGGGGTCGATATTCAGCCCTACGGATCTCCCATTGGTTTTTATGAGTTTATCCCTGCTTCACGGTTTCAATCGCCATTTTCAGAATCCATTTTTAGAGCGCAACATCTTGAGGAAAGAACATTTATTTTGGGTACAGACAAGTATGGTCGTGATTTATTGAGTCGATTGATTGTAGGTTCCCGAATTTCACTTTCCATAGGTTTCGTGGCGGTATTGATCTCCCTATTGATTGGGGTCATTTTAGGAGCATTTTCAGGTTTTTATGGAGGTTATTTAGACAAAGCAATCGTATGGTTGATCAATGTTTTTTGGTCTATTCCCACTCTTCTTATGGTGATCGCCCTCACATTAGCTCTTGGACGTGGCTTTTGGCAAGTTTTTATTGCAGTGGGCCTTACCATGTGGGTTGAGGTGGCCAGGCTAGTAAGAGGGCAAGTGATTGGCCTAAAGGAAAAAACATTCATCCAAGCTGCCAAAACTTTAGGATATGGTCAATTAAGAATTATTTTTCACCATATTTTACCATTATTGATCCCCCCTTTGATTGTGATCTCAGCTGCAAATTTTGCCAGTGCAATTTTGATCGAAAGTGGATTGAGCTTTCTTGGGATCGGAGCGCAGCCACCAACCCCTAGTTGGGGAGGAATGGTCAAAGACCATTTTAGGTACCTGCTATTGGGTAAGCCCTATTTGACTTTATTACCCGGCCTTGCCATTATGAGTTTGGTTCTGGCTTTTATGACTTTGGGAAACAGCTTGAGAGATCTTTTGGACGTTAGGAACTAATCTTACCAATCATTCAACCTGTTGGCATCGAAATTCAAATGAATGAATATCATGATACTAAATGCCAGAATACAAGATCCTCCGTAGCTTACAAAGGGCAAAGGAATTCCTATTGTGGGAATCATCCCCAGGGACATGCCTATGTTTACAAAAAAATGAGTGAAAATTAAACTTGCCACACCATAGGAATATATCCTTCTAAATTTATTGATTTGTTTTTCGGCTTGGTAAATGATTCTAAAAATCAAAAAACAAAAAAGGAAAATCAATAAAAAACCACCCATAAAACCCCATTCCTCTCCAATGGTGCTAAAAATGTAGTCGGTATGCTGTTCAGGGACAAAGCCCCCCTTGGTCTGGGTCCCCTCGAGAAACCCTTTTCCCTTAAGCCCTCCTGAGCCTATCGCAATTTTAGATTGGTTGATGTTATATCCAACCCCTTGTGGATCAATTTCTTTTCCCAAAATCACATTAATCCTGTCTCTGTGTCGCTGTTCAAAAATATTATTGAAGATATAGTTGACCGATAGTGAAAATCCGATTGATACAAACAGCATGAGGACAAATTGCAAAAGTTTTATTTTGGGATTGAGATTCTTTAAAATAAAATAAATTAAAAATATCACCAGCACAATCAGGCAAATGACCACCCCTAAAGGAAATAGAAGAGTAATAAAAAATAAGGTCAAAATGGAAAAGAAAATGGCCAAGTAACTAAAGTTTAAACCCTCTCTGAACAGCGGAAAAAAGAAGGCTCCAAAAACTAAAGCAGATCCGGGATCCGGTTGAAGAACGATCATTAAAAATGGTAAAAACAGATAACCACCAATTTTAAATAATGTCTCAGATTTTTTTAGATCAGATTGAAATTTGCTCAAAAACTTTGCTATCGTCAATGCAGTAGCCATCTTCGCCAGCTCGGAAGGTTGAAAACTAAGCCCGGCAATATTGTACCAAGAAGTGGCACCTGAAACCGTCTTTCCAAAAACAAAAAGACCCAACAAGAGTAGCATGCATATAAAGTAACCTATGGTTGCAAATTGTTCAAAGAACTTACTGTTTACAAATAGAATAACACCACCAACAAATAAGCTAAAAATTAAAAAAAAAACTTGTTTTCCTACCGGTTGACTCATGTCAAAAACACCGTTCATTGATTCATCATAAGTAGCAGAATATACATTTGCGACTCCAAAAGAGACCAGAACTAAGTAGGCGCATATCAGCCACCAGTCCAATCGGTATATAATGTTTTTACTCATTGATCTCGAAGGGTTTTCCTGAGTAAGGTTTATCGTATTCCGCCAAAAGGCTTCCATTCATCATTCGATCTTCCAGCCATTTTCTACTGACTTTTCCATTGAGGTATTTTTCAATCATCAGACTGGCAATAGGAGCGGCCCACCGAGCCCCCCAGTAACCATTTTCAACATATACAGCGAGTGCGATCTTAGGGTCATTTTTAGGGGCAAATGCAATAAAAATAGAGTGGTCTGTTAAGGCGGTCTTTACCCCATCAATTTTCATGAAATTTTCAACGGTACCGGTTTTGCCACATACGTCAATTCCCTTGATTTTGGCAACCCTTGCAGTTCCTCGCTCAACCACTTGATGCATTCCATCAATAACCGTCTCAAAATGGATGGAGTCAATCGATGTCATCTTTTTTTCATAAACCTTGTCAAGGGTTCCGTCACTTACAGATTTTAGGAAATGCGGTTGAATGAAGTACCCTCTATTGGCAATAGCTGCTGTAAAATTAGCCATTTGGATTGGGGTCGTCAATAGTTCACCTTGACCAATAGCATTTGATACGACCGTTGCAGATTTCCAGCCGCCCTCTTTGTACCAGTAGTCGTAATATTTTGAATCGGGGATAAAACCCTTTTTTCCGACAGGTAAATCGTATCCCAAATAATTACCCAGACCAAAGCTTTTCAAGTGACGGTTCCAAATGTTCATTCCTTCTTCTACAGTCGAACCGGCTTCATCAATGATCTTTCTGTAGATGTTTGCAAAGTAGGTATTACAGGAGCGGTAAATACCCGAATGAAGATTGTTTTTCGTTCCATGTCTACAATGACACTCCATAAACATTCCACGGGCGTAATAGTGGCCCTTTTTACAGAGGTAAGCAGTTTTGGGCTGGATTACACCTTCTTGCAGAGCAATCAATGCGTTTAATGTTTTAAAAGGAGAACCGGGAGCGTATTGCGCCTGCAGGCCTCTGTCAAAAAGTGGCTTTGCCAAGGTATCTAAAGCCAATTTTTGGTAGTTTTTTGATCGTTTTCTCCCCACCAGCAGGTTGGGGTCATAACTGGGGGCAGAGACCAAGGAAAGTACTTCTCCAGTTTTGGGTTCTATCGCTACTATGCCACCTCTTTTATTTTGTAATAAACGCTCTCCGTATTCCTGAAGTTCTCTGTCAATGGTGAGTATTAGGTTTTGAGCTCCTTTTGATTCTATGTCGAATTCACCATCTTCGTAGGAGCCTATGATTCGGTTAAATCGATCTTTTTGATAGAATTTTTTGCCTTTGGTCCCCCTTAATAAATCTTCATAGTATTCCTCTATTCCCTGTCTGCCGATCAATTCTCCCAAACGGTAGTAATTATCCTTTTTAATGTCATTTTTATTGACCTCACTCACATAGCCTAAAATATTAGACGCAACAGGAACCGGATAGTTTCTTACCGAGTTTTTTTGAAGAAAAAATCCCTGGTATTTCCATATTTTCTCTTGAATCGAAGCATTGTCCTCTTTTGAAATTTGTCCGACAATTACAGAGGGCAATTTTACAGAATAGGATCTGGCCAAATTTATTTTTTTTATCAGTTCGGATTTTGAAATCCCCAACGATTTGGAGAGCTCCAAAGTATCAAAAAGAGCAATGTTCTCGGGAATAGCCATCAGATTATAAACGGGTTGGTTGGAAGCCAAAAGTTTATTATTTCTGTCATAGATATAACCACGTTCCGGGTAAATGGAATTTTCAATTACCGCATTACCATCAGAAAGTAATTTATAGGAAGAATTGATCAGTTGTAAACTGATAAGCCTTAATGTGAAAATCAAAGCGGTTAGGAAGGTAATCGCCGGTAAAAAAAAACGTCTAATCATTTTCATCGATGAATATGCCCATGGTTAGATAAACCATAATAAAGGTAAAAAAAGACGTAATAATTGTGTTTTTTAGAATGACCTGAGCATTATCGAAACTAAAATACACAACTGAATACAGCACCAAATGGTGAACCAAAACCATCATTATGAGATAAAATAATCTCTGAGAGGCAGGACTCCCTTTAATCATTCCCATAGGAATGTCATAATTAACACCAAAAGAAAAACGAATGATAAAAGGCCTCAAATAGGCTAATGTCAATGTTGAAATGGTGTGTGCTCCTGATCCTTGGGTTAATAAATCCAAAAATAATCCTAAGGCGAAACCTAAAATGATCAATAAGGTCTGATTACTATTGAATCGGTAAATTATGATAAATAGAATATAAAGATTGGGGTTGATGAACCCCAGAAAGTTCATGTTATTGAAAACAAATGCTTGAAGCATCAACAACAAAATAAATTGAAAGATCGAAGCTAAATTATCGCGATTCATTTTTGAGTTGTTTGAGTTGTTTGATATTTCTCTTCTTCACCACATATACATACTCTTTCTGTGTGAGATTACTAAACAGTTCAACATCAATATTGTAATAACCCTCTAATTCGGGTTTTTCAAAATCTATCACGGTTCCTAAGGGGATACCATATGGGAAATAATCAGACATACCCTTGGTGGTAATGGTATCTCCAATTGAGACTGGGTTCAATGTGGAAATATCATTAAGCTTCATTCTCTTAGGATGGTTGCCATCCCAAGAAAGAGAGCCATAAGCCCCGTTTTTTTTGAATCCCGCATTGATTTTCAGATCTATGTGTAATATGGAGAGAATACTTGAAAAATTAGCAGTAACCTGATTTACGATACCTAAAACGCCGTCACTGGTTATCACTCCCATTTCAACTTCAATGCTGTCTTTATAGCCTTTATCAATAATCAAGTAATTTCTTGCAAAACTGTAACTGTTTTTTATAATTCTTGCTGAAAACACTTCAAAACCAAATTGATCAATTGAATTACTTTTTCCTCTTTCGTCATTGAATTGAATTAATTCCAGTGTTTTGAGTTTTTCATTTTCAGCGACAAGTTTTTCGTTGTTTTCGCTCAATTTGAAGTAATTCGAAAAGTTATTTCCCAATAGGTTAAAACTACTCGAGATTGCCAAAGAGACATTACTAAAAACAGACTGGTGATAAAAACTACGTTGGTTTAAAAAGAGAATCGAGAGGATCAGTAAACCCAAATAGATTAGGGTATTTTTGTACTTAAGTAGGGCATTGATGAGTTGCCGCATAACTCATTATTTGATCAAAACGGTTTTGTATCGCTCGATGTTTTTTAAAGTAATTCCAGTTCCTCGTACCACGGCTTGAAGCGGATCTTCAGCGATATAGACCGGTAAATCTGTTTTTCTTGAAAGTCTGATGTCTAAGCCTCTGAGAAGCGCTCCACCGCCTGCCAAATAAATTCCTGTATTGTATATGTCTGCGGCCAACTCGGGAGGGGTTTGAGACAAGGCCTCCATGATGGCTTCTTCAATTCTAATGATGGATTTATCCAAAGCTTTTGCAATTTCACCAAAAGAAATGACTGCTTGCTTAGGTTTACCAGTAACTAAATCTCGTCCTTGAACAGACATGTCCTCCGGTGGGTTTTCAAGATCTTCTATCACGGAGCCGATCAAGATTTTTATCTTCTCTGAGGTACGTTCCCCAACATACAGGTTGTGTTTACTTCTCATGTAATTGACGATGTCATTGGTAAAAACATCTCCTGCAATCTTGACTGATTTGTCACATACAATTCCCGATAAGGCAATGACTGCAATCTCGGTCGTACCACCTCCAATATCAACAATCATATTCCCCTTGGGCTGCATTATATCAATTCCAATACCGATAGCAGCAGCCATTGGCTCGTGAATGAGATAAACTTCTTTTCCATTAACACGCTCTGCAGATTCTTTTACGGCTCTCATTTCAACCTCAGTGATACCGGAAGGGATACAAATCACCATTCTCAAGGAGGGGGTGAAAAATCTTCTCTTTAGGGTGGGGATGCTTTTGATCAAGGTGTTGATCATTTGCTCAGAGGCATTGAAATCTGCAATAACTCCATCCTTAAGGGGTCGAATGGTCTTAATGTTTTCATGGGTCTTTCCATGCATCATACTGGCCTCGTCTCCAATGGCAATGATTTTATTGGTAGTTCTGTCGATGGCAACTATGGAGGGACTGTCAACCACCACTTTGTCATTGTGGATGATCAATGTATTTGCAGTTCCCAAATCTATTGCAATTTCTTCTGTAAAGAGAGCCATATAAAGTCTTGTGATACCTGCCTAAAGGTATGAAATTTAATGTTTAAAATGACGTGTTCCGGTAAAGACCATTGACATGTCGTTTTCATTACAATAATCGATGGAAAGTTGATCTTTGATCGACCCTCCTGGTTGGAGAACAGTTTTGACGCCAGCATTGTGAGCGATCTCTACACAATCAGGGAATGGAAAGAAAGCGTCACTGACCATAACAGCACCATTCAGGTCGAAATTGAAGTGTTTTGCTTTTTCGATGGCGTGGTTTAGTGCATCTACTCTCGACGTTTGTCCCGTTCCCGAGGCCAGCAATTGACCATTTTTTGCCAAAACAATGGTATTCGATTTGGTGTGTTTACAAATTTTAGAGGCAAAGATTAAATCCTCAATCTCCTGTGCGGTAGGTTTTTTGGTTGTGATCAATTCGAGTTCTTTGGCAACATCTGTTTTGGAATCTCTTTCCTGCACCAGTATGCCGTTGAGACAGCTTCTATAAGTGGTAGAAGGCAGGGGGGTATCTTTTTGAACCAATAAAATTCTGTTCTTTTTCCCTTTTAAAAGTTCAAGGGCGTCCTGCTCGTATTGGGGAGCAATCACCACCTCACAAAACAAACTGTGTATTTCGGTAGCCGTGTCTAAATCAATTGTTTTATTGGTAATTAACACCCCCCCAAAAGCAGAGACGGGGTCTCCGGCAAGAGCATCGATATAGGCTTCTTTAAGCGTAAAGCGTGTCGCAAAGCCACAAGCATTATTGTGCTTGAGAATAGCGAAACTGGGTTGTCCTTCATAGAATTCAAGCATAAGGTTAACTGCTGCATCTATATCTAAAAGGTTGTTGTAGGAAATTTCTTTCCCATGAATTTGCTCTAAAAGGTTGGATAATGGACCAAAAAATTGACCCTTTTGGTGTGGGTTTTCGCCGTAGCGTAGGGTTTTTGAATCTTGCACACTCAGCTTTAATACTTCTTCCTCCTGATTAAAATGATTGAAAATAGCGGAGTCATAGTGAGATGAGGTTTGAAATCCCTTAACCGAATACCGTTTTCTTTGCTCCAAATTGGGTGCACCTTCAGTTTCGATCAAAATTTGAAGAAAATCTTCGTAATCATTTTTATCTGATACACAGAATGTATCCTTGAAGTTTTTTGCTGCCGCACGAATCAGCGCAATCCCTCCGATATCAATTTTTTCCACAATTTCTTGTTCATTACCCCCTGCAGCAACAGTTTCTTCGAAAGGATATAAATCCACGATTACCAAATCAATTTGGGGGATCTCAAAATCATGGAGTGCTTTTTGGTCTCCTTCCACTTCCTGTCGGTTTAAAATTCCCCCGAAAATCTTGGGATGCAATGTTTTTACACGCCCTCCCAAAATTGAAGGGTATCCCGTAACGTCTTCAACTGCAACCACATCGTAGCCTAAATCACGTATAAAGTTTTCGGTTCCACCGGTGGAGTAGAAAGTAACCCCTAATGAATTTAATTGATGAATGATGGGTGTTAATCCTGCTTTATCATAGGCAGAAATCAGGGCAGATGAAATTTGTTTTTTACTCATTTATTTTTTTTAATCGATCAATTTTGGGGTGGCTATTTTTAGGTCTGTGTTGATGTGCTTTTGGATTACCTTTGTATTTCAAAAGAAAATTAACTCAACAGCACAAAAATATTAAAAACCGCTTGGGTAAAAATTCAATTTCGCTACTATTTGTGGCGTTTAATTAACCAAAAAAACTCACTTTTCAACAATGAAACAAAATATAAAAATTTCAGGGATGACTTGTGAAAGTTGTGTTTCCTCAGTAACCGAAAAATTGATCGCTTTGGATGAAGTGAAAGACCTTAAAATTGATCTGGCCAATGGAAGTGCAGAGATGAACGTTTTAAAAACATTGACATTGAAAAAACTTTCGGAAACTTTACCCCCCAAATACGTTCCATCTCTTGAATCGAAGAATGAAGAAGCCTCCCCTTTGGAGTCCGCCCCTAAATTAAAACAGCTATTCCCACTTTTTTTGATATTTGTTTACCTGATTGCCGGTGCCGTTCTGCTCCAAAAAAACACTTTTCGGGTTTCCAACTTTATGATCGATTTTATGGGGCTATTTTTTATGGTCTTCAGTTTTTTTAAATTTTTGGATTATAAGGGGTTTCCCTTTGCTTTTGCACAATACGATCCATTGGCTAAAAGAAGTTCGTTTTACGGTAAGGTTTACCCTTTTATAGAAACCTTTTTAGGTTTGATGTTATTGCTGCGTTGGCAGTTAAACTTTGTTTTTATCGCCACCATTGTGATCTTATCCATCACTACCATCGGTGTTATTTATTCCCTTTTTGATAAAAAAAAGATCAATTGTGCCTGTTTGGGGACTGCTTTAAAGTTACCAATGACTGAAGCAACGCTTATAGAAAATATGATTATGCTGGTCATGGCAGTTACGATGTTGTTTTGCCAATTTGGATAAAATCCTTAACTTTATGATATGAGCGCAAGGAACATCAAAGCCGTTTTCTTTGTCCTGATTTTTTTAACTTCAAAAATCGGACTGGCGCTTAATGTTCACTACTGTGGGGGGCATATTGAAAAGATTGCTTTGGCTTGGAATGCGGAGGGATGTGGGATGTCCACGGAAAAAAGTCAAGACAGGCATCAAAGCATTAGTGTTACCAAAAATCATTGCTGTCAGGATGAAACCATTTTTATCCAAAACAACCATCCCCAGAAAACTGTTAACGATAATTTTCAAATTAGCACGCTTACAATCCCTAATAGCACTAAGGTATCTTTCAATACCATAAAAATCATTCCTTTCGAGGAGGTTTTTACCCACCCAAATTTTCTTGTTCCCAAAAATAAAATCTTCCTTTTAAACCAAAGTTTCATTTTTTACGGCTGATTCAACTTTAAATTAAATTTCTATTTAACGTTAAATCAAAACCTAAAATCATGAAAAAATATATACTTATTGTATGTTTTTCGTGGGGTGTGGTCTTTTCTCAAGACGCCCTTAACGGAACCGTACAATATCAAGAAAATAATAAAACTTACCCATTGGCCGGAGCCAGTGTTTTTTGGCAAAATACCAGCATTGGAACGGTAACGGACATAGAAGGTGCTTTTCAGTTGGAAAGAACACCTGAGACGGATCTATTGATCATTAGTTATGTTGGTTTTAAGACCGATACACTAAAAATACAAACGTCATTAATCAGTTACCAAATGATCCAAAATCAGGATGACGAGCTGGACGAGGTAACCCTCACTCAGCGTCGCAAAGCTTCTCAAAAATCCTATATAGAGACACAAAACATTTTGAAAGTCAGCAGTGCCGAATTGCTTAAGGCGGCTTGTTGTAATCTTTCAGAAAGCTTTGAAACCAATCCGGCCATAGATGTCAATTTTGCAGATGCGCTTACAGGGACCAAACAAATTAAAATGTTGGGTCTTTCCAGTCCTTACTTGTTGATTACAGAAGAAAATATCCCTATGGTTCGTGGGGCATCCCAGGCTTATGGGTTAACTTTTACACCTGGAACTTGGGTTGAGAGTATCCAAATCAGCAAAGGAGCAGGGTCGGTAACCAATGGTTTTGAAAGTATTGCAGGACAAATCAATACTGAATTGAAAAAGCCACTGACCGATATTCCCTTCTTTCTTAACCTATTTGCCTCCATCAATGGTAGGTATGAAATGAATACCCACTTCAATCATAAAATCGATGAAAATTGGAGTACAGGGCTCTACCTTCACGGGAACAAAAGAACCGAAAAGTTTGACAATAACAATGATGGTTTTTTGGATCTTCCTGTTTCGGAGCAAATCAATTTGATGAACCGTTGGCAATATACGGATTTGGAAAAGGGATGGGTCAGCTTTTTGAGTTGGAGATACATGAAAGATGAAAAACTACTGGGTGCTTTAAGCTTCAATCCTCAAAAGGACAGGGGAATGAAAAATCACTGGGGAAGTGAAATTAAAACCAAACGTTGGGATGCCTCATTCAAATTGGGTTATGTATTTCCAGAGACACCCTATCAAAGCTTTGGTGTTCAAACCGCTTACAGCAGTCATGATCAAGATTCCTATTATGGATTGCGAACCTATGACATCAACCAAGATAGTTTTTATACCAATTTAATTTTCAACTCTATCATGGGCAATACCCTTAACAAATTTAAAGTAGGTTTAAATTATAGTTTTGATGACTATGTGGAGTTGGTAAATGGTGATACCTACAATAGGACAGATCAAAATGTGGGCAGTTTTTTTGAGTTCACCCACGACAACAATGACAATTTTAGTTTGATAGCGGGTGTCCGTGTAGATTTCCATAATAATTTCGGTAATTTTTTGACGCCCAGGGTGCATTTTAGATATGTTCCCTTAGAGAAATTTGTCATAAGGCTATCGGGAGGTAGCGGCAGAAAAGCAGCCAATATTTTTGCAGAAAATCAAACCCTATTTGCCACCAACAGGGCCATAAAAATCCAACCTTCTCAGGGTAAAATTTATGGGCTTAATCCTGAAAAAGCATGGAACTATGGATTGGGACTTTCCAAATCATTTTATATTGGCGATCCACACCAAATAATCCTCTCAGCAGATTACTACATCACTCAATTTACCGATCAAGTAGTGGTTGATTTCGAAAAGCCGCGTGAGGTTTCTTTTTATAACTTGGAGGGAGAGAGTGCTGCAAAAAGTTTTCAAATAGAATTAGATTACTATTTCAGGAACGATCTGAATTTTAGAGCAGCCTATAAAAATTACGATGTACAAATGGACTATAAAAGTGGACTTTTACAAAAACCTTTGTTGGCCAAAAATCGCTTTTTTGCCAATTTGGGTTGGGAAAGTAAAATCACTTCGGTGGGTAAACAATGGCGGTATGATCTAACCTATCATTATGTGGGAGCACAGCGATTGGTTTACAACCTCATAGATCGTCTAGGAGGCTTTTCGCCCAATTATTCACTGTGGAATACACAGTTGACCCATGTATTCTCAAAAAAATTTGAAATATATTTGGGAGGAGAGAACATTGGGAATTATAAACAATCCTCTCCGATTATAGGATCAGATGACCCTTTTGGAGTCGATTTTGATGCGGCTCAGGTTTATGCCCCTATTTTTGGAGGAATGGTTTATTCCGGTTTAAGACTCAAAATTTAGTATAAATTGTTAACTTTAAATATCATGAAAAAAATCCTTATTATTTTATTGGCGTTACCATTGGGAATGGTAGCTCAAGACAATCAGAAAAAGAGTGCGAAAGCAGAATTTAAAGTTCATGGAAACTGCGAGGTTTGCGAAAAGAGAATCGAAAAAGCAGCTTTATCCATTAAGGGAGTTAAGTCAGCGGATTGGGATATTCCTTCCAATCAAATCTCGCTGATTTATAATCCTTCTAAAGTAAATATAGAAACCATTCATACAGCAATTGCAGCTAAAGGGCACGATACTTCAGAGGCCAAAGCCAAAGAGGAAGATTATGATGCTCTACCCAATTGTTGTAAGTACGACAGAGAGTAATAAAAAAACCTGCTTTAAGAAGCAGGTTTTTTTTAATAAATAGTGGATTACATCATTCCTGGCATTCCGCCGCCGCCGCCCATAGGAGGCATGGCTGGAGCCTCTTCTTTGATGTCGATCAAAGCGCATTCTGTAGTTAGGATCATTCCCGCTACTGAAGCGGCATTTTCTAAAGCAACACGAGTTACTTTTTTGGGATCAATGATTCCTTCTTTGAGCATGTCCACAAAAGTACCTTCTTTGGCATTGTATCCAAAATTATCACCACCTTCAAGTACCTTAGAAACAACGACCGAGCCCTCTCCACCGGAGTTTTCTACGATGGTTCTCAATGGAGATTCAATGGCTTTATGAATGATTTGTATACCCGTTGCCTCATCTGGATTATCGGATTTCAGTTTTGTAAGGCTTTTTTGGGTATTTAATAAAGCAACTCCACCACCGGCAACAATTCCTTCTTCAACCGCCGCTCTTGTGGCATGAAGTGCGTCGTCAACACGATCTTTCTTTTCCTTCATTTCTACTTCGGAAGGTGCCCCAACATAGAGTACGGCTACCCCACCCGATAATTTGGCAAGGCGTTCCTGTAGCTTTTCTTTGTCGTAATCTGATGTGGTAGTTTCAATCTGAGATTTGATTTGATTGACTCTTCCTTGAATCATTTTACTATCCCCAGCACCATTTACAACAGTGGTGTTGTCCTTATCGATGGTAACCTTTTCGGCAGAGCCCAACATATCAATGGTAGTGTTTTCTAAAGTAAAACCTCTTTCCTCAGAAATTACGGTTCCACCGGTTAAGATGGCGATATCCTCTAACATGGCTTTTCTACGGTCACCAAAACCTGGGGCCTTAACGGCCGCAATTTTCAATGCACCTCGGAGCTTATTGACCACCAATGTCGCCAATGCTTCCCCGTCAACGTCTTCTGCAATGACTACCAAGGGCTTCCCAGATTGAGCTACAGGCTCTAATACCGGCAACAGGTCTTTCATGGCGGAAATTTTCTTGTCGTATAATAAAATATAAGGTGTCTCTAGATCGGCTTGCATTTTCTCTGAGTCCGTTACGAAATAGGGTGATAAATAACCACGATCAAATTGCATCCCTTCAACCACATCGACATAGGTATCAGTTCCTTTGGCTTCTTCTACTGTGATGACCCCTTCTTTTCCAACTTTTTCAAAAGCCTCAGTAATCAAGCTACCAATGGTATCATCATTGTTGGCTGAAATACTGGCTACTTGTTTGATTTTTTCAGAAGCATTGCCCACTTCAACCGATTGTTTTCCAAGAGAATCTACGATATCATTGACCGCTTTGTCGATTCCTCTTTTAAGATCCAAAGGGTTAGCACCGGCAGCAACATTCTTTAGTCCTTCCTTAACGATGGCTTGCGCTAAAATGGTAGCAGTGGTCGTTCCATCTCCAGCCAAATCATTGGTTTTGGAAGCTACTTCTTTGACCATTTGTGCTCCCATGTTTTCTAAGGCATCTTCAAGTTCTATCTCTTTGGCTACGGTTACACCGTCTTTGGTCACTTGAGGAGCACCAAAGGATTTACCGATGATTACGTTTCTTCCTTTAGGACCCAAGGTTACCTTTACGGCATTAGCCAATGCATCAACACCTCGTTTGATACCATCCCGAGCCTCTAAATCGAATTCTATTTTTTTTGACATTTTATTTAAGTTTTTTATTAAACAATTGCTAGTATATCACTTTCTCTCATAATAAGGTAATCCGAACCATCATGTTGCAATTCTGTACCTGAATATTTTCCATACAACACGTTGTCTCCCACTTTTACAGTGACAGGATTTTCTTGGGTTCCTGGACCAATAGCAACAACGCTACCTTTTTGAGGTTTTTCTTTTGCAGAATCAGGAATGATAATTCCAGAGGAGGTTTTGGTTTCCGCAGCGGCGGGTTCAATCAGCACGCGATCTGCTAAGGGTTTGATATTTAATTTACTCATCGTTAATTATTTTAATTTTAGAAAGATTTTTCATAAATCATGCCAGTAGTCGACAGACTGACAAATTGTAATAGTTAGCCCTAATTGCTGACAGTATGGCACTGAGTTATTCTTGAGAATTTTCCTGAGGGACTTCAGGAATTGTTTCTGGTATGGTTTCAGGAATTTCTTCTGGAATGGGCGTTTCCAATACATCGTCTTGTAATAAGCGAGAATCGGAACTGCCGCTGCCGGTTCCTAGAGAGATATTTGAAAGCAAAATAAGAATCAGGAGAAGACCAGCCAAAATCCATGTACTGCGATCCAAAAAGTCAGATGTTTTTTGAACGCCTCCCATTTGTTGTCCTCCACCTCCAAATGAAGAGGAAAGCCCACCACCTTTTGGGTTTTGAACCATTACTACCAATACAAGCAGGAAACAAACGAAGATGATCAAACCAATGAAAATCGAAAAACTACCCATGATTATTTATTGTTGTAAAAAATTCTTTATTTCTTGAATTTGCCCTGCAAAGAAAACATTTTTTTCCGGATATTTCAAACTTAAAATTTTGTAGGCTCTGATTGCTTTTTTGTATTTTTTCTGCTTGATAAGGAGTTTGGCCAAAGTTTCCGTCATCAACTCGTCAGAATAGTGGTCTTCCACCTCAACAACATCGGAATTTTCATTTTTGCCAAGGGGACTGATTTTTGGATCGGCTTCGATAAACTTATCAATTATTGGAAGCTTATCACTCAGGGGAATTTGCTCTTCTGTTATGCTATTGGTGGGATGAGCTTGTTTTTTATCGGTAAAATTGATCCAATCTGTAAAACTCAATTTTAAGTCTTTAACTGAGGGATTATCGGGCTTATGATCTACTTTAGTTTTTCCTTTAACTGACTTCGAGACCTGACCCTTTGGCTTTTTCTTCTTAGCTTTTGCCTTGTTTTGATCAATGGATTGGGTTGAATCTTTGGTTTTTGAATCAATTGACGATAGGGGTATTTCTTTTAATTTGTCTTTTAAATCTGTTGATTTTTTTTTCGTTTCGTTTATCACTGAAGGGTCATCAATAACTTCTTTGTCATTTGCATATGGTTTTTCAAGAACTTTATCGCTGGGGGTATCCAAATCCAGTTTCTTTTTTTGAACAGTGAAGTCAGATTCCATATATTTTTTTAAAATCCCCCTGTCATGGGTGTATAATGCCAACCGATTCAGATGATTGTCATAAGTCTCCTTATTTTGATCTTTTAGTGATTTTGTATGAAAAAAGCGGGGCAATTGAAAGTAAGGATACCTTTCGATCAACATTTCAATCTCTGCTTCCCATACTTGATCTTTTGGGTTAAAGCTCTCAACCAACTCATTGAATTTCCTTTTATTCATAAGGCTTACCATTTGGCTAATGTCGCATTGAAAATATCTTGGGTAATTCTTTCAAAAATTTCGTCATGAGCCTGCCCCTGTATGTCATAGAGTTGTTTGTCCCCGGGGAAATCGTAGAAAAAATTAAACTTTTTTTCGAAATCATCATCTTCATTATTGGTATTATTATAGCGAAGATTTACTGTCATGGTCAGGCGGTTTTGGGCAGCCGTCAAATTGGCGGTGGAGGTCATTGGAGTAACACTGTATTGTGTGATTTCCCCTTCATAAACCAAATCACCACCGGAGTTCACAAGATTTAAATTGGTTTGTCCCAAAATAAGATCCTGTAGTGCCAACGTGAAGTCGCGATCCAATCCCGGTTCAACGGTGGAACCCGGTCGACTACCAGCCTGATTTTCAAAAAAATTCACTTGGAATGTATTCGCACCGGCCGGGATGGAGGCTCCCGTAAAGGAGTATATACCACAAGCTTGCCAAAATAACATCAGAATGATAAGAATCGCTTTTGGGACTTTATTCATTTTCATCATCTTGTAAATCGAATTGTTTGATTTTACGATAAAGTGTTCTTTCAGAAATTCCCAATTCTTCGGCAGCTATCTTCCTTTTCCCATTACTTCTTTTTAATGCCTGTTTGATCATTTCTATTTCTTTCTCCAATAAAGATAAGGGTTCTTCTTCTATTACTGTTTCGGCATAATCGTATTGATTGATTGGAGGAGTCGTGTTGTGAACAGTAGGTTGATTCTCGGGATTGATTAATGCAACAGCCTTATTCTCCTCTTCCTCATCTCCATAGATCTTTTTGATGAGCTCGGTATTGTTTTTTTGGACTGACTTCGCACTGTCATTCTGCATCAATTCGTCGGTAAGCTTTTTTAAATCATTAAGATCACTTTTCATGTCAAAAAGGACTTTGTAAAGAATTTCTCTTTCTGAAGAAAAATTAGCTTCGTTATTGCTGTCATTGATTACGGCGGGAAGTTGTGATCCCACGCTGGGAAGATAATTCCTCAATGTAATAGCATCAAGCTCCCTGTTTTTTTCCAAAACAGAAATTTGCTCAGCTACATTTCTCAATTGTCTTATGTTACCACTCCATTGATATTGTTCCAGAACCTTTTGTGCGGCATTGTCCAATCTTAGGGTTGGCATTTTATATTTTTGAGCAAAATCAGAGGCAAACTTTCTAAACAATAAAGGAATGTCTTCTTTTCGCTCTCGGAGAGGAGGAAGGTGAATTTCAACGGTACTTAATCGGTAATACAGATCCTCTCTGAATTTTCCTTTTTTAATGGCTTCGGCCATTTTTAAATTGGTGGCAGCTACTATTCTAACATTTGTTTTTTGAACTTTTGAAGAGCCTACTTTGATGAACTCACCATTTTCCAAAACTCTTAACAGCCTGACTTGTGTGGGTAGGGGAAGTTCTCCAACTTCATCCAAAAAAATTGTTCCTCCGTCGGCAACTTCAAAATAACCGCCTCTGGTAGATGTAGCACCTGTAAATGCCCCTTTTTCGTGACCAAAAAGCTCACTGTCTATCGTTCCCTCAGGTATTGCTCCACAGTTGACTGCTATATATTTGGCATGTTTTCTCGGTGAAAATTGATGAATGATTTTTGGAATATTTTCCTTTCCAACTCCACTTTCACCAGTCACCAAAACAGTGATTTCGGTAGCCGAGACCCGCAATGCCTTTTCTAAAGCCCTGTTGAGCCCATAGTCATTGCCTATGATTCCAAAACGCTGTTTGATGTGTTGAATTGACTCCATATGATTAGATTGATTGGGAGATACCTACTGCCTTTCCAATAAGTGTTGCAGAAGTAACTTCTTCAATTTTCACGTCAACAAAATCTCCAAGTTTATAATTTTCCTTAGGAAAAACAGTAACTGTATTTTGTCCCGTTCTCCCACTCCAATATTCATTAGATCTTTTCGAGCTTTTATCAATCAATACGCATACTGTTTTTCCAATATATTGTTTGGTTCTGTATTCACTGTGTTCTCTCTGTAGTTCAATGATCTCTTGCAAACGTCTTTTTTTTACGGGTTCAGGAATATCATCCTCAATATTTTTTGCGGCCATGGTTCCTGGCCGTTCAGAGTAGGCGAACATGAACCCAAAATCGTATTTGACATATTTCATCAGACTCAAAGTGTCTTGATGATCCTTTTCTGTTTCTGATGGAAAACCCGCAATCATATCGTGTGAAATCCCACAATCGGGGATTATCTTATAGATGTTATCGATCAATTCAAAATACGCCTCACGCGTGTGTTGACGGTTCATTTTTTTTAATATGGCGTTGCTTCCAGATTGCACCGGTAGGTGAATATAATTACAAATATTGTCATGTTTGGCCATTGTATTGATCACCTCCAAAGACATGTCTTGGGGATTGGATGTTGAAAAACGAATTCGCATATTGGGATGAGCGGTAGCCACCAAATCGAGGAGATTAGCAAAATTTACAGCAGTTTTTTGTTGAAGCGTACTTGCTTTTTTGAAGTCTTTTTTGAGGCCGCCCCCAAACCACAAATAACTATCAACATTTTGTCCCAACAAAGTGATCTCTTTGTAAGCTTTCTTTTCTAATTGAGCAATTTCCTCCAAAATACTTTTGGGATCGCGACTTCTTTCTCGCCCTCTGGTAAAAGGAACCACACAAAAAGTACACATATTGTCACAACCTCTGGTGATGGTTACAAATGCAGAAATCCCATTGGACGACAATTTGACGGGAGCAATGTCTCCATAAGTTTCTTCTTTGGAAAGGATAACATTCACGGCCTCACGCTCGGCATCAACTTCCTTTAAGAGGTTGGGTAGATCTTTGTAGGCATCGGGGCCAACTACCATGTCCACCATTTTTTCTTCTTCCAGAAATTTATGTTTTAACCGCTCTGCCATACAACCCAATACCCCTATTTTGAGTTCTTTTTTCTTTCGTTTGATCCCATTAAAAAGCTCCAGTCTTTTTCTTACGGTCTGCTCGGCTTTTTCCCTGATAGAACAAGTGTTAATCAAAATCAAATTTGCATTTTCTAGGGTATTGGTGAGTTCATAGCCCTCTTTACTTAGGATGGAGGCAACAATTTCACTATCAGAAAAGTTCATCTGACAACCATAAGATTCGATATACACTCTATTTCCGTGGTGGGGTTTCTTCGTATGTTGTTGGCT
Organism: Flavobacteriaceae bacterium; assembly: GCA_965662705.1. Lineage (GTDB taxonomy): Bacteria > Bacteroidota > Bacteroidia > Flavobacteriales > Flavobacteriaceae > UBA8316. The sequence continues at coordinate 97,916 of CBFIIP010000015.1, forward strand.
TTCATCTGCTTGAGCATCTAATCCCTCCTGATTCTGTGTAGTTAAATGTGTAGGTAAAACTAACGATTCACCATTATGAGCATAAGGGTTCTTATGGTTATTATTGGTGTTTTTATCTTTTACTAATTTTTCCATTTTACCTAAATATGTGGTTAAAACTTTACCAAATATTATTTAACTACACACCCAAAAACTTTGACTAATTGTTGAGGATTTGGGTTGAGTGGAACAAATTTACAAAATTCAGGACAAAATGTCATGCTACAAACACTTTTATTGGGATGAGTAACACCCATCCCACAAAGTGCATGAAACATAGAAATGTGATAGAATGATGTAGAGTCAGAACTCTATCAGAGTATATCAATAAGTATTTTAATACAATTAGAAAAAGTTAACCCCTTACGCCCATAGGGTTTCCCATGCTTTACTTGCTTCTCTTTTTACTACATCATTGTAGTTTAACTGAAATTTGATACAATCTATAATTGAATCTGTTGTGTAGTAGTTTTTATTTTTGAACCTAGTTGCTTTTAACCAACCTTTCCTTTTAAAAGTATTTAGAGTTTGGTTGGTTATTCCTAATAATTGTTCGGTTTCTATTCTGTTGTGTATTGGCTTGGAATTAAGTTGTTCAGTATTAATTCCGATTGTTTTAAGTGTTTCTTCCATAATAATAGTTTTTAAATGTTAGTAAATGATTATTTCTTTTGACTCCTCATCTATTTCCATATCACTATCTTTCTTTTCCATATATGTTTCTAATTCTTTTTCAACATTCATCTTAATCTCTGATACCACCGACTCATAGGTATCCAAATAATCATTGATTTTACTAAGTGGTTGTTGTTTTAATTTACTGAAATCAGTTCCGTATAATTCATTTAGGTATTTATCAATCCTACTCAGAACCATTCTTAATCTTGTGAATTCTGTCATCTCATTCGCATTAGAACTTCATCAACAATTCTATCTACGATTTCATCATCTAATTCTTCATCATACAATGAATAGAATTTTTCCATTACATCATCATCTTCATCAGGCTCTTCCATATCATCCAATTCTGATTCTAACTCTTTGATGATTTCATCTAAGTGTAATGGAATTGTCCCATTTTCATCCAATCCGAATTTTTGTTGATATTGGCCAGGAAGAAGACCTGCCCCAGATGGTGCTCATTCTGGTGCTGTACAATATCCATATTTTAATGTGACACCGTTAGAGGCCATTTTATCAATATTTGGGGTCTTTACATCCTTCACTTGCTGGTTTACACCTATATTAGAATAACCTCGGTCATCAGTGAAAATTACAATTACATTGGGTTTACTATTTTTATAATTTAATGGAGGTTGGAAGCCAAAGCAATAATTAAAAAAAATTATCATTAATAAAACCTTTTTTTATCGCAAAAATTTATTTTAAGTGAGAGAATGGATTCTTTCCCCACTCATATCTTCTTGATTGATCAAATTTTGAGTTTTTTATGGGCATTTGTGCCCCAGTATCATCCTGCCATTTTTGAAGTAAAAACTTCATACTATTTAATTTTTTGGGGTGACTAAATTTTAAATCCGTCATTTCGCTTACATCAAATTTAAGATTAAACAGACTAAATTCTGAAGACACTAAATTTTGAACTATTTTCCAGTCCCCTTTTCTCAGTGATGACATTGGTTGATCGTGGTGATAAACAGGGTAATGAGTAAAAATCTCTCTCTCTTTATTGTAGGTATTTTTTGTAAAAATATTATACATTGAAATACCATCTGTAATTTGATTTTCCGGCAATTCACCCTGAGCTATATCTATAAAAGTAGGATAAAAGTCCACACTCGACACAATTGCTTCAGTCTTCGATTTTTTCTTTATTTTACTTGGCCATCTCACAATTAAAGGCACCTTAATCCCACCTTCATACAATGTTCCTTTTCCTGATCTTAAAGGTGTATTAGAAGTTGCCACAAATCTGAGCGGGTGCATATCAGGGTAATTGCGCAGACTTCTGTCAGCAATCAATGGAATATTGTCATATCTGTTATCTACACCACCGTTATCAGAATAAAAAATAAATATAGTGTTATCATATAGACCCTCTGATTCAATTGATTTCATTACAGCTCCAACGCTTTCATCCAAATGTTGGATCATCGCAGAGTAAACAGCATTGCAGGGATAGTTTTCAGTTTTTTCTTTATTAAGATATTTATTAATGATATGTTGATCTGCGTCTAATTGGACATGAACATCATAATGGGAAAGAAATAAGAAAAATGGTTCGCCTTTATTATTTCTAATAAAGTCAGTGCTCATATCAGTTAAAATCTCACTAAGTCTTTTATTCCCTAAAGAGTTGTACTCAGGAGCAAATTTTGGATTATAAAAGCCTCCTCCTGAATACACATAAGATTGATCATAACCATTATTTTTTGGATGATTTTCCTCATTAAAACCCAGATGCCATTTTCCAAAATAGCCTGTTTTATAGCCCGATCTTTGTAAGGCTTCTCCAATGGTAATTATTTTACTGGGTAAACTTTGGTGCTTGTTATGTGGAACTATAACTTCCTCAAAGGGCCTCCAATGTCCAGGAATGAAATCAAAAATACCCACCCTTGCTGGGTATTGTCCAGATTGAATACTTGCTCTTGTAGGAGAGCAAACCGGAGCAGCATAGGCATTTGAGAAAATCAAACCTTGGGAAGCAAGTTTGCTTATGTTTGGAGATTCATTAAACTTATTTCCGTAGATTGGTAGATCCTTAAAACCTAAATCGTCTGCCATGATAAAAACAATGTTTGGTTTTGATTTTTCTATCTTTTTTTTATTTGAAATACAGGATGAGAAACTCATCAGTGTGAGAAGATGAGTAAGAAATAAATATTTTGTGCTTTTTATCATTACGGTGTCAATCATAGGTTAAATAAACATCTTTACCAAATAGGTTTTGGATAAAGTTGATTTGAACAGAGAGTTGATTTTTTTAAATGAAATTTTTTGACCATAGCTGTCCAAAATAAGTGTTTCCCGTTTGCAACCTCACTTTCTTTTTGGTCAGAGTGCACCATACTTTTAGGCTCCATGTTAACCTCAGTCAAAGGAGCACCATTAAAAGCATGTGGATTTTTTGTCAAGGGTTTTGTCATACGACTCTGTCTCACCAAATTAGCTACAAATATAAAAAAACACGTCATTTTGTCATGTTTAAAGCGTCAATTAATTTTTAATTCTTGAGGTTAAGAAATTTTAAATTTTAGGGCTGAAGAGAAATTGATTATGAGTGTTAAAAAAAAACTACATAATTTTGCTGTCTCATAAAAATAAATACATGGCCAATAATCTTGTAATCGTTGAGTCTCCTGCAAAAGCAAAAACCATAGAGAAATTTTTGGGGAAAGATTTTAAGGTTGCCTCCAGTTATGGTCATATTGCTGACCTCCCTTCCAATGAGTTGGGAGTAGATGTCGATAAAGATTTTTCTCCTAAATACATTGTTTCTTCTGAAAAAAAGAAAGTCGTCAATGAACTCAAATCATTGGTGAAAAAAATGAATACAGTATGGTTGGCTAGTGATGAAGACCGGGAGGGAGAGGCTATTGCTTGGCACTTGGCCAATACTTTGGGATTAAAAGCAGACAATACCAAAAGAATTGTTTTTAACGAAATCACAAAAACAGCAATTCTGGATGCAATAGACAAACCCAGAGACATCAATTACAACTTGGTCAATGCACAGCAAGCCCGCAGGGTACTCGATCGATTGGTGGGTTACGAATTGTCGCCTGTTTTGTGGCGAAAAGTCAAAGGGGGTTTGTCCGCAGGAAGAGTTCAATCCGTTTCTGTGAGGCTTATTGTAGAGAGAGAGAGGGAGATCAATGCCTTCACTCCGGAACAGAGTTTTAAAACACAGGCCACTTTTACAACAGAAAGAAATCAAAACATAGAGAGTTCTTTATCCAAAACATTTGATACTGCACAAACTACTGAGGCGTTTTTAAATCTCAATAAATCGGCGGTTTTCACTGTCTCGGGAATAGAAAAAAAACCAGCTTCTAAAAGCCCTACCGCTCCATTCACCACATCAACACTCCAACAAGAGGCAGCCAGAAAGCTTTATTTTTCTGTAAGTAAAACGATGAATTTAGCCCAAAGGCTATATGAAGCAGGTTTGATCACTTATATGAGGACTGATAGCGTCAATTTATCTAAAGAAGCGCAACAAGGGGCGCTCAAGCAAATTGAGGAACGTTATGGAACCTCTTACTTAAAATCAAGAAGGTATAAGGTTAAAAATAAGGGAGCTCAAGAGGCCCACGAAGCCATACGTCCCACTGATTTCAAAAGGGAAAAGGTAAATTTAGAATATGATCAAGCCCGCCTCTACCAATTGATATGGAAACGTGCCATCGCCTCTCAAATGAGTGATGCCCAATTGGAACGTACCCAATTAAAAATTTCTGCCAATACCCATCGGGAAACCTTTGTAGCCAAGGGTGAGGTCATCAAGTTTGATGGATTTTTAAAAGTTTATTTGGAAGGTGTTGATGAGGAGGTTGATGAAAAAAATGGTTTATTACCCGCCGTAAAAGAAGGGGAAGTACTTCATTTAAAATCAATGGAAGCCAATCAAAGGTTTTCGCGCCCCCCTTATCGCTATACAGAAGCATCTTTGGTGAAAAAATTGGAGGAGTTAGGAATTGGACGCCCATCAACTTATGCGCCTACCATCTCAACCATCCAAAACAGAAAATATATTGAAAAAGGTACTTCTGAAGGGGATTACCGGGATTACATTCAAATGAGACTGATTGACAATGATGTTGTTTCAAAAAAAATAAAAGAAAAAGTAGGGGCTAATAAGGGAAAATTGGTTCCGACCGATGTGGGTGTGATTGTCAATGACTTTCTTGTTGCTAATTTTAAAAATATCTTAGATTACAGTTTTACCGCCAAGGTGGAAGAGAGTTTTGATCAGATTGCAGAGGGCTCCGAAAACTGGACTAACATGATCCGTGGGTTTTATGATAATTTTCATAAAACAGTTGACTTTGTCAAAGAAAATGCAGAAAGGGAATCCGGAGAGCGGGTATTGGGTAATGACCCAAAAACCGGTAGGGTCGTCAAAGTAAGGTTGGGAAGGTTTGGCCCCATTGCACAAATTGGTGAATCTGAAGATGAAGAAAAACCCGTTTTCGTTAGTTTGGCTCCCGGTCAGCAGTTAGAATCCATTGAGTTGGAGGAAGCTTTGGAATTGTTTAAACTCCCAAAATCTATTGGTTCCTTTGAAGACCATGAAGTTACCGTAAACAATGGTAGATTTGGCCCTTATGTTAAATTCAACGATATGTTTGTCTCGCTTCCAAAGGGTGAAGACCCTATGAGTATTGAATTGGATCGAGCGATCACACTCATCAATGAAAAACGTGCTGCTGAGGCCCCTATTTATACATTTGATAAGTTTCCTGTAACCAAAGGTAAAGGCCGTTTTGGTCCTTTTTTAAAATGGAACGGTTTATTTATCAATGTCAATAAAAAATACGATTT
>CBFIIP010000016.1:0-18894 GCA_965662705.1 Flavobacteriaceae bacterium
TCGTGAGTGCAGCCCTATGGATGGTTCGTCTAGAATATACATTGATCCCACCAAGGCGCTCCCCAAGGAGGTAGCTAAATTGATGCGCTGTGACTCCCCACCGGACAACGTATTGGATTTTCTGTTGAGATTGAGATATCCCAACCCTACATCTTGAATGAATTTTAATCGGGATTGAATCTCTTTAAGAATACGATCGGATACACTGATATCATGAGCATCCAGTTGAAGTTGATCAAAAAATTTGGCCAACTCATCAATGGGTAAATGGAGCAGCTTAGCAACGGTTTCACCACCTACTTTAACATAATTGGTGTCCTGGCGTAGTCGAGAGCCTTTACAGCTGTGGCAGATGGTCTTTCCTCGATATCGGGAGAGCAGTACCCTGTTTTGTATTTTGTAGTTTTTAGCCTCAATTTTTTTAAAAAATTTATTGATACCTACAAAGTATGAGTTTCCTTTCCACAGGAGATTGATTTCCTCCTCACTGAGTTGATAGTAGGGTTTGTGAATGGGAAAGTCAAACTTATAGGCATTTTCGATCAGTTGATCGTAAAATTTTCTCATGCCACTTCCCCTCCAAGGAGCAATTGCATCATCGAAAATGGAACGGCTAGTATCGGGAACTACCAGCTCGGGATCAACACCGATGATACCTCCAAAACCTTCGCATGTTTTACAAGCACCAAAGGGATTGTTGAAACTAAAAAAATGGAGATTTGGCTTAACAAATCCCATTCCATCCAATTCAAAACGATTGGAAAATGAAGCCCTATTTTTATCTGCGAGAGACCATAATGAACAAGAGCCTTTACCCTCGTAAAAAGCAATCTCAATAGCATCGGCTGCACGCTGATAGAAATCTTCATCATCCCGGAAAACCATCCGGTCAACCACCAGTTCGAAGTTTTCCTCGGGAGGCTTGGAGAGTTCTTCTATACGTATGATTTCGTCATTCAAGAAAATTCTTGCAAACCCTTGTTGTTTCAAAAGGTTTAATCGATCATTTTTACTTCCGATATCAAAAACTACAGGAGCTAAAAGTAAAATTTTTGATCCCTCAACACACTCCTTTTTTAAATGATTTAAAACATCTTCAACTTTATCACGCTTGACTTGCTTTCCCGAGATAGGGGAAAAGGTCTTTCCGATTCTGGCATAGAGCAACCTGAGATAATCATAGATTTCGGTTTTTGTACCAACAGTGGAGCGCGGATTACTCGAGGAAACTTTTTGTTCTACCGCTATGGCTGGAGCAATTCCTTTGATCTCATCCACCTTGGGTTTGTTCAATTTACCCATAAATTGCCTTGCATAGGAAGACAAACTTTCCACATAACGTCTTTGTCCCTCTGCATAGAGTGTGTCAAATACCAACGATGACTTCCCTGAGCCGGAAAGACCCGTGACGACTGTCATCTGATTTCTTGGGAATACAGCATCAATGTTTTTAAGGTTGTGAAGTTGAGCCCCCTTTACAATGATGAATTTTTTGGTATCTAAATCAAGAATTTGCTCCATTGAAAAAATAACCCTTAAAATTACAACTAATCTGATCAAACAATGGATAAGTACATTAAAATTAGATCAAATATTCAATTGTTTGAATTTCATAAAATTATATTTATATTTGTACTAAACAATTACTGCCTATAGCACAAAACTACTTTTAAACGTTGCGAATCGTAAAACACAGCCTTGCTGTTAAAAAAGTAGTTTATGCAAACCTCTCAAGTTCTAAATCAAAAGGATGCTCACCTCGTTAGTGAGTACATAAATGGCTGTGAAAAGTCATTAGAAATATTGATTTATAGACACAAATCCAAAATCTATAATTTCATATTCTCTAAAGTGTTCAATAGGGATATTGCTGAAGATATTTTTCAGGAAACCTTTATTAAAGTGATTAAAACCCTAAAAAATGGGGTGTATAACGAGGAAGGCAAATTCCTTTCCTGGGTAATGCGTATTTCGCATAATTTGATCATTGACTACTATAGAAAATCCAATCGCATGCCCAAGTTTGAAGGGAACGATGATTACGATGTTTTTCAGTTTTTAACAGATGATAGTCCTAATGTAGAGAATAACTTGATCAATGACCAAGTGGTTAATGACCTTCAAAATTTAATTACCGAGCTTCCTGATGATCAAAAGGAGGTCTTAAATATGCGTTTGTATCGTGATATGAGTTTTAAGGAAATAGCTGAGATTACTGGGGTAAGCATTAATACTGCTCTTGGCAGAATGCGTTACGCCATCATCAACCTCAGAAAAATGGTGGATGAAAATCAAATACTTCTATCCTCTTAGATAATTTTTTGAGTATTTTGTCGTTATAAAGTAAATGCAACTGTATGGAGCAAAATTACTTTGACAAAAAACATTACGAAAAAGGCCCGAGACCCATTGTAATCCGAAGGATTCTAACCTATTCCAAGTATTACAAACAGTTGGTAAAAGATCACGATCAAGCGAAAGACTAACGCTGTTTTTCAGCTCTTTGTTTTCTTAGCACCGACTTTCTTCCAATGGTTTTGGTAATGATGTCCTTTTCAATATCCCATCCCCTCGCTGGACAATATTCTCTTCCATACCATATGATCTGTAAGTGAAGATCATTCCACCGCTCTTCAGGAAAGAGACGTTTAGCATCCCGTTCTGTTTGTACAACATTTTTTCCATTAGATAGCCCCCAACGATACATCAGCCGATGGATATGGGTATCTACTGGAAAAGCGGGAACACCAAATGCTTGAGCCATCACCACACTGGCTGTTTTATGCCCTACTGCAGGGAGTGCTTCAAGGGCTTCAAAGCTTTGTGGTACCAATCCACCATATTCTTTTAACAGTATTTCCGACAGCCCATGAATGCCTTTAGATTTCATAGGGGAAAGCCCTACAGGTTTGATGATCTCTCTGATTTGATCCACCGAAAGCAAAACCATTTTTTGGGGAGTATCCGCTTTTTTGAACAAAATGGGGGTAATTTGATTGACCCTAACATCTGTGCTTTGAGCAGATAATAATACTGCAATAAGCAACGTATAGGGATCTTTGTGGTCTAATGGTATAGGAATTTCAGGATATAGTTTATCCAATTCTTCTATAACAAATGCCACCTTTTCCTTTTTAGTCATTTAGATTTTTTGTTATTTCGATTCAAAATAAAAAAAATTAATATGAAAACTTTAAAACCGGGTGACTCAGTCCCCGACTTTACTACTGTTGATCAAGACGAAAATACGGTGAGCTCTTCTGTTTTTAAAGCTAAAAAAAGTATAGTTTTCTTTTACCCAAGAGCAAACACACCAGGTTGTACTGCAGAGGCTTGTAATTTGAGAGATAATTACAAAGTCCTTCAGGACATGGGATACCAATTGTTTGGTGTGAGTGCGGACAGTCCCAAAAAGCAAAAAAACTTTGCTGATAAGTATGACCTGCCTTTTCCATTGCTGGCAGACGAGGATTTGTCTGTTATCGGTGCATTTGGTGTTTGGGGACCCAAAAAATTTCAAGGAAGAGAATACGACGGGATACACAGAACTACTTTTTTGATTGATGAAAATGCCAAAATTGAAAGAGTTATTAGCAAGGTAAAGACGAAAGATCATGCTGCTCAAATCTTAGAGGAGATCTAAGATTTAACCTTTTTTTGTTCCCACCCAAACATTTTATTTTTCATGATCATATCTGCAATACCCTCAGGGAGTTCGTCTTTCCATTCCTTCCCACCGCCTTTTATTTTTGAAAGGATTTCGCGGGAGAAAATAGAGAGGTATTCCCCTTCGTAGTCAAAGATGTCAACTATTTTACCATTGTATTTAAAAAACTTGTAAAAGTCTTTCATTCTGGGGTGTAGTTTGAGATTATTAGAGTTGATGATTTCACCCGTATCTGGATTCTTCATTGGGTAGAGATAAACTTTTAGATTGTTGTGGAACATTTTTCCAAATGCTTCCAAAATACCGCCTTTAATGTCTTTGTAGTATTGTTCATCAAAGATTTCAAGAAAATTACTCACACCCATGGTCAAACCAATCTGTTCTTTGGTGTATTCAGATAGGTAATCCACCATTCGATAGTACTCTTTGAAATCAGAGATCATCACAGTGTGCCCTAAGGAGCAGAGCAGTTTTGCACGATCCATAAAATCAGATTCGTCGATTTCACCTTGAGCAGTCAGATTGGAAAGTGTGATTTCAAACAATACCTCAGTTTTACTTTCATCTACATTTTGTTCTTTTATAAAAATATCAAAAGATTTTTTGAACATGTCGATATTGACCTTTGTAACGGGTCTGAAACTTCCCCTTAGAACCAGTATGTTTTTTTTGTAGAGCACTCGAGCTGGTAGTACATTGTTTCCCTTGGGATCAAACATTACCGCTTCGGTCATTTTATTTTTTACCAGTAATAAACTCAAAATTCGATTATCGATACCCTCGAAAATAGGCCCCGAAAAATTAATAGTATCGATTTCGATAGCTGATTTATCGATATGATCGTAAAGGTGCTTGATGATTTTTTTGGGCTCATCGTAATTGTAAAATGCACCATAGACCAAATTAACGCCCATGATTCCAATTGCCTCTTGCTGAAGTTTTGCCTCTGTTTGATGGAATCGAACGTGGATCATGATCTCATTGTAAGCTTGTTCAGAGGAAATTTGATAACGTATGCCCATCCATCCATGACCGTTATATTTTTTGGCAAAATCGATGGTGGCAACTGTATTAGCATAGGCAAAGAACATTTTATCGGGATGATGAGACCTTGGAATACGGGTTTCAAGCAACATGATTTCACGTTCTAGCATCTTGTGCAGTCGTGTTTCCGTAACATACCTTCCATCATCTTCCTCGCCATAGATCGTATCACTAAAATTTTTGTCGTAGGCACTGATGGTTTTGGCAATGGTCCCTGAGGCTCCACCAACTCTAAAAAAATGTCTTGCTACTTCTTGTCCTGCGCCAATTTCGGCAAAAGTCCCATAGATACATTCGTTTAAATTGATTCTTAATGCTTTTCGCTCTGTTGAGGGTCTTTTTTCAAATTCTTTGTCTCCGGGAAGGGTTATTGCCATGGTCTTTTTAAGTTGTTATAAAATTACAAAGTTTGTTTTATATCTCCTTAAATTTTAATTTTGAATTAGCCATATGATCAAAATTACTTTTCTCGGAACAGGGACTTCTCAAGGGATTCCTGTTATTGGAAGTGAACACCCGGTTTGTTTGAGTGAAAACCCCAAGGATAAAAGGCTACGCTCCTCAGTTTTGATACAATGGAACGACTGCAATTATGTAATCGATTGTGGCCCTGATTTCCGCCAACAAATGTTAAGTGTTGGATGCAATCATTTGAATGGAATTTTATTTACTCACGAACATGCTGATCATACTTCAGGTATAGACGATATCAGACCTTTTTTTTTTAGACAAGGAGATATACCTGTCTACGCTTCTGATAGGGTGTTATCTGATTTAACGAGACGGTTTTCCTACATTTTCCAAACCGAAAATAAATATCCAGGAACACCATCAGTGCAAATTAATAGAATTAAGAAGAATAAAGGATTTAAAATCGAAGATAAGCACGTGATACCAATTGAAGTCATGCACAATCAACTACCGGTAATGGGTTTTAGAATTGACAACTTTGCTTATTTGACCGATGTTAAATTCATTGAAGAAGATCAGTTGATCAAACTCAAAGACTGTGATGTATTGGTAATTAATGCATTGCGTATAGCGCCCCATCCCACCCATTTGAATCTCGAACAAGCGATCCAAATGATCAATTTCCTTAAGCCAAATAAGGCCTATTTAACCCACATCAGTCATCTGTTGGGGTTTCACGAAGAAGTTTCAGCAGAATTACCAGCAAATGTGTTTTTGGCTTATGATAATTTAGAAATACACTCTAATTGAATCAGATGAAAAAAAATATTTTTATTTACCTGTTTGTTTTTACCGCCTTAATTCTTGTTTTTCAATTGGTAAATTCAAATAAAATATTGAATCGTTTGGAGGGAAAGCTTTCCGCTACAAGCAAGTTAAATAAGCAATTAAAAGACTCCATTTTTAATGTACAGCGTCAATTGGATGCTTCAAGTGACTTCGTTTTAGAGGGGAATGAATATGCACTGCGTTATTTTGAACCATTATCCATTGAAAATATTGAGGGTAGGGTGATGGATGCTCTATATGAAACCAATTTATTGAGAGACAAAAATGAATTGATTCCTTATGCCGCCATGGACAGAACCTTTTTGATCAACAAAGTTAAAGTGTTAAATCACAGATGGATCATAGCTGATTTTTCAGATGGGACCCATTGGGGTGAGTTGTTCCTAACCTATGAGATCGATAAAAGGGGAGGGGTAAGCTTTGAACTCAGGGAACATTTTCTGTATCCAAATCTAGATTAGTATTGGAAAACCATTGGAGTATGTCACTGAAATTTTCAGGAGATACGTTATGGCCGTCCGGATAAGAATTAAAGGTTACTTTGGGATTGGACGCTTTGAGCTGCTCAATGCTATTCTTTGCCCAAGCGTAAGGAACGGTTGGGTCATTGATTCCATGTGAAGCATAAGCCAATATGTTTTTATACGCCCCTAAAGGTTGACTCAAGAGTTGTGGATCAATATAGCCGCTCATACAAACCCCTCTTCTGATTTTTTTTTGGTGATCCATTAACAAAGACCAGCTGATTATCGCCCCCTGACTAAAGCCCATTAAAGTAATGTCCTTTGGATTTAAATCATATGTTTTTGTTAGAGAATCTATTTGATTCACAACGAGATTCAATGACCTTTTGGCTTCCTCAACATCAGACCACTTGTCCTGAGACGCATCAAAATGTATAGAATACCAGGCACTTCCTCCAAATGCAGTATCATAGGGCGCTTGGAGTGAAATAATGGTATGGTTTTGAGGCAAGTAGTCTGCAAACGAGAAAAGGTCATTAGCATTACTTCCATAGCCGTGCAAAAGGATAATGGCGGGGTGTGGAGCAGTTCCCGAATTTACTTTTTTTAATTTATAAGACAACATTCTTGTCTATTCGTTTAATGAAAGTTTTCCATTGTAAATGGTGCCCAACACTTTACCCTGAAGGTCTCGACCGAGATAGGCACTGTTTTTTGAAGTAGATTTTAAATCGTCCTCTGTGAGACGGTAAGACACATCTGGATCAAAAAGGGTCAGATCTGCTTTTTCTCCAATATTTATGGCAGGGGAGGAAATGTTAAAGTGTTTTGCACCTCGTGTTAAAAAATTGATGACATGATCCACCGGAAAAATCTTGTTGAGCATTCCAAAGCAGCTTTCGAATCCCAGACTTCCGGGAGCCGCATTTTCAAACTCTAATTTTTTGTTCTCTATATTCATCGGTTCGTGCATGCTACTTACCATGTCGATGCTTCCGTCCAAGAGTCCAGCTCTCAAGGCTTGCTGGTCACTTTTAGAACGGATGGGAGGAAATATTTTAAAGTTGGCATCAAAACTCTCTAATTCTTGATCTTCAAAAACCAAGTGAGGTAGTCCCACACTACAACTCAGTTCGAGTCCAGAACGCTTTGCTGCCCTAATCAATTCCAGTCCGGCTGCTGTGCTCAGGTAGGGGATGTGTAATTTCCCCCCCGTATATTTTAAAATGTCTATATCTCTTGAAATTTGAACCGTTTCGGCCATAGACGGGATGCCTTTCATGCCGATTCTTGTACTGCTTACACCTTCATGCATTAATCCTCCCGCTGCCAATTCTTTGTTTTGTGGAAAAGAAATTACCCTGCCTTCAAAACTCTGACAGTATTGCAGGGCTATTTTTAGGAGATTGGCTTTGTCAATTGATATTTTATGATCGCCAAAGGCGATTGCACCGTTATTGTGCATGTCATATAATGAAGCAATTTGTTCCCCTTTGCAACCTACGCTCAAGGCACCGATAGGATGGATGGAGGCGGGTAATCCCGCTGTCATTTTAACCAGGTTTCCTACGGCAGAGGCAGAATCTGGAACGGGGTCAGTGTTGGAATTCAATAAAATTTTGGTGAAACCTGATTTTGCAGCCACTGTTGCACCATTAGAAAGGGTTTCTCGCTCTTCGTATCCCGGTTCCCCAAAGGAAACGGAGGGGTCAAACCAACCTCTGGAAGCATACAGATTATTATAGGTGATGGTTTCTACTCCTTTTTCTACTTTAAGGGAACTGGCGATTTCAGTAATGATCCCCTCTTGGATTAAAATATCTTGACTAATGGAATGGAAGGGGCTTTGGGAATCTAAAATGGTAACATTTTTAAGAAGTATCTTCATCAAGGAATCACTGGATTACAAAAATATAAAATCAAGAGGAAATTTACCCCCTCCAATTTACATTCTCACCTAGAATTTTTCGTAAGCCCCCAGTCCGAAAAGAGCAAAATCGTATTTTACAGGGTCTTCCGGATCCAATTTTCTCAACCGAGCGTCCAATTCCGATAAAGCCTTGGCGTCGTTTTGTTTCCGCTTCAAAAGACCGAATTTTCTAGCCATATTTCCAGTGTGTATGTCCAATGGGATGGATAAGGCTGAGGGAGAAACTTTTTTCCATATCCCGAAATCAACCCCTTTGATGTTAGGACGAACCATCCAACGCAGGAACATATTGATTCTCTTTGCTGCTGACCCTTTTAGCGGATCCGAAACGTGCTTTTCCGTTCTTTGAGGATGTTCCAATTCAAAAAATAACCTTTTAAATCGATGAATGCGTTCTTGCATTGGAATTCCCTCCTGCTCAAATACCTTTTCTAAACCACCGTGCTTGGTATAGATGTTTTTCAATGAAATAATAAAATATTTAAAATCGATTTCATTAAACGTTCTGTGTACAAAACCGTTAAAATTATTTAAGTCTTTTGCTTGATGATGAAGTACAAATTCAAAGGGGGAGGCATCCATTTTATCAATCATTTTTTGAGCACTTTTAAGAATACTCACTCTGTTTCCCCACGCAATACTCGCACTGAGGAAGCCTGCAATTTCGATATCCTCTTTTTTTGAAAATTGGTGTGGAATTTGAATGGGGTCTTTTGTAATAAAAGAAGGGGATTCAAATTGTTTTGACTTAAAGTCCAAAAATGATTTTAACTCCTTAAAATTCATTGAATGATTTTTCCATCTTTCAATGAAATTTTACGATCTGCCATATCGGCTAGTTTGTCATTGTGGGTCACGATGATAAATGTGCAACCCATTTGATCTCTTAATTTAAAAAAATCTTCGTGAAGGGCCGTAGCTGTTTGAGAATCCAAATTACCACTGGGTTCATCTGCGAAAATTATATTAGGATTATTGATCAAGGCACGTGCCACGGCAACACGTTGCTGTTCACCGCCCGATAATTCTTGTGGTTTGTGGTGTTTTCGATCGTAAAGTCCCATTTGATTCAACAATTCGTTACTCCTTGTTTTTAACTCCTGTGGATCTCTTTTTCCAATCCAACCGGGCATGCAAACATTTTCAAAAGCAGTGAATTCGGGTAACAATTCATGAAATTGAAAAATGAATCCCAAATGTTGATTTCTAAACTGCGCCATCTGATTCGGGGACATTTTTTCAATGGCGTTTCCTTTAATTTCCAAATGGCTATTTCTTTTTTGATCCGGTAAATCAAGTGTCCCGAGAATTTGCAATAGGGTTGTTTTGCCCGCTCCAGAGGGGCCGACGATGGCAACCACCTCTCCCGACTGAATACTGAGATCAATTCCTTTTAGAACCGTCAGGTCATCATAGCTTTTAAAAATATTCTTGCACTTTACAATGGTTTCCACAGTTAGAAATTTATTATTGCAAATTAAATCAATTGCTCCTTACATCCTTTTTTTGATTGACATTTTTAAGAACTGTTCAATATTTTGGTATATTTGCTAAACAAAACTTTACTATGATAAGACAAGCCTATTTTGCCGGTGGATGTTTTTGGTGTACCGAATCAGTTTTTCAAAGGGTAACTGGTGTTATTGAAGTTATTCCAGGTTATATGGGTGGTCACATCAAGAATCCTGCCTATCGAGAGGTATGTAATGGAAACACCGGACATACTGAAACCATCAAAATATCATACGATCAAGACAAGGTGACTTATGGCGAGTTGTTGGAAATCTTCTTTCTCACTCATGACCCAACAACGCTCAACAAACAGGGAAATGATATCGGTACACAATATCGATCTGCTATATTTTACAATAATTTAGAGGAGAAAATGCAAATTGAAGAATGCATTAACAATATGCTAAATAAAGGAGTGTATAGCAGTCCGATTATAACCGAGATTAATGAAGAGTGTCCTTTTTACGAAGCCGAGGTGGAGCACCATGATTATTACAATAATCACATGGAACAACCTTATTGTCAATTCGTAATTTCCCCCAAGATAGAAAAACTAAAATCTATATTAAATCAACCCTCTATTCCATAATGAACGATAATTTCAACATCGACACCCTCCCAATCACCGAAGAAATTATAGTAAATTTTTCTAAAATCATTGACCTTCTCGGAGAAGACAATCAAAGAGAGGGTTTGGAAAAAACTCCAATGCGTGCAGCAAAAGCCATGAAGTTTTTGACAGAAGGCTATGAAAAAGATCCCAAGCAGATTTTGCAAAGTGCCATGTTCAGCGAAGACTATAACGAAATGGTCATTGTCAAAGACATTGAACTCTATTCACTCTGTGAACATCATATGTTGCCTTTTTTTGGTAAAGCTCATATTGCTTATATACCCAATGGTAAAATCGTAGGATTGAGTAAAATACCAAGGATAGTAGATGTTTTCTCCCGAAGATTGCAAGTTCAAGAGCGCCTAACAGAACAAATACTGGATTGTAT
Organism: Flavobacteriaceae bacterium; assembly: GCA_965662705.1. Classification (GTDB taxonomy): domain Bacteria; phylum Bacteroidota; class Bacteroidia; order Flavobacteriales; family Flavobacteriaceae; genus UBA8316. The sequence continues at coordinate 10,879 of CBFIIP010000016.1, forward strand.
CAATGATACCCTAAAACCAAAGGGAGTAGCAGTAGTCATCGAGGCCTCTCATATGTGCATGATGATGAGAGGGGTTCAGAAACAAAATTCTACCACCACCACCTCAGGATTTAGAGGAACATTTAAGGAAACCGATACCAGAAATGAGTTTTTGAAACTTATTTCTTCAAACTTGGTTTAATTTTTTTCGTTTTTTCTAAATAGGAATCCCAATCCAATTTTTTTCAGGAACCTTTTTTCAAACGCCCAGAAAAACTTAAACTGGAAAAATAAAGTGGCAACCACTATTAGTAGCATCTGATAGATGGGAAAGATGACCAGTATTCTCAAAATCAAGTAAAGTGCCTTACCTAAGGGAATATCGTTAAAATCTTGGGGATAAACTCCGATTAGGTCGAGAACGGGTAAAGCAAGTTTTGCACTTGCAGAGCCAGTGATACCAAACACAATAAAGATAATGATCAATTGAAAATCAGATTTGATTCCCCATTTGGTCTTTAATCGTTCGAGCATTTTGATTTAACCTAAAATTGAGATGATTTGCTGACCTAACTCGAGGCCGATTCTATCCTGAGCCTCCATTGTAGCTGCCCCGATATGAGGTGTTAATGATATTTTAGGATGCATTAATAATTTGATTTCAGGTTTGGGTTCATTTTCAAAAGTGTCCAAACAAGCAAAAGCAAGTTTACCACTCTCTAAAGCATTCACAAGGGCTACTTCGTCAATGACTCCCCCTCTTGCAGCATTAATAATCGCTGAACCATCTTTCATCATTCCAAATTCCTTTGCACCCACTACATAATCTTTCTGTGCAGGTACATGTAGGCTTATAAAATCAGACTGTTTTAAAACCTCATGTAATGGTATAGAATTGATATCAACTTGAATGGATGAACCATTAAAGAGGGCCACTTCAACCGCTGCACTATCGATGTATTTGTCGGAGGCCACCACATTCATTCCAACGCCTAATGCTATTTTGGCGACTTCCTGTCCAATTCTTCCAAAGCCGATGATACCCATTGTTTTACCCCGCAATTCAATCCCTTTGGCGTATGCTTTTTTCAAACCTTTAAAATTGCTCTCGCCCTCCAGGGGCATATTGCGATTGGCGTCATACAGAAATCTCACCCCTCCATAAAGATGGGCAAAAACCAGCTCAGCAACCGAAGAAGAAGAGGCAGCAGGCGTATTGATCACGCTCAACCCTTTTTCTCTGGCATATTCAACATCAATGTTGTCCATTCCAACACCCCCTCGACCAATAATTTTAAGGCCCGGACAAGAATCGATCAAGTCTTTCCGAGCTGTGGTAGCACTTCTTACCAACAAAACGGAAATTTTGTTTTCATTGATGTATGTGGCCAGTTGCTCCTGAGCAACATTGGTCGTAATGACTTCATAGCCTGCTTCGGTCAATAGATCAATACCTGACTGGGAAACCCCATCGTTTGCTAATATTTTCATTGTAAAATTGTTGATTAAACTTTTCGTTCAAATTCTTGCATACAGTCCACCAAGGTTTGGATACTCTCAATGGGGAGTGCGTTATAGATAGAAGCTCGATACCCTCCTACAGATCTATGCCCTTTTAGGCCACTGATGTTGGCCTGATTCCAAAGGGCATCAAATATTTCAGCTTGACTTTCGTCTTTCAGGTTGAATGTCGCGTTCATTTGACTGCGGTCCTCTTGGTTGGCAAAGCCATCAAAAAGTGGATTTCGATCAATTTCCTCATATATCAAAGCCGCTTTTTTGTCATTGTAGGCTCCAATACCGTCCAAACCTCCGTTTTTGGCGATCCACCTGAGATTGAGTAACACGGTGTAAACTGGAAAAACGGGAGGGGTGTTGAACATACTTCCTGCATTGGCTTGAACTTCATAATTCAGCATGGACGGAATGACTCTGCTCACTTTATTGAATGAGGATTCTTTGATCACGACCAAGGTTACACCGGAGGGTCCCATATTTTTTTGAGCCCCCGCATAGAACAAGTCAAATTTTGAATAATCAAAGGGTCTTGAAAAAATATCTGAGCTCATATCTGCAACCAAAGGCACTTCAGTCTCGGGTAATGTCTTGTATTGGGTTCCAAAGATGGTATTATTCGTAGTAATGTGAAGGTAATCAAGGTCATCTGGAATATTGTACCCCTTTGGGATGTAATTAAAATTTTGATCCTTTGAAGAGGCCAATTCCTCCACCTCACCAAAAAGCTTGGCTTCTTTTATGGCTTTGGTTGACCAAGTTCCCGAATTCACATAACCCGCTTTATTTTCCAGTAAATTATAAGCCGTCATTAGGAATTGCATACTTGCACCTCCCTGAAGGAACATGGCTTGGTAGCCCTTGTCTTTCAGGCCCAATAGATCAAGGGAAAGAGAACAAGCCTCTTCCATAATGGCCTTAAATTCACTGCTTCGGTGGGAGATCTCAATGAGTGATAAACCAATGTTATCAAGCTCATTTACGGCTTTTGCTGCCTGCTCAATGACCTCCTTGGGGAGAATGGCCGGGCCGGCGCTGAAGTTGTGCTTTTTCATATAAAATTCAAAGTGCAAATATCAAAAGTTCATCTTAATTTTCAATTGATTCGCAATTAAATTTTATCATTTTTTTTAACATTACATAAACTCAAAAAACAGACTTTACAGTGTATTGAGGAAAGCGAGAGTGTCAATTCCATCTGCATAATCCCATAGCTGTGGATTTTGAGCCTCTCCAAAAGCAATGGCTCCTTTGATGGGTTGTTTAGTAACCACACACTGAATATTCTCTTTTTGTTCCTCCAAATATTTTTCTAATTGGGAAAAATCATTGTAGAATTCATAATGAGCCGTGGCAATGGGTGAGGGGATGGTCTTTTCCTCTCTGAGCATAAAAAAACCATTCTCTAAAAAATCAAATTCACTCATCAAATACACCGCCTTGTTGTAATCGTAATTGTTGGCATATTTTTTCATTTCAAGAACTTCAGCAAGGGGGTAAACACCACCAAAGATCTTGTTGAGATCGTAATTGGTCGGAAGATACAGCTTGGAAACATTTCTACAGCCAAGTCCGTAATATTGGAGCATGTCTTTGCCCAATCCTTCAAGATCTTTGTTATTTTCCTTTCCGTCCAAAACAGCAACCCCATTTTTATTTTTCCTAATGATGTGGGGGTATTTTGAAAAATAATGATCGAAATATCGGGCCGCATTATTACTTCCAGTAGCAATTACTGCATCAAAATCTTCTAATTTATGATCACTAAAAACGGTAGATGATTCAAAAAAAGGATCAATTCCCACTATAAATGGCATCAAGATCCGATCTTTGGAGGCACATTTTACAAGGGCGTTATTTCCGGAAATCCAAACACTGATAAGATCGTGTAAACCTACCAAGGGGATATTTCCTGCGGTAATCAGTGCAATGGTTTTAGGGTTTCGATCGTCCTTCAGCGCATAGTCATTGATCCATTTTTCTATCTGATTTTTTTGGAGTGCTTTTCCCCATGACTCAATAGCTTCTAAGCAAGATTTTTGTTGAAACCATCCATTCTGTATTTGAGCCTGGTGGAGGGCCTTGAATAAGTCTTGGTAGTGAGAATTTTCTTGGGAGGCGTTCCTAAAAAAATCCCCCAGTCTTTCTAATGCTTTAACGCAGTCTTTGAGACGACTCATTTATTTGTAAAGATTGATTATAGGTCTTACTTTTGTGTTCAAATTTAATTAAACAGATTAACTATGGCCATTATCATCACCGACGAATGTATAAATTGTGGAGCATGTGAACCCGAGTGCCCAAATACAGCGATTTACGAAGGGGCTGATGATTGGAGATATGAGGACGGAACCGACTTAAAAGGAGATGTTGTTTTACCCAACGGAAAGGCAGTAAACGCTGAAGAGGTTCAAATCCCGGTATCCGACGAGTTCTATTATATCGTCCCTGATAAATGTACAGAATGTAAAGGTTTTCATGATGAACCTCAATGTGCTGCTGTTTGTCCTGTTGACTGTTGTGTTCCAGACGAGGATCACGTAGAAACAGAAGAAGAGTTGTTAGGAAAACAACGCTTTATGCATCAAAATTAATCTGAAATTTTATGAAAGCAGGAATTGTAGGCTTGCCCAATGTGGGTAAATCCACCTTGTTTAATTGTCTGTCCAACGCCAAGGCACAGAGTGCCAATTTTCCCTTTTGTACCATAGAACCCAATATCGGCGTAGTCAATGTACCCGATTCGCGATTGGATACTTTGGCTGATTTGGTTAATCCAGAAAAGGTAATCCCTGCTACGGTGGAGATTGTGGATATTGCTGGTCTCGTAAAAGGAGCGAGTAAAGGAGAAGGCTTGGGGAATCAATTTCTGGGCAATATAAGAGAAACAGATGCTATACTTCATGTATTAAGGTGTTTTGAAGACGATAATATCGTTCATGTTGATGGTTCAGTTGATCCTTTAAGAGACAAGGAAACGATCGATATAGAGCTACAGTTAAAAGATTTAGAAAGTACAGAGAAAAGGAGGGACAAAATCCTAAGAGCTGCCAAAACAGGTAATAAAGAGGCGCAAAAGGAATTGGAGGTTGTAGAAAAAATAATCGCTGCGCTGGAGGCGGCCAAAAATGTAAGGTCTGTTACGTTTAGTGACGAGGATCGTATGAATTATGTCAATGCATTACAATTGATTACTGATAAGCCGGTGATGTATGTCTGTAACGTTAGCGAAGATGCTGCTGTTAATGGAAATGAATACGTAAATCAGATCAAAGCGGCAGTAGCACAAGAAAATGCTGAGGTATTGGTTTTGGCAGTCAGCATTGAGGCCGATATCAATGAACTGGATTCCTATGAAGAAAGACAACTATTTTTAGAAGATTTAGGGCTTTCCGAACCCGGTTCCGCCAAATTGATCCGTTCTGCCTACCAATTACTTTCACTACAAACCTATTTTACCGCTGGGGAAAAAGAAGTCAGAGCTTGGACGATTCCCAAAGGTGCTACCGCCCCTCAGGCTGCAGGGGTCATCCATACCGATTTTGAAAAAGGATTTATCCGTGCCGAAGTCATCTCTTATTCCGATTACAGTGAATTGGGAAGCGAACAAAAGGTTAAAGAAGCAGGGAAAATGAGGGTAGAAGGGAAGGAATATACTGTTCAGGACGGTGATGTGATGCACTTCCGTTTTAATGTATAGGTTTTGATCGCTTATCCTTCTAAAACTTATAGATAAACCCTCCTGAAATGATATCGGATTCGCTCATACTGAGGTATTCCAACATTAAACCAAAATCATTCGCTATCTGATACCTTAATCCAGCTTGAAAGCCGATAACGTAGCCTGGCTCTGTGAGGCTTCCTTTGTAAATTGAGGAGGGCGAGTTAAGTTCTTTGCTGTTGTATGAAGTGTTTTTGTATCCTAAACGAAGTCCAGCATTCAAGTTGAATTTATTTTTGTTTAGCAGGTGATAATTACTTTCTAATCCCCAAGTGTTGTTGGTTATTTTTGACTTTGGATTGGTGGTAATGGGTACCACCTTATGGTTTAAATAAAACAATCCAAGCGAAACATTTCTTGAGATAGAATATTCCGCTTTTATTGAATAAGAAGAATTTGTTCCTGCCAATAAACTGGCATAAAATTGATTTTGTTCAATCAATTGGGCTTGGCTAATCCCAAAAAAAAGGAGTGACGCAATACAGAGTAAATTTTTCATGATCATTTGGGTTAGATTCTATAAACTTAAAATAAATTTCACAAAACCTCCTCCGATATCTATCCATCCAATCCAAAAACACCGTTATTTTTTGGTTTAAAACCCTATAGATTAAAGGGAGGAGGAATCAAATATTAAAACTTTGTCCCACAATAACTTAGCCTCATTAATAAAGTTTGCATGTGTGGGGTCAACTTGATAGGCGTCGTGTGTTTCTATATCGGGGAAGGTAAGCACCAGACTGTAGGTGTAAGAATTATCGACAACGGGTCGATCTGTAGCAGCAGGCAAACCAATATGAGCACCTACTAATTGGGAATTGGAACCTATCAATTTATTCAAAGCTTTCTCAAATTGTTCTCTGTCATTTTGATTTTCAGGATTTTTCAACCAGAAAAAAACCATATGAATAAAATCGCCCTTAATTTTTTCGGACTGAATTTGTGTTTTCATCAATTGGATATTTAATAGTTATTCATCTTTTTTGAATAGGATAATTTTCACCCTCAATCTAAATATATTTTTTTTTAAAAGCCCTATGAACATTAAAGGATATTGAAACTTCTCAACAATCAAAGAATGTATTTTGTTAATTTCTTTGGCTCTAATGAACAGAAAAATTGAGCCTCAAATTATAAATTAGCAACACCTTATGACCAAGCCAACTCAATATACCGAAGAGAATATCCGTTCCCTTGATTGGAAGGAACATATCCGTATGCGACCAGGGATGTATATTGGTAAATTGGGAGATGGCTCTTCCCCTGATGATGGAATCTACATTTTGTTAAAAGAAGTAATCGACAACTGTATTGATGAATTTGTAATGGGAGCAGGGAAAACCATAGAAATTGTCATTAAGGACAGTCGAGTCAGTGTTAGAGATTATGGACGTGGTATACCGCTGGGCAAATTAGTAGATGTTGTTTCTAAAATGAATACCGGAGGAAAGTACGACTCCCGTGCTTTTAAAAAATCTGTGGGTCTCAACGGAGTGGGTACCAAGGCGGTAAATGCCTTGTCTTCCATGTTTAGGGTTGAATCTGTCAGGGAAAACCAAACCACTACAGCAGTTTTTGAATATGGGAATCTCATACAAGAGGATCCTGTTGCTTCCAGTTCCAAAAGGAGGGGAACCAAGGTGGTGTTTGAGCCTGACACCTCTATTTTTAAAAATTACAAATATCGTTTGGAGTACGTTGAGCGCATGCTCAAAAATTACGTATATCTAAACCCTGGCCTGACTATAGACCTCAATGGTGTAAAATTCTTTTCCGAAAATGGATTGAAAGATTTATTGGAGGATCAAACCAATGCTTCTGATTTATTATATCCCATTATTCATCTTAAGGGACAAGATATTGAAGTAGCTATTACCCACAGTCGATCACAGTACAGTGAGGAGTACCATTCTTTTGTGAACGGTCAGAATACCACCCAGGGGGGGACGCATCAGGCTGCTTTTAGAGAAGCTTTGGTAAAAACCATAAGAGAACATTTCGGAAAAAACTTTGATGCTTCAGACATTAGAAAATCCATTATATCTGCCATCAGCATCAAGGTAATGGAGCCCGTTTTTGAATCCCAAACAAAAACCAAATTGGGGTCCACCGAAATGGGAGATAAAATGCCCTCTGTACGTGCTTACATCAATGATTTTCTTGGGACACAACTCGATAATTTTCTTCATAAAAATACAGAGACTGCAGAGGCCATCCGTCGCAAAATATTACAAGCAGAAAGGGAGCGTAAGGAGCTTTCCGGTATTCGAAAATTAGCCAAAGAAAGAGCTAAAAAAGCCAGTCTTCACAACAAGAAACTGAGGGATTGTAGGGTGCATTTGGGAGATTTAAAAAAAGACCGCCGTTTGGAATCCACCATCTTTATAACAGAGGGAGACTCAGCCAGTGGATCCATCACAAAATCCCGAGATGTCAACACTCAAGCCGTATTCAGTCTCAGAGGTAAGCCGCTAAACACCTTTGGTATGACCAAAAAAATTGTTTATGAAAACGAAGAGTTCAATCTCTTGCAAGCGGCTCTCAATATAGAGGAAAGCATGGAGGATTTGCGCTACAACAACATTGTGATTGCCACCGATGCAGATGTGGATGGTATGCATATTCGTCTTCTTCTCATTACTTTTTTTCTTCAATTTTTTCCTGAATTGATCAAAGAGGGACATTTGTATATTTTACAAACGCCCTTGTTTAGGGTAAGAGATAAAAAACAAACCTTTTACTGCTATAGCGAAAAAGAGAGGAAAAGTGCTATTGAAAAATTATCTGGTAAGCCTGAAATA
>CBFIIP010000017.1:0-3335 GCA_965662705.1 Flavobacteriaceae bacterium
TGGCCGGGAATGATGTCCTGTTGATTTCTAAAGATATCCCTCTTGGATTTGAAAAAATAAAGTCTGCCTATGAAGAGTATCCTTCGGTTAGGGAGCGTGTTGATGCTTCTGTCCGAAAAATTCTTAAGGCCAAGTTCAAAGTAGGCTTAGCTCAAAGCAAAAAGGTAGATACGCATCAACTCTACCAGAGATTGAATACCAGAAAAGACACCCTTTTAATTGAAGAGGCCTACGCAAAAAGCATTACCCTTTTAAAAAATCAGAATCAATTCCTGCCTTTGGATCCTGCCATTACCTATGCTCATGTCAAGTTGGGTGATGATCCAAGTGATGCTTTTGAGGATCAATTGAGAGAATATGTTAATTTAAAAAGCATTGCTGTTGGGACACAATCGCAAACCCTCGAGGCATTGAAAACTTATGAAAAAGTCATCATCAGCTATCATCGCTCTAACCGTTCTCCTTTTTTATCCCCAAATTTTTCAGACACTGAGATGGATTTAATAGAGTCTATAGCCCGTGATCATGAAGTATTACTTGATGTTTTTGTCAATCCCTACCCCCTCATCGACCTTGGAGACCTATCATCAATAGCGGCTTTGGTGGTGAGTTATCAAAACAGTCCCATCAGTCAAAAAATCAGCGCTGACCTACTCAATGGAACCGGTTCATTTATCGGAACATTACCTGTTTCTATCTCCAAAACTTTTCCCGCAGGATCGGGAATAGATTTTAAACCTCTAAGGGAAAACAAAAGGATAGCAATGATAGAAAAAGGCTTTGACCCGGATCAGTTGGAAAAGATTGATCAGTTTGCAGCCAAAGTAATAGACTCCGTCATGACTCCTGGAATGCAGATTTTGGTCGCCAAACAAGGAGATATCGTTTACCACAAAAGCTTTGGGTATCACACCTATGATAAGAAAATTAAGGTTGAAAATCATCACCTCTACGATTTGGCCTCTTTGACAAAAATTACTGCTACCTTACCACTAATTATGAATGAGGTGGATCATAATAGCTTTGATCTGGAAAGTTCTTTGTCCGACTTTATGCCTGAGTTAAAAGGTTCTAACAAAGCCGATTTAAGTGTAAAAGAAGTCTTATCGCATTATGCTAGACTTACCCCTTGGATTCCTTTCTTTGAGGAAACAATTGATGATAATAATTTCCCTTTGAAGAAATATTATCGTAATCGAGATAAATACAGATTCGATATACCTGTGGCTGAGGATCTTTACCTGAGGTCAAACTTTTATCAAAAAATAAAAAAACAGATCATAGAAAGTCCTTTATTAGACTCTCTATACTCCAGATACTCTGACTTGCCTTTTTATCTTTTTAAAGACTATTTTGAAAACAAATACCGGAAGCCTTTGGATGAGATAGCAAGCGATGAATTATTTCAGCCTTTAGGATTAAATCGCACACGCTACAACCCATGGAAAACCATTCCAATGGACGAAATTGTACCTACTGAGGTGGATGATTATTTCAGACAAAGAGAATTAAGAGGCTATGTTCACGATATGGGAGCTGCTATGCAAGGTGGTGTTGGAGGGCATGCCGGTTTGTTTTCTAATGCAGAGGAGGTATTCAAAATCATGCAAATTTATTTACAAAAGGGAAACCTAGATGGACATCAATTTTTTAGTTCGAAAACCTTTGATGCCTTCAACCACTGTTACTTTTGTGAGGAGGGCAACAGAAGAGGCGTAGGCCTTGATAAACCTCAATTGGCAGGAGAGGGATCCACCTGTGGCTGTGTTTCTTTCGATAGCTTTGGTCATATGGGTTTTACAGGAACTTACGCTTGGGCTGACCCAGAACACGATTTGATTTTTGTATTTTTATCCAACAGAACCTATCCCAGTATGACCAATAATCTATTGGGACAACACAATATCAGAACTCGAATGCAAGGTCTTGTTTACCGATCTTTAATCCACTAAAATTTGAACTTTTGAAAATCGTTATTGTTTGCTATCCTACTTTTGGAGGGAGTGGCGTTTTGGCCACTGAATTGGGACTTTACCTATCTAAAAAAGGGTACGAGATTCACTTTATTACCTACAAACAACCGGTAAGAATCCAAAATTTGACACCCAATCTGCATTTCCACGAAGTTCATGTGCCGAATTATGATCTGTTTAAATATCAGCCCTACGAATTGGCATTATCCAGTAAGATGGTGGATGTGGTGATCAAATACAAGATTGATCTCTTGCATGTGCATTATGCCATTCCTCATGCCTATGCGGCTTATATGAGTAAAAAAATGTTGGCTGATGAGGGCATATTTATTCCAATGATCACAACACTGCACGGAACTGATATTACCCTCGTAGGGAGTCATCCTTTTTACAAAAAAGCAGTACAATTCACCATTAATCACTCTGAGTATGTAACGGCTGTTTCCAAAAGCTTGAAAGAGGATACCGAGCGTCTTTTTGATATCAGTAATGATATAAAGGTTATTCCAAATTTTGTTGATATCAACAAAATTAAATATAAAAATGTGCCTTGTGAGAAAGGACAGATTGCTCCAGACGATCAAATGATTATCACGCACATTAGCAATTTTAGACCACTGAAACGGATACTGGATATCCTAAAGACCTTTAAGATCATTAGTGAGCAATTGAATGTTAAATTACTGATGGTAGGAGATGGCCCAGAAAAAGAGCGAGCAAAACGTTTTTGCAAGGCTCACCAAATGGAGGATAAGGTTTTGTTTTTAGGACGAAGCAACGAGATCGATGAAATATTGTGTTTCTCAGACCTGTTTCTCCTGCCTTCTGAGCAGGAAAGTTTTGGCTTAGCTGCCCTTGAGGCCATGGTTCACAGTGTTCCTGTAGTTTGTTCAAACGTTGGGGGGTTACCAGAAGTTATAAGAGATGGAGTCTCCGGTTTTCTGTGTCCCTTGGGAGACGTAAAAGCTATGGCAGAAAAAGCGATCTATATTCTTGAGGATACGGATCGGAACCAACAGTTTAAGAAACAAGCCTATGATTCTTCCCAAAAGTTTGATATCGAAAAAGTTGTTATTCAGTACGAGGAACTATACAAAGAAGCCGTCAAAAATAAACTTACTTAGGGTGATAAATCCGCGTTGCTTCCTGATAAATTTTTTCCTTATCAAAGGTCATTTTTTTGGTTTTGAATTGGGCGTATAATTCCATTTGATCGGAATAATGTTTTGAGTCTGGATGATCCGAACTTCCATAGGAAATTACTGATTCTATTTCAACACCGGTGGGCGTAAATTTCACCAATTCTATATAAGATTCTCCGCTCACCACTTTTGTCTTATATAGAATTGGTGAAATTTACGC
>CBFIIP010000018.1:0-1853 GCA_965662705.1 Flavobacteriaceae bacterium
GCCCGACGGTAGCTTTCAGTATCCCAGCATGAACTCGTTCAATCACTACGCCTACGGTGCCATTGGGGAGTGGATGTACAACAATTTGATGGGATTAAAGATCAATGAACAATACCCCGGATATAAGCGCTTTACCATCGAACCCATCTTTGATAAGAATTTCGAAAACATTGCAGGAAGTTTTGATTCCAATTATGGTGAAATCAAGGTAACATGGAAAAGAAAAAATAAAAAAATACACTTGACCGTTGAGATTCCTGCCAATACAACATCCGATATCATCCTCAATAAACAAAGGGGGGGGAGTTGGTCATTGGAGAACGCTAAATTAAGCTCTAAAATTTTGGAACGTCATGAGACCCATGAAAAAACCAGCCTATTGTTGGGGTCAGGGAAATATGACTTTTCTTTTGTAACCCAATGATTTTAGAGGGAGAAAACTTTAGCTAAGTCTAACTGAACCGGGGAATGGTCCTCATTTGTTTCCATAAGGTCGCTCATGTATTCCCACCATTTTTTTACAATGGGATTGTCTACCAGTGACTGGGAGTCCCTGCCATCGGTTTCCTGATAGGCAAAAAGACAGTCGGTTTCGGGATCGTGGAAAATATGATACGAACCTATTCCTGTATCCTTGAGAAGCTGTTTTAATTCCGGCCAGATCATATCGTGCCGTTTTTGATACTCCTCAATCATATTAGGCTTTAAGTACATTTTGAAAGCCAGTTGATTCATGTTCGTTGGTATTTCATTAAATGGGTTGCCACCAATCTTCAATCTGAAGGCTCATCTCCTCAACAATTTGAGGATATTTTTCCGCAACATTATTCTGCTCTTGCGGGTCATTTTCTAAATCAAACAATTGAATTTCATTTGAGTAATAGCCTTGGTATTGCTCCTCGGGGGTATCGTAACTTCTCACCACCATGTTAGGATTGGGAACCATCAGTTTCCATTTTTTATTCAATACGACCTTGTACAAAACAGTTTCTGAGGGCTTTTCGACATTTAAAATATCGTGGTTGTAACATTCGATAAAAAGTGTCTCCCTTTTTTCTGATGCTTCTATGTCCAGCACATTGATACCGGGCAGTTCATCATTGGTAACATTTAAAAAGTTCAATACAGTGGGAACCAAATCAATATTACTGACCAAAGTCGAGTGATTCATTTCTGGTTGGATTACCCCTGGGAGTTTGAACATGATTGGGGTTCTCACCCCCCCTTCATGTGGGGCCCTTTTTGAACGGGGGGCATACCGATTGTGTTTTTCGGATTGAATCCAGCCGTTATCGGTGGTATAAACAACCAAGGTGTTTTCCTCCAAAGATTTTTCTTTTAGGTGGTTCATCAAATCCCCTACGGTCTGATCCATCCATTCACACATGGCCCAGTATTCTGCAACACTTTTATTGGGGGCTATTTTGATGTATTTATCCAAGAGTTCCTTAGGCGGGTTGTGGGGGGTGTGGGGTAAAAAAGGAGCATACCAAACAAAAAATGGAGCATTGTCTTTTTGAGTTTGATCGATAAAGTTAAAGATAGGATTCAACCCCTCACGACCAATGGTCAGGCCTTCATCACCATGCCTTCCTCCTCTTTTGAAATCTCCGTGGGTCATGCCTGCATCAAATTTGCCTTCCTTCCATGATCCCAGCCACCATTTACCCGATTGGAATGATCGGTAGCCATGGGCGGAAAGATAATCCGTTAAAAGTTGATGCTTATAAAATTTGGCTTTAATCACATCAAATTGATCATTTCGTTCTTTACTGAACATGTAGTTGCCTGATTTCTTCTTTTTGACATCAGCGTTGGGTTCTAATTCCCACAACCTTGTTTCTCCTTGAGAG